>JBJMLD010000111.1:0-35056 GCA_045805545.1 Solirubrobacteraceae bacterium | reverse complement strand
TCGCGCAGGTGCGAACCGACGGCGCGGGCGGTGTGCCCGCCCACGCCGGCGTCGATCTCGTCGAACACGAGCAGGGGCTTGCCGCCCTGAAGCTCCTCCCCGGGTGCCGCGGGAGCGCCCTGGGCCGCGCTCAGCAGGGCCAGCATCACGCGCGAGAGCTCGCCGCCCGAGGCGATCTCCTTGAGCGGACCGGCCGGCAATCCCGGGTTGGGTGCGATCACGAACTCGACCGTGTCCGCTCCGCGGGCGCCGATGCCGCCCTCGCGCGGGTGCACGACCACCTCGAAGGCCGCATCGGCCATGGCCAGGTCGGCCAGGCGCTCGCGCACCGCCTCGGCCAGTCGCGGCGCGGCGGCGCGGCGGCGATCGGTGAGCTCGCCGGCCAGTCGCTCAAGCTCCCCGCCGGCGGCGACGAGCTCGGTCTCGACGTCCTCGAGCGCGACTTCGGCGTGCTCCAGCTGCTCGCGGCGGGCGCGGCAATGCTCGGCATGGGCGAGCACATCGGCGATCGAGCCGCCGTGCTTGCGCTCGAGGCGGGCGAACTGGCCAAGACGCTCCTCGACCTCCTCGAGCCGTCCCGGCGAGGCCTCGATCTCGAGCAGGTAGCGCCTCAGCTCGCCGCCCACATCCTCGGCCTCGAAGCGCAACGCGCCGAGCCGATCGGCCAGGGCGGCCAGATCGCGATCGATCGCCGCCGCCTGCTCGATGAGCTGCGTCGCCCCGGCCAGTGCCTCGGCGACGCCGGGCCCGGTCTCGGGTGAGATCGCCTCCGCCGCTCCGGCCGCCGCGCCGCGCAGTGTCTCCAGGTGGCGAAGGCGGTCGCGCTCGCGTGTCAGCTCGGCCTGCTCGTCCTGGCTCGGCGCCACCGCCTCGATCTCCTCCAGCTCAAACGCCAGCAGATCGAGCTCGCGCTCGCGGGCCCCAGCCAGCGCGCGGAGCTCCTCGGCCCGGGCCTCCAGTTCACGCACGCGCGCGTGTGCGTCGGCTGTCTTGGTCCGCAACACGACCTGCGCCGCACCGCAGTGCTCGTCGAGGATCTCCAGCTGCGAACCGGCCAGCATCAGCTTCCGGTGCTCGTGTTGCCCGTAGAAGCTGAGCAGGCGGCCGCCGAGCTCGCTCAGGTCGGCCACCGTCGCTGCCCGCCCGCACACGTACGCCCGTGTCCGACCGTCGGGCCACACGCGTCGGGCCAGCACGATCTCCTCGGCGCCGGCCGGGATCCGTTCGTCGTCGGCGGCATCGAACTCCGGTGGGAGCGCGAAAACGCCCTCGACCCATGACTCGGCCGCGCCGTCGCGCACGATGCCGTGGCGGGCGCGGCCGCCCAAGAGCAGGTCGAGCGCCTGGGCGAGCAGGGTTTTGCCGGCGCCGGTCTCGCCCGTGAGCACGTTCAGTCCCGGCGCCAGCCTCAGCTCGGCGCGCTCCATCAGCAGCAGGTTCTCGACGCGCAGTTCGTGCAGCATGCGGCAACGGTGTACCAGGCGCCGCCGACGGACAGACCCCGTGAGCGGGGCGCCTGCGGGAGACCGACGCTACGGCGCGGAAGCCAGCCGGCCGAACTTCTCGCGCAGCCTGAGATAGAAGCTGGCGTCCCCCACCTGGGCCAGCGTCCCCTGGTCATGCGTAAAGCGGGCCTCGATTTGTTCGCCGGCCGGGAGCACGCACACCGGGCGCCCGTCCACCGTGACGTCGACCGGCTCCTCGCGCGAGCGGTTGTGCACGACCAGCACGTCCTGCGGCGCCACGACCAACGCCCGGGCGGTCAGCGAATGCGGCGCGATGAAGGAGACCACGAGGCCGGTCACGCCCCAGGCCATGACCGGACCGCCATTGGCCAGGTTGTAGCCGGTCGAGCCGGCCGGCGTGGCCACGACGAGGCCGTCGCAGCGGACCCGCCCGATCTCGTCGCTGCCAACGGCGTAGGCGAGGTCGGCCACGCGCTTGCCGGGCTGGCGGTGCATCGAGACGTCGTTCATCGCCACCCACTGGCCGCGCGCGCCCGAGGCGGTGATCCCGGGCAGTGAAAGCACGTCGAAGTCGCCGGCGAACGCCCGGCGGAACCCGTCCGCGGCTTGGTCGCGGTCGACCGTGGCCAGGAAGCCGACCTCGCCGAAGTTGACCGCGAACACCGGAACGCCGGTGCCGGCGTACGTGCGCAGCGCGTTGAGGATCGTCCCGTCGCCGCCGAGCACGAAGCAGATGTCGACCTCGGCAGCGATCGGCGCGTCGAGCTCCACGCCCTCGACCGGGGTGAGACCGTGCTTGGCCGTCTCCTCGGGATCGAAGCGCAGCACGACGTCGGCGTCGCGAGCCAGCTCGATCAGCTTGTCGACGGCATCGGCCGTGTCGGCCGGTCGCCGGTGCGTGAAGACCGTGGCTGTGCGTGGCGGATTCATGGCTCGATCTCCGCGGCCGCGCGTAAGAGATCGTCGACGCCGCCGCGCCTCGCCTCGGCGAGCCAAACGAACGTCTCGAGGTTGCCCTTCGGCCCCGGCAAGCCTGAGCTGGCGTAGCCGAGCACGGACGCGCCGAGCGACCGTGCCGCCTCCCCCACGTCGACCAGCGCCTGCCGGCGAAGCGAAGCATCGCGCACGACGCCGCCTTTGCCGACCTGCCCGCGACCGACCTCGAACTGCGGCTTGATCAGGGCCAAGCAGTCGTAGCGCGCGGCGGCGCAGGCCAGGACGGCCGGCAGCACCTTGTCCAGCGAGATGAATGACACGTCGATCACGATCAGCTCCGGGCGGTAGGGCAGCTCGTCGGTCCTCAGCGATCGCGCGTTGACGCGCTCGATCACCGTCACCCGCGGATCGGAGCGAAGCCGCCAGTCGAGCTCGCCATAGGCGACATCGAGTGCCACCACGTGCTCGGCGCCGCGCTGAAGCAGGCAGTCCGTGAAGCCGCCCGTCGAGGCACCAACGTCGAGCGCCCGGGTGCCCGCTACGTCGAGGGCAAAGGCCTGCAATGCGTTCGCCAGCTTGATGCCGCCGCGGGAGACAAAGGCCGGGCGGGCCGCCACCTCCAGCTCGACGTCCTCGCGCACCATCTGCCCGGGTTTCTCGGCCCGCCGGCGGTCCGGGAGGAGCAGCACGTCGCCGGCCAGCACCGATGCCGCCGCGCGGGAGCGCGAGTCGAACAGACCCCGATCCGAGAGTAATGAGTCCAGCCGAACGCGTCGCACGTGGCCGCGAACGGTACGTGATCACGATCACACTGACCGCTCGCCAGGGCGGGCACCATCAGGACCACATACCTCTCTCCTCCCAGGAGCGGCCCGCCTCGGTGGGCCGTTCCTGCTTAAACCCTAGGGGCGATCAGCCGGCCTTCTCGAGGACGCTCTCGGCCCAGCGGAGCGCCCCGAGGTAAGCACGAGCCACGCCGCGGTGGTTGGCGCGGACGCTGTCGGCGTCGAAGTTCCCACGCTCGTAGGTCAGCACGATGTCGAGCACGGCTCCGGCCGGTCCGCTGCGCTCGATCAGCGCGCCGACCACCTCGTCGGCCAGTGGCAGCTGATCGACGATCGCCTCCAGCGGCATCCCGAGCAGCGCGTCCGCCACGGAGAGCATGCCGATCGTGAACAGCTCCTCTGGATCGAGACCGTCTCGCGCCCGACTCAGGATTTCCGACATGCGCGCGCGGGTGAGCGCGAGCATCGAAAGCTCGGGCGGCGCGCTGGGGCCGCCGGTCAGGGTCACGAGCATGGCCCACCGCGTGACACCGCGGGCGCCGAGCATCATCACGGCCTGGCGGATCGAGGTGATGTCGTTGCGGATGCCGAAGAAGGCCGAGTTGATGTAGCGCAGCAGCTTGAGGCTGAGGCCGAGGTCGCGGTTGATGACCTCCTCCAGCTCCTCGATCTCGGCCGGTCCCGCGCGCAGCTGGGCCAGCGAGGCGAGTGCCGTCAGCTGCCCAACGGGCACGTTGCGCGCCGGCGTGATGCGCGGCGTCGAGATGAAGGGGCCGGTAAAGCGCTCAAAGCCGAGCGCCCTGGCACGATCGAAGTCGTCGTGGTCGGTCAGCCCGGCGGCCAGCGCGAGAACGTGACGTCCGCTGACCAGCGCTGCCAACCCCCGCAGGTCCACCGGCTGCCATTCCGGAAGATCGACCTCGATCGTGCTGAAGCGATCGAGCAGCCCCGGATCAAGGCGTTCGCCGGGGCGGATGTGTACGGCCAGGGCGTATCCCCGAGCGGTCAGCGCAGCCAGGATCGGCTCGAGCTGCGAGTCGAGCGCGGTGGCGTGATCGAGGCGGAGGATCACGCGATCGGGGCCCACGGGAGGAATGCCGAGCGTCATCAGCAGCTCTCGGCTGAGCGGCAGATGCGCCACCGTCGGCCCAGCCAGCTGCTCTAGTCCGACCACCGTGAGCACGTCGCCGAACAGTCGAGTGGCGCTCGGTTCGGTGCCGACGAGGGCCGCTTCGTCGATCGTCGCGTAAGCCACGCGGTAGCCGGCGACCTGCATGTCGGCGTCGACGACCGCCTGACGCGAGACGAGCACGTCGGGATGGATCTCCTCTTGATCCACCGAAGCTAGGACCGGATCTGCTGCCATCTCAACCCTATAGTCGGCCTGACCCGGCCGAGAGTGAGCAGGAAAGGCGAAAGGTCGGCGCTCAGCCGATGGGATGGCCGACGCCGCTCGGCGCCACCACCGCCGCCTCGATCCGCTCGGCGATCCGCTGGCCGGTGAAACCGACCTCCCGGTGCAGCAGCTTTGGCGCGCCGTGAGTCACGTAGCGGTCGGGCAGCCCGACGCGAAGAATCCGCGGAGCGAGGCCGGCGTCGGACAGCGTCTCCCACACGGCCGAGCCGAAGCCGCCGGCCAGGACGCCTTCCTCGATCGTGACGAGCAGGTCGTGCTCGGCGGCGAGCTGGGCAGCCAGCCCAGCGTCGACCGGTTTTGCAAAGCGCGCATCGGCGACGGTCACCGCCATCCCGCGCTCAGCGAGGATGTCGGCCGCCTCGAGCGCCTTGGCAACGCCGGTGCCGTAGCCGAGGAGCGCCACGCGCTCTCCCTCGCGCAGGATCTCGCCGGTGCCGATCTGGAGCGGCAGGGCGCGACGGGGCAGCGGCACGCCGACACCTTCGCCGCGCGGGTAGCGCAGCGCGATAGGCCCGTCGTCGTAGGTGAGCGCGGTATGCAGCATGTGGACGAGCATGGCTTCGTCGCGCGGCGCCATCAGCACGATGTTGGGCAGGCAGCGCAGGTAGGCGATGTCGAACGCACCGTGATGCGTTGGGCCGTCGTCGCCGACGAGGCCGGCACGATCCATCGCGAAGACAACGTTCAACCGCTGCAGGCAGACGTCATGGACGATCTGGTCGTAGGCGCGCTGCAGGAAGGTCGAGTAGATCGCGGCCACCGGCTTGCACCCCTGGAGTGCGAGGCCGGCCGCGAACAGCACGGCCTGCTGCTCGGCGATGCCCACGTCGTAGTAGCGGTCAGGGAGCTCGCTCTGGAGAATGTTCAGGCCGGTACCGGAGTTCATCGCGGCGGTGATGCCGATCACGCGAGAGTCGCGACGGCACTCCTCGACGAGCGCCTTGCCGAACACCTGCGTGTATTGAGGCACGGCGGGTTTCGCGCCCGGCGGCCTGGGCACGGCCACGGCGGGCGCGCCGTTGGCGATCGACTTGGGCTTGGCGGCATGCCACTTCTCCATGCCCTCCAGCCCACCCTCCTCGGCGGGGGCGAAGCCCTTGCCCTTGACCGTGGCACAGTGCACGACGACCGGGCGCTCGGCGATCAGCGCCTCTCTCAGGGCGCGGCGAACGGCGTGGACGTCGTGACCGTCGATCACGCCCATGTAGGCGAAGTCGAGCTCCTCCCACCACAGGCCGGGGGCCCAGAACGCCTTGATCGACTCCTTGACGTGGGGTCCGAACCGCTCGAACGCCGCGCCGATCCCGGCCGGCAGCTTGGTCAGGCCGTCCTCCAGGTCCTCGCGCTTGTGCCACAACTTCGGGTTCAGGCGCATCCGGTTGAAGTACCGCGACAGGGCGCCGACATTGGGTGCGATCGACATCCCGTTGTCGTTCAGGAGGACGACGATGGGCGTGCCCTGACCACCGGCCTGATGTACGGCTTCGAAGGCCACCCCGCCGGTCATCGCACCATCGCCGACGACCGCTACGACGTGCCCGTCGGGCCCGTGGCCGCGGCGCATGGCTTCCTTGATCCCGACCGCGTAGCCGATTGCAGTGGAGGCGTGACCGGCGCCCATGATGTCGTGCTCTGACTCGTGAATCGCGCAGAACGGGGCCAAGCCCTCGTACTTGCGGATGGTGTGAAGCTCGTCGCGCCTGCCGGTCAGCACCTTGTGCGGATAGGCCTGATGGCCGACGTCCCACAGGACCTTGTCGCGCGGCGAGTCGAGCAGCGAGTGCAGCGCCACCGCGATCTCGCAGGTACCGAGATTGGCGCCGAAGTGACCGCCGATCTCCCCCACGGTGTCGATGATGTGCGCGCGCACCTCCTGGGCCACCGTCTCGAGCTCCTCGTCGCTCAGGCTGTGGAGGTCCTGGGGCTTGTCGATGCGGTGCAGGAGCGTCGTCATCAATAGGTTCGGGTGGCGATGAAGTCGGTGATCTGTTCGAGCTGGACGGCCCCGTCAGGGGCGGCCTCGGACAGGGCGGCGCGTGCGCGGTGGTGCGATTCGCTGGCTAGTTCTCGGGCTCCGTCGAGGCCGAACTCGGTCACGTACGTACGCTTTCCGAGGCGCTCGTCGCTGCCCTGCCGCTTGCCAAGCGTCTGCTCGGACCCAGTCACGTCGAGAATGTCATCGACGATCTGGAAGAGGACGCCCAGCTCGGCTGCAAAGTTCCGATACGGCGTGATTGTGGCAGGTTCGTCCGCCCGAGCGAGGAGCAGCACGCACTCGATGCTGGCCCCGATCAACCGGCCGGTCTTCAGCTCGTGAAGCCTCCTGAGTCCCGGTGATCCGGGTGGAGCTGTGCCTGCCACGTCGATGTATTGCCCACCCACCATCCCAGTTACGCCGGTGGCGGCCGCCAGCTCTCGCGCCGCGGCCAGCAATGCGGCCGGCTCCGCCTGCTGCTCGGCTAGCAGGAGCCGGAAGGCCTCGGCATAGAGGCCGTCGCCGGCCAGGATCGCCACGTCCTCGCCGAACGCCTTGTGGCACGTCGGGCGGCCGCGACGCAGGTCGTCGTTGTCCATGGCCGGCAGGTCGTCGTGGATCAGCGAGTACGTGTGGATCAGCTCGATCGCGGCGGCGAAAGGCAGAACCCAGCCGGTCGATCGCCCGATTGCGTCGGCCGTGGCCAGTGCGAGGACGGGCCGGATCCGTTTGCCACCCGCGAGCAGCGAATAGCGCATCGCCTCATCCAGACCGGCCGTGTCGGACTCGCTGGAAAAGCGCAGCGTTTGCAGGTACTGCTCGACCTCCTGGCGGAGGTGTTCGGGGTAGCTCGCGTCCGCCGCCACTCCTGCCCGGCGCTAGGCGGCGGGGAGCGGCAGCTGCCCGGGCAGGTCGGGCAATGGCTCGAGCGCGGCCCGCGCGCGCTCGTCGACTTGGGTGCTGGCCTCGGCAGCGAGGTTGGCGCACTCCTCGATAAGCGCGAGCGTGGCGTCGGGCTCGAGCTCACCGGCACGGAGGCGCTGAGCGGCCTCCTCGAGCCGGGCGCTGAGCTCGGTCAGGGCGTCGGTCACCAGGGGGAATCTATCGTGCGCGGCGAACGACGGGGCGGCAAGTCTCAGTGGGACCGCCGCCCCGCGCTGCCGTATTGCGATTCCGTTAGGCCGTGACGCTCGTTACGCCGTGGTCGGGCGCGAGGTCGCCTGCTGGGGCTGCTCGCGGCGCTGGGCGCGACCGCTGAGGACGGCGCCGACGCCGCCGATGATTCCGACGACCAGGGCGCCGATGGCCCAGAGCACGCCGTGGTCTGAGAGCGACAGCGCGTGATCGAGCGACCAGCTGCCGGCCCCGATGGCCGACAGCGCGAACGCCGCGCTGGCCAGGACCAGGTTGTACTCGTACCCGCCGTCGGTCGCCCACAGCCCCTTGGTGAAGTGGACGCTGATCACGGCCGCGGTCATCACGGCGATCAGCGCTGCGGCGGCAAACGGCGTCACGAGGCCGAGCGCGAGCAGCGCGCCCCCGCCGAACTCCATCAGGCCCGCCGCGGTGGCGTGAAAGCGGCCCGGCTTCAGGCCGATGGCCTCAAAGAAGCCAGACGTGCCCTGGAGCCCATGTCCGCCCCAGATGCCGAACAGCTTCTGGGCGCCATGGCCCACGAACAGCAGGCCGACTACAACTCGAAGTATCAACAGGCCAAGGTTCATTTCTGTGTCCCACCTCCCGATCAGGGAAACAAAGTAGTTGCGCGCACAATCTTAGCACGCTTCATTGCGGACGCAACCATCTTTCCCCGGTCGCGGTAGTGCTACACACGACCCGTCGATCTCCCGCGGTGGCGTGATTAGGATCCGCCACTAGACCATGCGCTTCGGCATCTTCTACGAGCACCAGCTCCCCCGCCCCTGGACCGAGGCGAGCGAGTCGCAGCTGCTGTCAGACAGCCTGGAGCAGGTCGAGCTGGCCGACCGGCTGGGCTTCGACTACGTGTGGGAGGTCGAGCACCACTTCCTGGAGGAGTACAGCCACTCCTCGGCCCCCGAGGTGTTCCTCGCCGCGGCGTCGCAGCGGACGACCAACATCCGGCTTGGACACGGGATCGTGAACGTGATGCCGGCGGTCAACCACCCGGCTCGCATCGCCGAGCGCATCGCCACGCTGGATCTCATAAGCGGTGGCCGGGTCGAGTTCGGCACCGGCGAGTCGAGCAGCGGCGCCGAGCTCGGCGGTTTTCTCATCGACCGCGAGCAGAAGCGTGCGATGTGGCAGGAAGCGCTCGACGCGACCACCCGGATGCTGACCGAGACGCCGTTCGCCGGCATCGACGGCACCTACGTGCAGATGCCACCGCGCAACGTCGTGCCCAAACCGCTGCAGAAGCCGCATCCGCCGCTGTGGGTGGCTTGCAGCCGGCGCGACACGATCCATCTGGCCGCCCGCAACGGGATCGGGGCTCTGTCGTTCTCGTTCGTCGAGCCGGAGGACGCGGCCAAGTGGGTGCGCGAGTACTACGAGATCATCGCCGGCTCGGACTGCGTGCCCGCCGGCTTTGCCGTCAACGCGAACCTGGCCGTGGTGCTGCCGATGATGCTGGGGCGCGATGAGGCGGACGCGATCGAGCGCGGGATCGACGGCGCGCACTTCTTCGGCTACTCGCTAGGGCATTACTACGGGCTGACGCCGCATGCCGCGGGAGTGACAGACGTGCACGGCGAGTTCGAAGTCCATCGCGACGACACCGGCTTCGCCCGCCACATCGTCAGGCCCGATCAGGCGCCGCTCGGGGTACGGCTGCTCCAGGAGGGTCTGGGCAGCCTGCGTGGCGCGATTGGCACACCTGGCCAGGTCACCGAGCTGGTGGCCCGGTACGAGCGGGCCGGGGTCGACCAGGTGATCTTCGTGCTCCAGGCCGGGCGCAATCGCCACGAGCACATCTGCGAGTCGCTCGAGCTGTTCGCCCAGGAGGTCATGCCGCGATTCGTGGCTGACCGCGGGGAGCGCGAGGCGGCCAAGGCGCAGCGGCTCGCCGAGCCGATCGCCGCGGCGCTGAAGCGCCGCGAGCCGCCAGGAACCCTGCCCGCCCCCTACGTGATCGACGAGCCGGCCGAGCTGCAGCGGGCGCGCCGGCAGCGCCAGCGCCGGCGCCAAGCGGCGGGTCCGCGTCAGCTCGCGGGCGCCGCGATGGAGCAGGGCCGCCGAGCCGCCCGCGATCAGGCCACGCGTCTGCTGGCCAGGCTGGTCGACGGGGCCGACGACGCCGCGGTCGAGCGGCGGTTCGGCAGCAGCGTCGCCCAGCGCGCGATGTTCAGCGGCATGGCGCGGGCATTCGAGCCGGACGCCGCGGGTGGCTTCCAGGGGAGCATCGTCTACGAGCTTGGGCGGCCGGCCACGGGCGGCGACCCGCACCGCTGGACGATCGAGATCCTCGACTCTCACGCCAGCGCCCGGCCCGGCGCGGCCGCCGACGCAGCGCTGACGCTGCGCTTCAACCTGGCCGACTTCGTCCGGGTGGCGGCCGGGACGCTCGAGCCGGCGGTTCCGCTCCTCGAGGATCGGGCCTCGTTCGAAGGCGACTTCAACCTCGCGGCCCGCCTTCCCGAGATGTTCGGTGCGCCCTCGCCGTATTGACTAGAAACGCAGGAGCGCCCCGATGCCCCGGAGCGGGCCGAGGTCCGGGTAGCGTGAAACCACCATCACCTCGGCGTCCTGGGCGATGGCGGCCTCGACCACGGCCTCACGCAGGTGCTCGACCTCCTCCAACGGCGTGCCGTCGGCCGGGCAATCACCCTCGCGCTCCAGGGTCAACAGGCCGCAGGCCGGGCAGCGCCCACCCGGGCAATCGAAGCCGGGCTCCAGCAGCAGAGTCTCGACCCGGCGCTCGTTCAGCGCGGCCAGCACGTCATCGGGACCGCCCACGCCGTGGCCTTCCGGCGACGCGATCCCCGCCGTGAGCCGATCGAGCGCGTCGCGCTCGCGCCGGCGCTCGTCCTCTTCGACGAGCTTTGACACGGCCTCCTGGATCTGCTCTTCGTTGGCGCTCGACATGTCGACATCGACGCGCTGGCTGACGAGCAGCGGGCGGACTTCCGCAGCTAGAAAACGTTCGAGGCGCGAGACGTCCTCGACCGGCCCACCGAGGGCTAGCCGGTCGTAGCGGGCCGCCCGCCAGCGGCGATGCAGCAACTCGGCCACGTGGCGCAGATGATCGTCAGCCTCCTTCTCATAGCTGCGCTCATAGTTAGCCTGTGACCAGCCGCCCTGGCGATGTTGTCCGTGAACGTCGTCTTCGATGTGCCTGAGCTCGGAGACCCGGTCCCCGGGACCCGTGAGCAGGCGCGCCTCGCGGCGAGTGACCAGCGCCACGCACCAGCGGCGCTCGAGCGCGCCGGCGATCAGCGGCTCGACATAGGGGGTGCGTTCGATCACCACGCGACCCTCGGCCGGACGCGTCAGCTGCACGACCTCGAACAGGTCGTCGCGCAATGAGCAGAACACGGCGAGGGCGCGGGCGTCCTGGAACGGGGGGTCGTCCGAGTGCAGGTAGTCGCGGATCCGGTCGAGGTCCTCGCGCAGGGCTTGGCGGTCCTCATGGTCGAGGTTCTCGTCGGCTTCGACCTCGCGATGGGCCTCGTCGACGAGTGAGTTGATCTGCGAGCTGCGCGCCGGCGCGGTGGCGAAGCGCTCAGGATCCAAGTCGAGATACAGGCTGACAACGGGGTGCGCAGGATGCCGCGAGATCAGGCGACGGGCGGAGTCGACGACGCTCATGCGCCTCTGCTTACCCCTGAGGCCGCGGCGTCAAGCGCCGCGTTGACCAGCGCGTCGGCGCGCGCGTTCTCCGCCCGCGGCACGGAGCGGATCTGCCAGCGATCAAACCCGCGCAGGGCGGAAATCGCCTGCTCGTACAGCGGCTTCATCGATGGATGTTTGACCTTGTAGGCGCCTGTGAGCTGACGCGCGACCAGCTCCGAGTCGTTGACGATCTCTATCTCGCGCGCCCCCAGCGCCGCCGCGCGCTCGAGCCCGCGCAGCAGCGCGCGGTATTCGGCCACGTTGTTGGTGGCCACGCCGATTGGCTCGGCCACCTCGTCGAGCACTTCTCCTTCGGGGTCGGATACGACGATGCCGATTGCCGCCGGCCCGGGATTCCCGCGCGCGCCGCCGTCGACGTGCACAACCAGCCGCGGCGCGCGGGCGGCCGTCAATCGCTCGCGAGCTCGGGGAGCTCGCCGGTGACGCGTGGACGCCGCCGGTCACGCACCTCGCGCTGACCGCCGGTGGAGTTGCGCTCACGCCGAGAGGACCTACGGCGATCGACTATCACGGTCACGTTGGCATCCTCGGCGTAGTAGTTCGTCAACTTGTCGAACAGCTCGTCGGCAAGTGGTTCGGGAACGACGCAGTAGATCACGGGCGGGATGCTAATGAACGTCGCGGGCAGGGCGCCATCGAACGCCTGTCTAGTGGGTGCACTACCCGAAGCTCAGCGAACCGTTGTCATCGGCCACGGCATTGGCGCGCTGCTCCTCAGGCGTGAGCTCGTCCAGCTCGTAGCCCTGACCGGCCACGCGCACGGTCGGCCGCTCGTCGGCCAGGTCAACCTCGTAGCGGTACCAGCAGAGCTCCCAGGAGACGACGACGTTGACCAGCCCGGGGTGGGCGTCGGCCGGCGCGACGGCCACGGTCGGCAGGCCCAGTGACCGGGCGACCCCGGCGACGGTGCGGGGATGCTCGGAGGCATTGAAGGCGTACACGGCGGAGGCGATCTTGTGCTCGACGCTGGTCGGCACGGCATGGACGTGCCGCGGCTCGCGCGGGGCACTGCGTCGCCGCTCGGGGTCCATCGCCGCGGCGCGGCTCTCAGACCAGGCGTGGCTGTCGAGCTCCTCGCTCAGCGTCGGCGTCGCGGTGGGCGTGCCGGGCGCGTCACGCCGGGCGCGGAAGCGGCCGAGCAGCGATCGCCGGCGCTCTGAGCCGCCGTCGCCTTCGTTGTACGCCGGCACGGTGCCCTCGCGAATCCAGCCCTCGTGGATGGCACGGTCCTTGCACAGCTCGCACACCGAGCGGCGAGCGCCGCCATTCAGGTAAACCTCGGCCTTCTCGCCGCGCAGCAGCGTACGTCCGCAGACGTCGCAAGTCATGTAGGCGTCGGTGGTCCGGATGTCGCGAGTGCTCGCCACGTCAGCGAGCGTAGCGGAATGAGACCTACGCCTTTACAGCTTCTTTCTCAGCCCTGGCCTCCTCGACCACCTTGCCTGCCAGGTGGCCGGGCACTTCCTCATAGCGCTCGAACTCCATCGTGAATTCGCCCTGCCCGCCGGTGATCGCCCGCAAATCAGGGGCGTAGGACAGCATCTCGGACATCGGGACCTCGGCTTTGACCTCGGTCATGCCGGCGCCGCTCGGCTCCATCCCGAGCGGCCGGCCGCGGCGGGAGTTCAGGTCGCCGATGACGTCGCCGACGGCGTCCTCGGGCACGGTCACGGTGACCTGCATGATCGGCTCGAGTAGCACCGGCCCGGCCTGCTCCATCGCCTGCTTCATCGCGATCGAGCCGGCGATCTTGAACGCCATTTCGCTCGAATCGACGGTGTGGTAGGAGCCGTCGTAGACCTTGACGCTGACGTCCTTGACGGGATAGCCGGCCACCACGCCCTCCTGCATCGCCTCGAGCACACCCTTCTCGACGGCCGGGATGAAGCTCGTCGGGATCACGCCACCCTTAATCGCGTTGACGAACTCAAACCCTTCTCCTGCCGCGCGCGGCTGGATCTCGATGTGGCAGTCGCCGAACTGGCCGCGCCCGCCGGACTGCTTCTTGTGGCGCCCATGTGCCTTGGCCGGCTTTCTGATCGTCTCCTGGTAGGGCACGCGCGGCGGCTTGAGGTTGACCTCGGCTCCGAAGCGCTCCTTCAGGCGCTGGACGATGACCTCCACGTGCACCTGGGACAGGCCGGCGACGATCTGCTCGCCGGTCTGCGGGTCGCGGTGCAGGTCGATCGTCGGATCCTCCTCCTGGAGGCGGCGAAGCGCGGTGAAGACTTTGTCTTCGTCGCCCTTTGACTTCGGCTCGACGGCGAAGGCCATCACCGGCGCCGGCAGCTTGATGCTCGGCATCGTGATCGGCTGATCGCGCGCGGCCAGCCAGTCGCCGGCCTTGGTCTCCTTGAGCTTGGCCACGGCGCCGATGTCCCCCGGGCCGTACTCGTTGGTGTGACCGGTCTTATCGCCGTCAAAGGTGACGAGCTGCCCGATGCGTTCCTTGTTGTGCGTGCGCGTGTTGAGCACCTGCGTGTCCTGCTTCATCACGCCCTGGTAGACGCGGAACATGTTGATCCGCCCGGCGAACGGGTCGGCGCGCGTCTTGAATACGTACGCGAACGTCTCGGCGTCTTCCTTCGGCTCGAGCGTGACATCGCCGATCTGAAGGCCACCATGTTTGACCGGGCTCGGGAGGTCCTCGACTATCGCGTCGAGCAGCCGGTTGGTGCCGAGGTTGCGCGTGGCGATGCCGCACGTGACCGGAAACATTGCGCCGTGGTTCGTCCCGTCCTTGAGCGCGGTGACGATCTCTTCGTGGCTGATCTCCTCGCCCTCCAGGTAGCGCTCCATCAGGGCGTCGGATGACTCGCTGACCTCGTCCATCAGCTTCTCGCGGTACTCCTGGGCCTGCTCCTGAAGCTCGTCCGGGATCGGGATCTCCTTGGAGTTGTCCCGGGTGGGAGGGGTCGTATTCGCGTACTCGTAGGCCTTCATGTCGACGAGGTCGATCAGGCCGCGGACTTCATGCTCGGAGCCGATCGGGATCTCGGTGGCGACGACGTGCTGACCGAAAGCTTGTTTGAGGCTGTCCAGCGCGCGGAAGAAGTCGGCGCGCTCGCGGTCGAGCATGTTGACGAAGATCAGCCGGGCCAGGTCGAGCTCCTGCGCGCGCTGCCAGAGACGCGTCGTGTGAACCTCGACGCCCATCACTGCGTTGATGACGAAGATGGCGGACTCGGACACGCGCAGTGCGCCCAGGGCGTCGGCGACGAAGCTCGAGTCGCCCGGCGTGTCGAGCAGGTTGACCCGGCGGTCCTGCCACTCGAAGCTCGACAGCGCGGCCGAGATGGACATCTGGCGCGCCTTCTCGTCCGGGTCGGAGTCGGACATCGTGGTGCCGTCGACGACGGATCCGAGGCGGTTGACCGCGCCTCCCTGAAACAGCAGCGCCTCGTGCAGGCTCGTCTTACCACTCCCACGGTGGCCGACGAGTGCCACGTTGCGGATGCGATCCGCGGCCTTGTGCATGCCTGTCTCCTCTCTCTCGCGTCTGGGAAAGCGACCTTATCGCGTCTTCAGCACACGGCGAACGTCAGTCTGCGGCGGTGTAGGTGGCGGACGCCGAGGGTCAGCTTGTGGAGCCCCGGCGTGAGATGTTGCGCGAGCTGGATATGCGTGTGCCCGGCGCCGTGGTGCAGGTGAAGGCGCGGCTTGGCGCGGTGGCCGTCAACCCAGAAATCGACGTGGTTGCGCGCGCCGGCATTGCTGATGCCGATCGGCAGGCGCGCCCCGCGCCGCACGCAGCTGCGCGGGATCTTGATGGCGAAGTTGCGCTGTTGGACGCGCCACCGTTCGACGCCCGTCCCGATACCGATGCTGATCTTGTAGTTGATCGACTGCGAGCGGCCGAAGTTCGCGTCGCCCGAGTAGTTGGCGACGACCTGGTAGTCGCCGAGGTGCTTGTAAAGCGTCACGCAGCTGGCCTCGCCGCTCGGGGCGACCGGCAGGTTCGTGCAGGCCGGGGGCAACTGCCGCGGTATCAGCCGCGCGCGCCGTCGGCCTGACGGCGGCCGGCGCGACGATCACCCCTGCGATGACAGACGCGCGCTTCAGGCGCTGGATCTTATTGGCACAGATTTGTTGCTGTTTCAGGTCTTGTTCTGTAACGCGGTCCGGCCGCATCATCGCCGGCGATGGCGGCTGCCGACGGCTCCCCGCGGAGCGAAGAATGGCGATTCACTTCGGAGGGTCCGAAGTCAAACGCCAAACTTCTGGTGGCGCGGCTGGCGGCCAGGCAGTTCGGTCGTATCCGGTACAACCAGATTCTGGCCATCGGCGTCAAAGACGCGAGCATCAGCGATTGGCGCCGCGCGGGATATCTGCACTGGGAATTGCCGCGCGTGTACGCTGTCGGCCATCCCGGCCGCACAACTGAATCCGACCTGGCCGCCGCGGTGCTGTACGCCGGCCCCGACGCGATGCTCAGCCACGCCACCGCCGCCTGGTGGCGCGGGCTCTTGAAGTACGCGCCGAAGCAGATCCATGTCAGCACGCCGCGCCGCGTCCAGAGCTACGGCGATATCGTCGTCCACGGTCGGCGTGAGCTGACGCGGACCGAACACCGCGGGCTGCCGAGCACCACGGTGGCGCAGACCATCCTCGACTTCGCCACCGCCGGACCGCAGCGGCTGCTGCGCTTCGTGCTCGCCAATGCCGACTACCACGACCTACTTGACGTCCACGCGCTCCGCGCGATCAGTGGCCAGGGGATCCCGGGCACGGCAGCGCTCAACGACGCACTCAGCATCCATCTCCCCGCGCTCGCCCACACGCGCGGAACGTACGAGATCGTCCTGCTCGAGTTCTGCGAGACCTACGACTTTCCGATCCCGTTGACCAACCACTACGTCCTCGGCTGGCTTGTCGACGCCTATTGGCCGGCGAACAAGCTCGTGGTCGAGATCGACGACTGGCGCGGACACCGCACCCCGGCGCAGCTGCGCAGCAACCACCAGCGCGACCTCGAGCTGCGCGCCGCGGGCATCCAGACGCTTCGCTACGCCGGCGATCAGCTGATCGACACGCCTGAGGCGGTCGCAACCGACCTCCGGCGCTACCTGTAGCAACTACTCGACTTCGCCGGCGAGCTTCGAGCGCAACCGCAGGACGGCCTTGGTGTGCAACTGTGACACCCGCGACTCGGTCACGCCGAGGACCTCGCCGATCTCTCGCAGGGTGAGGTTCTCGTAGTAGTACAGCGCCACCACGAGCTTCTCGCGCTCTGGCAGGGCGGCGATGGCGTCGGCGATGCGGTCGCGCAGCTCGGACTGATCGACGAGCACCTGCGGATCGGGCGCGCCGCGATCCGGCAGGGTGTCGAGCAGGGAGACCTGGTCGCCGGTCGAGTCCGACACGTTCCACAGCTCGTCGAGCGCCACGATCGTCGAGTTGGAGATCTGTAGCAGCGCGTCGTGGAAGTCCTCGACGCTGACGGCGAGCTCGGCCGCCATCTCCTCGTCGGTCGGCGCTCGCTGGAGCCGTGCCTCGAGCTTCATGTTGACGCGCTCGATCTCGCGGGCGCGCGCCCGTACCGAGCGCGGCACCCAGTCGAGCGTCCGCAGCTCGTCGATGATCGCGCCGCGGATGCGGGTGATGGCGTACGTCTCGAACTTGATCTCCCGCGTCAGATCGAAACGTTCGATCGCGGAGATCAGACCGCCGAGCCCGTAGGAGATCAGATCGGACTCCTCGACGTGGGCGGGCAGGCCGGAGCTCATCCGACCCGCGACGTACTTGACCAGGGGCGCGTAAGCCACGACGAGACGCTCGCGCGCCCGCTCATCTCCGGAAGCCTTGTAGCGCCTCCAAAGATCTTGTAGCTCGATCGCTTTGACGTTCGTTTCCAGTTTCGTCCCCCCCAGGCCCCTCGGTTATGCGCGGGGATGAGCACTTGCGTATGCCGATCTCAGGCGCGCCGACTCTACCCGAGTGTAAACCTGCGTCGTAGAGATGGTGGCATGGCCGAGTAGCTCCTGGATGGCGCGCAGGTCGGCGCCTCCCTCGAGCAGATGGGTGGCAAACGAATGCCGCAGAGCGTGCGGATATACCCCGTCGAGCCCCGGCACATGCGCCGACGCCGCGCGCGCCCAGGTGCGCAGCCGCCGCCGCACGTCCGAGGTGCCCAGCCGTCGCCCAGATTTGGATAGGAATAGGGCGCTTTGGCCCTCACCATCGAGCGCCGGGCGCCCGCGAACTACGTAGCGCTCAACGGCGCGCAGCGCGTGCTCGCCGGCCGGGACGATGCGCGTCTTGCCGCCCTTGCCCTCAACACGGACCGCCTCGGAATCGAAATCGATCGAGTCCAAATCCAACATCACCAACTCTTCGGCACGCAGACCCGACGCGTAAGCGAGCTCGAACAGCGCCCGATCGCGCAGCTCAAGCGGCGTCGTAGCCGGGATGCGGTCGAGCAGGGCGGCCACCTCGTCTGCTCGCAGCACGCGCGGCAGGCGCTGCGGCTTCTTCGGGGAGCTGAGCAGCTCGGCCGGGTTATCCACACGCGCGCCGATCTCCACCAAGGCACGGAACAGCCCCCGCAGGGCGGCCAGCTTGCGCGCCACCGTGGACGGCGCTTGGCCGCGCGACGACAGACCGGCGGCGTAACGGCGCAGCGCGCGGACATCGACCGAGCCCGGCTTCAACTCGCGCTCCGCGGCCCACGCGGCGAACTGGTGCGTGTCGATGCCGTAGGCGCGGTGCGTCTTCTCCGCCACCGCGCGGCGGCGCAGGTCGTCCTCGAAGGCGTTCAGGGCGTCAAGCCAAACGGCGGGAAGCGCTTCCGTGGTGGCCACGGGCCGCTATTCGCCGCCGCGCCGCCCCGTCCCTGCCTGGAAGCGAGCCAAGTGCCCCGAGTCAGAGTCGCGACGCTACGCGATGTAGACCGGCGTCCCGATCGAGACCTGGTCGTAGAGCGCTTCCACGTCGGGGATCGCCATCCGGATGCAGCCGTGCGAGGCGGCTGAGCCGAGCGAACCCAGCTCCTCGGTGCCGTGGATGCCGGCCCCGTTGAAGATGCCCATCCAGCGCGCCTTGATCGGATCCTGTGGCCCCGGGGGGATCGTCTGGCCGGCCAGCGATCCGGCCCATGCGCTGTTCGGCACGTGCCAGGATGGGTTCACTTCCTTGTCCTGGATGTGGTAGAGGCCGGCGGGCGTCTCGAGGCCGGCCTGCCCGACGGCGATCTGGTAGCTGTGGACCATCTTCAGGCCCTTCCACAGCTTCAGCGTGAACGCACTCCGGTCCACCGTGATGATGGCCGGATACTGCGCGGCCAGCTGCGCGCTCGTCACCTTGGCCGGCGTGCGCACGACCGGGATCCGGAGATGCCGGCTCGCGTTCGGATCGGTCAGCGCCTGATTGACCGCGTCGGTCAGCTGCTGATCGCGGACCGAGATGCCGGTGCGGCTCTCGACCGTCCCGATCGAGTCGCCCGAGTACGAGATGCTGGCGTTGCGCGGAGCCACGTACAGGCTGCGCGAGACCCGCGACACGAGCCGCTTGACCGCGGCCTCCGAGTAACGCAGATCCGGATCGATGTTGGCGCTGACGCTCCCGCCGGTCAGCGACCGCCAGGTGCGCACGAACAGATTGTCCGAGCGGCTGCGGTCGAGCGCCTGCTGGACGCTGCCGTCCACGTCCACGGTGATGTGGGCGGCCCGGGCGCTCAGCACGAAACGCTGGCCGTGATAGCGCAGCACGACAGGACGCTCGAACCGAGCCCGATACACGGCCCTCACCTTGGCCTGCGCCTTGCTCACGTTCATCCCGCCCACGTCGACGCCTCCGACCTTCACGCCCTTGGCAATCGTGTGCTTGTTCGAGGAGTCGTAGGCCAGCACGGCGCCGGCGCCGCCCAACAAGACGACGAGAACCACGGCAACGGCGATGAACGACCGGCTGCGCACGGCTAAAGCCTACCCCGGCACCGGCCCGGATTATGCGACGTGGACGATGGCCCCGACCGGCGTGTACGGCCACACCTGGGCCGCCGGGCCGAGCTGCATCTCGACGCAGCCGAGACTCTGGGGCGAGCCGTAGGACCCGCGCGGGAAGTAGTGCAGCGCGTCCCCGCCGTTGAAGTAGCTGACCCACAGCACGCCGGGGTCGTTGTAGGTACTGCCGTCCGGATTTGTCCCGCTCATCGTCGTCGACTGCAGGTGCGAGTAGACGGGGAACGTTCCGGGATCGGTCGGCCGACCCGTGATCCCCGTGTTGACCGGCGTGCTGACGATCGTGTGGCCGTTGTGCCACAGGCTGAGGCTCTGGCCGGACAGGCTGACGTTGACCCAGCTGTAGCCGAACGTCGAGGGCTTACCGGCGATGACCGCGTTGATCAGTGCGCGCCATACGGCGGGGCTCGGCTTGCCGTCCGGGGTTGCCCAGCCGTGGTCGTTCTGGAACATCATCAGCGCGCCCTGAGTCACGGTGCCGAACGAGCCGGGCGACCACATCGAACGCAGCGCGTCCGGGATGTTCGGATAGCGCCAGTCGAGGCTGCCCTTGGGCGGTTTCACCGCTGCCGCCTCCTGCGCCTCCGGTGTGCGCGCCACATGGTGGCCCTTGAACTTGAACGGCAGGTAGCCGAGCTGGGCGAGCAGCTGTTGCATGCGCAGCGTCGAGCCGGCCGGCACCGTCCACGTGCCGGTGTCGGAGGTACCGCTCACCTGTCCGCCGGCGAGGCGGACGCCGTTGGGCAGCGCCACCGTCACATTGGCTCCGAGCCCGTAGCCGAAGCCCTCGGGCCGGAACACCATGACGCGGTCGTTCAGGACGTGCCACACCCCCTGGGTGATCGGCATGACGGGCGGCCGGGCGCTCCCGAGCGCCTTGCTGATCGACTTCGAGAACGTGAGCGTGATCGGCTGGTGAGGAGAGATCACGCTGCCCGGCGCGGGATTGGCCACGGCGCCGGCCGCCGAGCCGGCCGGGAACCAGCTGACAATCGCCGGCTTGGCGGTCTCCCAGCTCCGCGGGGCAGCGCCCACGGCGACCGTGCCGGCCTCGCCGCGCCGCGGGAGGCGGATGTGGTCGAGCGGACGGGCCAGCACGTGACGAGTCAAGTGCGATGGGTCGGCACCGAAATAGAAGACGCGAATCGGCGACTTGAACTTCAGCGGCAGCACGTGCGCGCGCGACTTCAGGGTCAGGTTGTGCTCGACGAGCGACGAGCTCGGCGTCATCAGAGTGAGGCGCAGGCGCTGCGTCTTTCCGGCCAGCCAGGCAACCCAGCCCGGGCGCTTGATGACGACCTCGACCTGAAGCAGCTGGTGAGCCGGGATCAGGCGCTTGGGCCAGATCTGATCGCCGCGCAGCTCGACCGGGATCAGGCTGCCGTCGTGGCCGGCGGTGACGCTGACGCTCTTCACTGTCCCGCCTCCCAGCGGCATCCCGATCCGAGCCAGCGCGACGTCGTCGCTGCTCAGGCTGGCGCTGGCCGACGCCAACACGATCGCGGCCGCCCCAGCGAGGGCCAAGATCAGGATCAGGAAACCGCCCACAAAGAAGCGACCGCGGCGCGAGCGCCGCGGCGTGGCGGTCAGCCGACGATGCGTCCGTAAAGCCGAACGTTGCGTCGTGCCCGCTGGTTGTAGGTATGAAACGCGCGCCACCAAGCCTCCTTCAGCGGCAACATGCTACCGGGACGATTGCGAAAGCAATCATTACGGATGCGTGAAGACGGTTTTGCAACGCGTCTTTCAATTTTTCCTCCTGCGATCCTGCTGGCAGACCGGCCGCGGTCAGGAGCGGGACTCCTGACGCGCCAGACTTCGGTCCAGAGCGTCGAGCACTCGGGGCCGCGCGGCGTGGCTGGCCTCGTAGCTGCGCAGCCGGCGCAGGGCCTCCGGCTCGAGCGAGGAGATCAGGTCGACCAACTCGCCTTCGCTGAGCTCCGCGTACGACGAAACCGGAGGGTCGACCATCCCAGCGCCGTCCTGGTGCTCAGAGCGGACCGTCTGCACGCTCGGGCTCCAGCGCAGAAACTCCTCTACTTCACGCTCGTAACGATAGGTCTCGCCGCCGCGCCCCAGGAGCGGGCGCAGCCGCTGGTGCGCGCGGAGCTTGAGCACCGCCTCGCGCGTCGTGTAGCGGTAGGCGTAGCCGCTGGCCTTGAGCCGGCGGTTGTCGAGTCCGCGGCCCGTGCGCAGCTGCTGGAGCATCTCGAGTGGGATGCGCAGGCCGAGGCGGCGCAGCTGTGCCGCGGCAAACCGCGTTCCCCACGGCGGAAGCACGGGCAGCATCGGCTTGCCGAGGAGCGAGGCGACCTCGGAGAGCGCCAGTACCCCGTCGGCGGCGACGTTGTACGTGCCCGGCAACTCGTGGCGCACGCCATGGACGAGCGCGCCGATCATGTCGTCGTAGTGCACGAGCTGCCAGCGGGGGTCGAATCCCAGCATGGCCGGGATGATCGGCAAGCTGAGCAACGACAGATGCGAGCCGCGAAGCCCGGGTCCGACCGGATCGGCGAAGCGCAGCACGGTCACCGTCGTTCCGGGCGACGCCGCGGCCGCGAACTCGGCCACCGCGGCCTCGGCCTCGATGACGTCGCGCTGAATCGCGGTCTGGGGCGCGCGGCTCGGCGTCGCGTCCTCGGTGAGGAAGGCGGACGCGTCGGGCTCGAAACCGTAGTACTGGGCGGCTGAGCGGAACACGAGCTTGCGCACCGGCGAGTCGGCGGCGCCGCAGGCCGCGAGCATGCCCCGCGTGCCGAGCACATTGACCTCCCGCGCGCTCTGCAGCGACGCGAGCAACGGGTCGGCGACCATCCGGGTGTCGATGACCGTGTCGATCCCGGCCGCGGCGATGATCCGCCGCAACAGCACCTGGTCGGTGTGCACGCGTACGAACTCCGTGCGGTGAAGCTCGTGCCGCGGATCCTCCGTGTCGATGCCGATCAGGGCTTCGATCCCGCGCTCCTGCTCGAGCATCTGGGCCAGCCGACCGCCGAGATCGGAGGACAGGCCCGTGATCAGGATCCGGCGTGAGGTCATGCGGCGGAGCTTCCCCCTACCCCAGCCACACACTCCGGCGTGCCGCCACGAGCTCGAACAGGTTCTCCTGGATCAGCGCCCTGACATCGCCGGAGATGGCCTGGAGCAGGTGCTCATCGGTCGCGCTGTCCGGCGCTAGCTCATGCGTCCCGACCGGCTCGAGAAAACGAATGCGGAACTTGGCCGGCAGCGGCGCCGGCGTGGCGAGCGGCAGGCGACCCAGCCGGGTCACACGGCCGAGCGGTCGGGCCAGGCGACCGCCGAGCCGCCCGAGCACGGGCAGCGCCTCCTCGGCTCCGACGACGGCCACCGGGACGATCGGCACCCCGGCGCGGATCGCCGTGGCGACGAAAGCCTCGCCAGGGAAGGCGCGCAGCCGGTAGCGATCCTTGAGCGCCTTGCGGGCCGCCGGCTGGCCCTCCGGGAAGAGCAGGACGAGCTGTTGTTCGTCGTGTAGCAGCCGGTGCAGGTTGGCCGGGTGGGCGGCCACGCCGCCGAGTTTGGTCACCAGCATCCCGACGCCGGGCATCCCCCCGAACTGGAGCTCGGTGCTGATGTGCAGCGGCCGGCGGCGCGAGTGCTCCTCCCGCAGGGCCTTGGCGATCATCGCGCCGTCCGACGGGACGGCGCCGGAGTGGTTGGCCACCAGCAGCGCGCCGCCCTGCGCCGGAACGTTCTCGACGTGCTCGACGTCGACGCGGAACCAATAGCGATACAGGAAGTCGTAGAGCGTCCGGTCGACCAGACCCTCGACCCGCTCTGAGCGGCCCCAGTCCGTAACGCGGCGTTCGGGCTCGAGGCCCGGGAGATGCTCGCTGGGGCTGCTCACGGCCTCCGGAAGCTGCGCCGTGCCCTCCATCTCAGCCACCGACAGCTCGACCGTCACGCCGGCCAAAGGATCCGCGTCAGATGGCGTCGGTTCCGGCATCGGTGCGCGTGGCTCAGCGCGTCACGGCGCCTTCGGACGCGCTCGAGACCAAGCGCGCGTACTTGCTGAGCGCGACGCCCGGATGGTCGCGGTCGGGCGCGCGGTAGGCCGCGAGCCGCTCGGATATCTCGCCATCGGACAGCGCGACATCGAGTCGGCGCGACTCGACGTCGAGGGTGACCTCGTCGCCATCGCGCACGGCGGCGATCGGTCCGCCGCGAGCCGCTTCGGGCGCCACATGGCCGGCCATCAGGCCGCGTGTGGCGCCGGAGAATCGGCCGTCGGTCAGGAGCGCCACCTCCTCGCCCAGGCCCTGGCCGACGAGGGCCGCCGTGACCGCGAGCATCTCGCGCATGCCGGGTCCGCCCGCCGGGCCCTCGTTGCGGATGACGATCACATCGCCGGCCTTGATCTCCCCGGCCGTGACCGTGTGCATGGCCTCCTCCTCGCTCTCGAACACGCGCGCCGGTCCGCTCTGCTTGCGCCGCTCGTAGCCGGCCAGCTTGACCACACAGCCATCGGGCGCGAGGTTGCCGCGGAGAATCGCCAGCCCGCCCGTGGCCTTGATCGGGTCATCCAAGGGCCGGACGACGCGCTGGCCGGCTTGCTCCTCGGCCGCCTCGGCGATCTCGCCGATCGTCTGCCCGGTCACCGTCTGCGCGTCGCCGTGCAGCAGCCCGGCGTCCTTCAGCCGCTTCATCAGCAGCGGCACGCCGCCGGCCTCATACAGGTCGGGCGCGACGAATTGTCCGCCGGGCTTGAGATCGCAGAGCAGCGGCGTGCGCTTGCTGATGCGGTCGAAGTCGTCGATGTTCAACTCGACGCCCATCTCCTTCGCCACCGCGAGCAGGTGAAGGACGCCGTTGGTGGAGCCGCCGCTGGCCGCGATCGCCGCAACGGAGTTCTCGAGGCTGTCGCGCGTGATGATGTCGCTCGGCCGCTGGCCGCGTTTCAAGACATCAACGACGAGCTTGCCGGCGTCGGTGGCCACCTCGGCCTTGTGCGGATGGGTGGCCGGGACCATGCTGAAGCCGGCCGGTGAGATGCCCAGAACCTCGAACGCCATCGCCATCGTGTTGGCGGTGAACTGGCCCCCGCACGCGCCCGCGCCAGGCGAGGCCGCGTCCTCGAGCTCGGTCAGCTCCTGATCGGTGATCTTGCCCGCCGCACGCGCGCCGACGGCCTCGAACACCTCTTGGATCGTGACCTGCTGATCGTGGTAGTGGCCCGGGAAGATCGAGCCGCCGTAAAGCATCAGGCTCGGCACGTTCAGCCGGCACAGCGCCATCACGGTTCCCGGGATGGTCTTGTCGCACCCGCTGATCGCGATCACGGCGTCGAACAGGTGGGCATCGCACACGAGCTCGATCGAGTCGGCTATCACCTCGCGGCTGACGAGCGAGGCCTTCATCCCCGCCGTCCCCATCGTGATCCCGTCGGAGATCGCGATCGTGTTGAGCTCCATCGGCGTCCCGCCCGCGGCTCGGATTCCGTCCTTGACCTTGGCCGCCAGCGCCCGCAGGTGAAAGTTGCACGGCATCGTCTCGATCCACGTGTTGGCCACAGCGATGATCGGCTTGCTCAGCGCCTCGTCGTCGTAGCCGATGCCCTTCAGGTAAGCGCGCGCCGGGGCCCGCTCGGGTCCGTCGGTGAGCGCGCGGCTGCGGTGCTTGAGATCGAACGACCCGTTGGATTGGCTCATGGCGGGCGACTGTAGCGGGCGGCGTCGGCCCTCACCGCTACGACGGTCAGCCGGTGGCGTCGACGTGGTCGGAGGCGGACCGTTCGGCGAGAGAGCGCATGCGGGCCCTCTCCCACTGCGCCAGGCGCCAGAGGTCCCGCGCGATCTGCGCCGGATCGATCTGACGCCCGGGGAGATGCATGTTGGCCGACGCGATCAGCCGGCGCTCGTCGCCGGTCAGCGCCATCCACTTGGCGAGCACGTCGTCTGAGTCCGGCAGGCGCGCGCTGCCGTAGGGACGGCTGTCGTCAGGGAAGTTGACGCAGTACTCGCTGAGCAGGCGATGCGTCTGGGCCAGATAGGCCACGATCGGGCGGTGCGGGTAAATCAAGTACCCGTACGGTGCGCCGGCGGTGGCGTCCGCGTCGCCGGGCCCTGTCGCCTGCGTCCCCCACACCCGGATGAACCCGAGATCGCGGTACATCGCCCACTCCTCCTCATTGACGCAGGAGCGAAGTAGGTCGCGCGCACGCTGCTCGGCGCGGCGCTCCCGACCAGGGTCGAAGAGGAGGGCCGGCGCGCGGCGGCGTCGGGCCCGGTGCCGGCTCCAGGCGTCCTCGAGGCGCGGAATGATCAGGTCGGACAGAAGCGCGAGTGCCACCAGCGCGGTCGCCGCGAGCGCGAGCAGCACGACCGGTGGCGGCCTACCTGCCGCCCGCCGCCCGCGGGAAGAAGATCACCCGGTCGGCGTCTCGTGGGATCTCGTCGAACGTGCGGACCATGCGCGCTTCGCGCTTTCCGCTCGGGCCCGCTGTTGGCACGGCGGCCCACAGACCCTCGTCGAGCTGGCGCCGGAATTCCTCGATGAGCCGCTGCTCGTCGGCGGACACTCGCGCATCACCCTCTGCGATCAACACCTCGCCATGACCTGGCCTCATCCGCAGAAAGCGCACCGGCCGATTATGTCAAAACGCCCAGGTTGCGACGGCGGCTCGGGTGGCCATGACGGCCGTCAGCGCTTGCGGAGAATGCCGAGCACGTCGACTGGGCCGGGGCCGGCGCCGATGTCCCCCAGCCCGTCGGCGACGGCGGCGCTGGCCATCTCCTTGGCGCGCTGGGCGGCCTCGAGCGGCGAATCGCCGAGCGCCAGCCTCGCCGCGAGCACCGAGGAGTGCGTACAGCCCGAGCCGTGCGCCGCACCGCCCGGGTGGCGCTGCCCCGGGATCTCGACGAGCTGCTCGCCGTCGAAGAACACGTCGGTGGCGCTCTGGCGGTGGCCGCCGGTGATGACCACGGCCGTCGGGCCGAGGGCGTGGATGGCCTGCGCCAATCGCCCGACCGAGGCTTCCGTGTCACCGGCCAGGGCCCGCGCCTCGGGCAGATTCGGCGTCACGACCGTCGCTCGCGGCAGCATCAGCTCGGCGAGGCCGGCCCGGGCAGTCGGATCGAGCAGCTCGGCGCCCGATTCGGCCACCATCACCGGATCCAGGACGACGGGTGTGCCTTCCGGTAGCTCGTCGAGCGCGGTGGCGACGGCCTGGATCGTCTCGACCGTCCCGAGCATCCCGATCTTGACCGCATCGACGCCGATGTCATCGCGCACCGCCCGGACCTGGGCGATGATCGTCTCTGGCGGGATCGCGTGCACAGCGGTGACACCGACCGTGTTCTGGGCGGTGATGGCGGTGATCGCGGTCATCCCGTGGACGCCACACGCGGCGAACGCCTTGAGGTCGGCTTGAATGCCGGCGCCGCCGCCCGAGTCCGAGCCGGCGATTGAGAGCACGCGTGGAAGCGAATCCATGTCCGAGCCCGAGGTTACGCAGCCGTGAGTCCGAACCTGCCCCCTGCCTCGCGCCGGATGTATCCGGCCAGCTCGAGCGAGGCCAGCGCGGCGAGTCCCTGCTCAGCCGGGAATCCGGCCCGCTCGAGTGCGCCGGCCGTATCGTGGCCGTCGGCGATCGCCGCCAACAGCGCCTCCAGCTCAGGCGCCAGCGCCGGGCGCGTCACGCTCGGCGCAGCGCGTACACCTGCTCCGAACAGCAGATCGAGCACGTCCTGGGCCCCGCGCACGACGTAGGCGCCGTCGGCCAGGAGCGCGTTCGAGCCCTCGGCGGCGGCCGCCGTAACGCGGCCGGGCACGGCGCCCACGGGACGGCCGAGCGATCGGGCGAACCCCGCCGTGACCAGCGCGCCGGAGTGCTCGCGGGCCTCGACCACCACGGTCATCGCGCTGAGGCCGGCGATCAAGCGATTGCGGGCGGGGAACATCCAACGCCACACGCCGGCCGCGCCCGGCAGCTCCGACACGGTGGCGCCGGTGCTGCGGATCTGGGCGTGGAGCGCGCGCTTGCTCGGGGGGTAGGCGCGCTGTGCCCCCGCCGCGAGCACGGCGACGGTCGGGCCGTTGCTCTTCAGCGCGCCGGCATGGGCCGCAGAATCGATGCCCAGCGCCATGCCGCTGAGAACTGTCACGCCGGCGCTGGCCAAGGCCCGGCCCAGCGACCGCGCGACCTCGGCGCCGTAGGTCGACCCGTGCCGCGACCCGATCACGGCCACAGGATCGGCGGCGGCCAGACGCAGAAAACGGTCGAGCCCGCCGGCCACGTGCAGGACGGCCGGCGCCTGCGGAAGTGCGAGGAGCCGCCGCGGGTAACCGGGATCGCATCGGCAGATGAGCTCGAGCCCCGCCGCATTCGCCTGCGCCCGGGCCGCCGAGGCGTCGAAGGCCACGAACTCCTTCGCGACGGCGTCCGCGTGCGCTCCGGCCACGGCATCAATGAGCGCGCGGTCTTCGAGGTCCAGGACATCAGCGATGCGGGCGCGCACTGGCTCTAGGTGCGACGCCAGCCGCTCGAGCAACCAGCTCCGGGCCAGGCAGGCGCCACACGCACGCACGCAGCTCATGCCGCCAGGGCCGCCTCGGTCCCGCCGCGCTGGCGCAGGCTCAGGGCCAGCAGCAGGTCGGCCTGCGTCACCCGGTCGTGCTCCTCCAGGTCGGCGATCGTCCGCGCCACGCGCAACACGCGGTGGCGCCCGCGCGCGCTGAGCGCCCCCGCCACATAGGCCCGGGCAAGCGCCTGTGCCGCGCCGTCCTCGAGCTGCACGTGGCGAGTCACGAGGCGGCCGTCCATTTCCCCGTTGCAGCGCGCGCCGCTGCCGGACAGGCGGGCCTGCTGGCGGGCGCGAGCCGCAGCGACGCGGCGGCGGGCGGTGGCCGAGTCGAGCTTCGCCGGAGCGCGCAGTTCATGCTCCTCGGGCCGCTCGACGTTGACGAGCAGATCCATCCGATCGAGCAGCGGACCGCTCAGCTTGCGGCGGTGGCGGCGCAGATCTGACTCCCCGCACACGCACCGGTCCTCGATGCCGGCGTAGCCGCAGG
This sequence comes from Solirubrobacteraceae bacterium, assembly GCA_045805545.1. GTDB lineage: Bacteria > Actinomycetota > Thermoleophilia > Solirubrobacterales > Solirubrobacteraceae > Palsa-465. The sequence continues at coordinate 6,659 of JBJMLD010000111.1, read as the reverse complement.
GACATGGGTTGGTGGCAGCCACGAGCATGAATCGGGTCGGGAAGACGAATGCGCGCTGTCCGCGGACGATCGTCACGGCGCCGTCCTCGAGCGGCTGGCGCAGCGCGTCGAGGGCCGGGCGCTGGAACTCGGACAGCTCGTCGAGGAACAAGACGCCGTGATGGGCCAGGGTGGCCTCGCCGGCGCGCGGCGGCACGGCCCCGCCGACGAGCCCGGCCGGCGAGATCGTGTGGTGAGGCGCGCGGAACGGGCGCGACTCGATCAGGCCGTCGGCGTGTAGCCCGGCGACGCTGTGGATGCGAGTCACCTCGATCGCCTCCGGCCGGGTCATCGCCGGCAGGATCGACGGGATCCGGCGGGCGAGCATCGTCTTGCCCGTGCCGGGCGGGCCCTCCAGGAGCAGGTTGTGAGCGCCGGCTGCGGCGATCTGCAGCGCCAGCAGCGGCGCCACATGGCCGCGGACATCGGCCAGGTCGGGCTCGTGCACCGGGAGAGATCTCGTGGGAGGCGCCTCGGGTGGGCGCGGCGCCGCCTTGCCTTTGACGACGTCGGCGGCTTCGGTCAGCGAGCCCGCACCCGCGACGGCAAGTCCATCCACGAGTGCCGCCTCGCGCGCCCGCTGACGCGGCACGATGAGCCGGGGAATGCCGGCGCGCGACGCGCCCTCGGCGACGGCCAGGGCGCCGGGCGAATCGCGCAGCTCGCCGCTCAGCCCCAGCTCGCCGAACACGGCGTAGGCGGCCAGCGCCTCGATTGGGACCTGACGGCTGGCGGCCAGGACGCCGAGGGCCAGCGCGACGTCAAAACCGGGCCCCACCTTGCGCAGGAACGCCGGCGCCAGGTTGGCGGTGATGCGACGCTCGGGGAACTTGAAGCCCGAGTTGAGGATCGCCGCGCGGACGCGGTCGCGGGATTCACGTACGGCGGCGTCGCCGAGACCGACGATCGTGAACGCCGGCAGCCCGGAGCGGATGTCGACCTCGACCCACACCTGGCGCGGATCCACGCCATCGATCGCGAACGTGGCGACTCGAGCGAGCACAGCTCGAAGGTAGGAACGATCGCGTTACACGTGTGTCACGGCGTGTGCCAATTCTGTGCACACGGCGGCGCGGCGCTTGCGCTGATTTGGCACAGCGCGCAACCCACGTGTCACACGACTCGCCGTAGCGTCGCTGCGGTGGATCGCGACGTGCGTCAGCGCCTCGGGCGCCATGGGGAACGGCTCGCCGGCGAGCATCTCGTGCGCCGTGGGTTTGAGATCATCGAGCGGAATTTCCGGACCCGCTTCGGCGAGCTCGACATCGTCGCGTTCGACGGCCGCGTACTCGCCTTCTGCGAGGTGAAGACGCGTCGGCTGCGTCCGGGTCAGGGCAGCCCGTTCGACGCCATCAGGACGTTCAAGCGCTCCCAGGTCCGCAGGATGGCGGCGGTGTGGCTGAACCAGCGCAGCGAGAGGCCCTACGCGGAGGAGATCCGCTTCGACGCGATCGGCGTGACGTTTGACCCGTCAGGCCGGCTGGTGGGTATCGAGCACCTCGAAGGCGCTTTCTAGCGCCAGCTGCTGGTAGGCGGCCGATTGGAACGACAACCGATGAAGGGGCGAGACGCCGAGGCGTTCGATCGCGTCGCGGTGCTCGGGCGTGGAGTACCCGACGTGCTCGGCGAACTCCCAGCCCGGATGCTTGGCGTCGACGCGCCGCATGTAGCGGTCCCGCGTCTCCTTGGCGATGACCGACGCGGCCGCGATCGCGGCGCTCTTGCCGTCGCCGCCGATCACAGCCTGCTGGCGGAACCCGAGCGACGCGACGGGAAAGCCATCGCTGAGGCAGATGCATTCGGGGCACGCGACACGGGCGAGCGCGTCACGCAGCGCAGCCAGATTGGTCACGTGCAGCCCACGGCCGTCGATGCCGCGAGCGCAGCGCGACACCACGGCGACCTTGGCGGCGACCCGCAGGATCACCGGGAAGAGCTCGGCCCGACCCTCGGGGGTCTGCTGCTTTGAGTCGTTCAGCGCACCCAGCACACGGACGTCGGCCGGCGTCAGCCGCTGCAGGTCGAACAGGACCGCGGCGGCGACGAGCGGGCCGGCCAGGCAGCCGCGCCCGGCCTCGTCGGCGCCGGCGACGAATCTGACCCCGAGCGAGCGGTCGAAGTTGAACAACTTACGGCCCGTGCGCTTCGCAGCGCGTTTCTTGCCGTTCGGCCGCCTAGAGGAAGCCGATGCGGTCCGGCGGCCAGTAGGTGAAGAAGGCGACGCCGATGACCCATTTGTTCGGGACAGGGCCCCAGAAGCGGCTGTCGTCGGAGGCACCACGGTTGTCCCCCATCATGAAGTAGTCGCCGGGCGGAACAACGATCGTTTGCCGGAAATTGCAGGAGGCATCGGCGGCGCAGGGCGCAATATAGGAATCTTTCTCGCGCACACCGTTGCGAATCACGTGGCCATCGGCGATCTGGATCCGGTCGCCCGGACCACCCACGACCCGCTTGATGAACGTCTGGCTCGACTCTCCCGGCGTCGGCTGATCGCACGCCTGGCTGTGGCCTTGGCCCTGGGCGGGGTTTCCGCAGATCGGGTTCGTGGTCGGATCGGCGCCCTTGGGCGGGTGGAACACGACGATGTCGCCCACGCTGGGATGGTTGATGAGCCGGTTGGCGAGGATCCTCTGCCCGATCTTCAGCGTCGGGACCATCGACGGGCTCGGGATCCGGTACGGCTTGACGATCAGGGCCTGGATCAGAAGCGCCAGCCCGACGGCGACGGCCACCGTCACGACCAGCTCGAGCAGCGACTTGAGGGCTGACTTTGATGTTTTCGTGCTCGACGATGCCATCAGAGGAATCCGACTCGGTCAGGCGGCCAGTAGGTGAAGAACGCCTTGCCGATGATCCACGACTTCGGGACCGGCCCCCAGAAGCGGCTGTCCTCGGAGTCCGGGCGATTGTCGCCCATCATGAAGTAGTCGCCGTGCGGAATCGTGATCGTGGCGGGAAAGTTGCACGCGCCGCCGCTATCGCACGGAACGGTGTAGGAGTCCTTCTCCGCCACACCGTTGCGGATCACGTGACCGTTGTGGATTGACAGACGGTCCCCGGGAAGGCCGACCACGCGCTTGATGAAGGTCTCCGATGACTGCTGCTTCTGCGGGGCGTCACACGCCTGCGAGCCGTCCTGACCGGACTGGTTCTGGCCCTCGTTGGGATTGGCGCACTCGCCGTACTGCTTCGGCGGGTGAAACACGACGATGTCGCCGACGCCCGGCGAGGAGAAGTGGCTCCCGATGCGGTCCACCAGCACCCGCTGGTTGATGTGCAACGTCGGCAGCATCGAGCCGCTGGGGATTCGGTAGGGCTTGATGACAAAGGCTTGAATCGCCAGCGCCAACCCGAGTGCGATGCCGACGATGACGGCGAGTTCGATCGCGGAGCCCGCGAGCGACTTCTTGGTCTTGGTCACCCCTCGTCGTCGCCGGTGGGTGCCTCGGCAGCCTCCGGCGTATCGCTGGCGCCCTCGGCCGGCGTCTCCTCGGCCTGGGCCGCCGCCGGTGCATCCTCGGCCGCGGCCGGTGCATCCTCGGTCGCGGCCGGTGCATCCTCGGCCGCCGCCGGTGCATCCTCCGCCAGCTCGGGCTCGGCCCCGTCGGTTGCCTGGGCCTCCTCGGGCCCGTAGAGCAGCTCGCGCTCGACCGCCTCCTCGGGACGGGCATAGCGGCGCTCGCGCACGCGGGCGCGCTTGCCGACGCGGCCGCGCAGGTAGTAGAGCTTGGCCCGCCGCACGTCGCCGCGGGATGCGACCTCGATCCGCTCGATCTTCGGTGAGTGCAACGGGAACGTGCGCTCGACGCCGACCCCGAAGGACTGCTTGCGCACGGTGAACGTCTCGCGCGCGCCGTGACCCTGGCGCTTGATGACGACGCCTTCGAACACCTGGGTGCGGCGGCGCGTGCCCTCGATGACCTGGAAGTGGACGCGCAGCCGGTCGCCCGCGTCGAACGACGGGACACGGCGCAGCTGCGCACGCTCGAGGCTGTCAATCACGGTGCTCATGGCAAGTAACGCTCCCCCGCGGGCCGGCGAGAAATCGGTGGCGGGGACACCGTGTCCAACGACGCGTGCCCCGTCCGCGCGGGCGGCGGCCAATGGTAGCGAAACCGGTCGCGCGCGCCGGGCGGCCGGCTGCGCACCGCTACTCGACCGCGCGCCGCGCGCGGCTCTGCTCCAGCCGCCACTCACGGATCCGAGCGTGATGGCCGGACAGCAGCACGTCCGGTACCTCCCACCCCCGATACGACGCCGGCCGCGTGTAGTGCGGGTATTCGGGCCCTCCCTGAAGCGCGGCGCTGAACGATTCCTCGAGCGCCGAGTCGGCGTGGCCCAGGGCGCCCGCCTGCTTTCGCAGGACCGCGTCGCACACGACCATCGCGGGAAGCTCGCCCCCGGCCAGGACGTAGCGACCGATCGAGACGGCGTCGGTGACGAAGTGCTCGAGGATGCGCTGGTCGAAGCCCTCATAGCGCCCGGACAGGAGCGTCAGCGAATCCTCCCCGACCAGCTCGTCGACGAACGCGTCGTCCAACAACCGCCCACTCGGGGTCAGGGCGAGCACGCGCCGCCGCGATGGCAACTCGACCGGGTCGAGCGCGTAGCGGGCGCGCAGGGCTGCTTCGACGACGTCGACCCGCAGGAGCATGCCGGCGCCTCCGCCGAAGGGAGTGTCGTCGACCTGCCCAGCCTTCAGCGGCGTGTGATCGCGGTAGTTGACATAGCTCAGGGCGTGGCCCGCGGCCACCGCGTTGACGACATGTCGCTGTCCCGAGAACCACTCGAACGCCTCCGGGAACAACGTGAAGACGTCGATCTCCATCACGCCTCCTCGCCGAGGAAGCGCAGATCGACGTCGATCTCCCGCCCCTCGATATCAACCTCGCGCACGGCGTCCGTGATCAGCGGAACCAGCAGGTCCCCGCCACCATCATCGCGCTCCACTTCGAGCACCTCGCACGATGGCAGCTCCAGCAGCCGCCGAACGGTGCCGAGTACGCGCGGGCCGTCGCTCACCCGGCAGCCCTCCAGATCAGCCGCCCACCATTCGTCTGGCCCCAGCTCCGGGGCGTCGGCTCGCGCCACCATCAGCTCGGAGCCGGTAAGCGCCTGAGCTGCCGCCCGATCGTCATATCCCTCCAGCCGCATGACCGGGCGCGCATCGGTCCCCGCCAGCCGCACGATCTTCCGCTCTGCGCCGCCGACCGCCACCACAGCGCCTACCGCCAGCAAACCAGGGTTCGCCTCGACGACGTGAAAGCTCCCGTCGAGGCCGTGCGGCCGGCCTACCCTGCCGGCATGCAGCCAGCCAGGTGGCGTGGAGGGCATCAGGTGTCGACGATGTCCACGAACACGCGACGCTTGTCCTTGAGCGCCGCGGTCTTCACGATCGTGCGCAACGCCGACGCGGTACGCCCGCCGCGCCCGATGATGTTGCCGTAGTCGTCCTCGCCGACCGACAGCTCGAGCACCAGCGTGCCGTCGTCCTCCGGCACCTCGACCACCTCGACCTCGTCGGGACTGTCGACCAATCCGCGAGCCAGGTACTCGAGCAACTCTTTCATCGAGGATTGCTAGGAGATGCCCTGCGTGCGCAACAGCTTGCGCACGGTTTCGCTGGGCTGCGCGCCGCGGGAGAGCCAGTCGCGGATCCGCTCCTCGTTGAGCACGATCGTCGACGGGTTCGTCTGGGCGTTGTAGTGCCCGACGGTCTCGATCACGCGGCCGTCGCGCTTGGAGCGCTGATCGGCGACGACGACGCGCCAGACCGGGTTCTTGCGGCTGCCGATGCGGGTCAGTCTGAGTCGAACTGCCATAAGCGGATTGCGAGGTTAGCGGGTCAACGCCCCTGTCGCATGAGCGCGCCCAGGTCGGGCATGCGCCCCTGCGAGAGCTGGCGCATCACTTTGCGTGCCTGCTCGAACTGCTTTATCAGCTGCTTGACCGCTTGCACGTTCGTCCCGGAGCCACGGGCGATCCGCAGCCGCCGTGAGCCTTTGATCAGCTCCGGGTGACGGCGCTCCTGCGGTGTCATCGACAGGATGATCGCCTGGATGCGGTCGAATTCCTTCTCGTCGACCTTCATGCCGCGGAGCTCCTTGCTCATCCCGGGGATCATCCCGAGCAGGTTCTGGAGCGGCCCAAGCCGGCGGATCTGGCGCATCTGGTCGAGGAAGTCGTCGAGCCCGAACTCCTGCTTGCGGATCTTGCGCTCCAGCTCGGCGGCTTGGTCGTCGTCGTAGGCGGCCTGCGTCTTCTCGATCAACGTCATCACATCGCCCATGCCGAGAATCCGCTGGGCCATCCGATCCGGGTGGAAGCGCTCGAACTGATCAAGCTTCTCCCCGGTGGAGGCGAACACGATCGGCTTGCCGGTCACCGCCTTGACCGACAGGGCGGCGCCTCCGCGAGCATCGCCGTCGAGCTTGGTCATGACGACGCCGTCGAACTGCACGACCTCGGCGAACTGCTCGGCCACGTTGACCGCGTCCTGGCCGGTCATCGCGTCGACGACCAGCAGCACGTCGTGGGGCTTGACCGCCTTCTTGATGTTGGCCAGCTCGGCCATCAGCTCCTGGTCGACGTGCAGGCGGCCGCTGGTGTCGATGATC
>JBJMLD010000110.1:0-14532 GCA_045805545.1 Solirubrobacteraceae bacterium | reverse complement strand
GGCCGGCGGCACGCTGGGCCACAGCCGCAAGCGCGGCGCGGTCAAGTGGGCCGAGCGCCACCTCCACCGCGGCGCCCCGTTCAAGCAGGCTCGAGCGCACGAACCTGGGCGCGTTGGGCAGTGCCTCATCGCGCATCCCGGCCACCACCAGCAAGCGCTCACCCGCGGCGCTGCGCGCGAGAAAATGCACAAGCGCCACCGTTGCCTCGTCGGCGGCATTCAGATCGTCGATCGCCAGCGCCACCCCGCGTTCCGACGCAGCATGCACGAGCAGCTGGGCGACCGCCGAGAAGACGCGATGGCGATCGACGACCTCCTCTGCAGGCCCTGCCGGCGGACGCACCGACGGCAGCAGTCGCGACAGCGCGACCTGCGCGCTGTCGGTCAGGGCGCCAACCAGCTCCGGGCGCCGGAAGGCGAGCGGATCGAGCGCCTCCACCAGCGGCGCGTATGGCGCGCGGCCCTGCTCCTCGTGCGCGGCACCGCGCAGCGTGTGAAAACCCAACTCCTCCGCGTCGGCGAGCACCGCCTCGACAAGGCGCGTCTTGCCGATCCCGAGCGCGCCCGTGACAAGCAGCGCGCCACCATCGCCGCCCGCCACACGCCGAAGCGCCCCGAGCGCCGAACCAAGCTCTCGCTCACGCCCCTCGACGGTGGCGTGGAGGCGCCGAGCAGCGCGGACCGCAGGGCCGCGGATGAGCTCGCGCTGCAGTGCCAGCGTCGCCTCAGAAGGCTCCCCGCCGAGCCGCGAGAGCTCGTCGCGCAGCAGGCGGAACTGACGCGCGGCAGCCGGCCTGTCGCCGCTCGCCACATGGCGACGCATGAGAGCGCGGTGGGCCTCCTCGTCCGCGGCATCCACCTGCAGCACCTCCTCCCAACGGCCCTGTGAGCGCATCACCGTGAGGCGGCGCTCGCGCAGCCTCGCGCGGGGACCGAGAGTCCACTCCTCGTACACCTCGTCGGGCAACAGCTCGCCGCCGTACGCGGAGTCATCGCCGCCTTCGAAACGCTCAACGTCGACGATCACCTCCGCATCCGGCGCGAGCTCAGCCATCCCGCCGCGAAGCACGACCGCCTCGCGGTCGCCCAGTGCGCGACGCGCGTAGCTCGCGGCCTTATGTAGGTTGGACGCGGCGGCACCAGCGCCGAGGTTCGGCCAGAGCGCCTCCAGCACCTCGTCGCGAGGCATGCGATGGCCGGCAGCGAGTGCAAGCAGCTTCACCAGATCCGTTGCGCGCCGTTGCGCCCACGCATCGGCCGGGACAGGTCGCGAGTCCACCAGCACCTCGAAGCGCCCCAGCAGCCGGACCTGAAGCTGCCGCATACCAATCAACCATACGCCAGACCGCGAGCGGCCTGTTGCCGCATCGTCTCAAGCACCGAGGGGCGCCGACCGAGGGCGGTCGTGACGTGCGGGCGGATCTCGGGCTGGTGGTTGTAGGCCGACCGCCGCCCAGGCGATCGCGGTCGCTTGCGACAGGCTGTGAACCCCGAGGTTGTCGTAGACGTGCTCGAGGTGTTTCTCGACGGTGCGCGGAGCGATCCCAACCGGGTCGCGGTTTCCGCGGCGGTGCCCGAGGGCCGCGAAGCGCAGCGTCTCGGCCTGGCGTGGGGTCAGCCCGAGGCTGCGCAGCGCCGCGACGCTCAGCTCTCCGGTGCCGCTCTCGAGCAGCAGGCGTTCGGCGGCTCGCCCGTGGAGCGCGGGCGGCTTCTCGCGTCTGCCGGTTCCGGCACGTGGGGTCGTCTCGCGGGCCTTGGGGCGCGAGCAGCGCGGGTTCTGGGTGAGACGTGTGGGGGCGGATCTTGCGGCGGCGAACGGCGTGCAGGGGTTCTCGGCTCGGTTCTCAGGTTCGGGCGCGGTGGTCGCGGCCCCTGGCGGCAACGCCTCGCTCGGTCTTGCGGGCATCGGATATGGCGCCATGTTGAGGCCCGTGGCGCTGGGGGCGCCGCGAGCTGCGAGGAACCGCGTGTTCTACTCGGGCGCCATATTGGCGCAGTGGTTTGCGAATGGGCCGGGGGGGTTGGAGCAAGGCTTTGCGTTGCGCCGGGCTCCGGCCGGCGTAGGAGGTGGTCCGTTGACGATCGGGTTGCGGGTCGCGGGGTCGTTGCGGGCGCGGGTCGCGCGTGATGGCCATTCCGCCGATTTCGTTTCTGCTGATGGGCGGGTCGTGCTTCGTTACGCGGGCTTGTCGGTTGCGGACGCGCGTGGGCGGTCGTTGCGTGCCTGGCTGGCGCGGAGCGCGAGCGGGCTGCTGATTCGTGTCGATGATCGCGGCGCGCGGTATCCGTCGCGGATCGACCCGCTCGTTCAGCAGGGGCCGGAGCTGGTCGGCAGCGGCGCCGTCGGCATGGCCGGGCAGGGCTACAGCGTGGCGTTGTCGGCCGATGGGAACACCGCGCTCGTGGGCGGCCACAACGACAGCGGTGGCACGGGGGCGGTGTGGGTGTTCACGCGCTCGGGAACGACTTGGTCGTAGCAGGGCCCGAAGCTCGTCGGCGCTGGTACGGTCGGCCTCTCCGGGCAGGGTTTTAGCGTGGCTCTCTCGGCTGATGGGAACACCGGTCTCGTCGGCGGCTTCGATCCTCCTGACAACATTGGGGCGGCGTGGGTGTTCACCCGCTCGGGAACGACGTGGTCTCAGCAGGGCTCGAAGCTGGTCGGCAGCGGCGCGGTCGGCCACGCCGACCAGGGCTTCAGTGTTGCGCTGTCGGGCGATGGCAACACCGGGCTTGTCGGCGGCAGCATTGACAACGGCGCCGCCGGGGCGGCGTGGGTGTTCACGCGCTTGGGGACGACGTGGTCTCAGCAGGGCTCGAAGCTCGTCGGCTCGGGCGCGGTCGGCAACGCACATCAGGGCTTCAGCGTTGCGCTGTCGGGCGACGGGAACACTGGGCTCGTCGGCGGCCTCAACGACACCAGCGGCGGGGGCGCGGTCTGGGCGTTTACGCGCGCCGGGACGACGTGGTCGCAGCAGGGATCGAAGCTAGTGGGCAGTGGCGCGGTCGGCGCCTCCCAGCAGGGGTTCAGCGTTGCGCTGTCGAGCGACGGCGCCACCGCACTTGTCGGTGGCCCTCATGACAGCGGCAACGCCGGCGCGGCCTGGGTGTTCGTGAATCCCGCGGGTGGCGGCGGTGGCGGTGGCGGCGGTGGCGGCGGCGGCGCGACCACAACGACGACCACCAGCTTCGGCGATCAGTCGATCACGTTCACGACTCCCTCGGCGTGTGTGGCCGCGGGGGCCAAGCTGCGGGTCACGTTGAACTCGAAGAGCGTCGCGCACAAGAAGCCAAAGCTGAAGTTCAAGCTCGCGCAGTTCTTTATCGACAAGGGACGCAAGCACACGATGCGCGTCAAGAAGACGCACAAGGTCCACGGCAGGACCGTGGTGGTCAAGAAGCACGGCAAACCTGTGATCGTGAAGAAGACGGTCTATCTGCCGAACGCGACCGCCCGCCACGTGCCGGTCACCACGTCGCTGTCGATCGCTGGGCTGACCCCCGGCACCCACACCGTGCGGGTGAGAATGTCCTACAAGAACACGATCCGCAAGCACGGCAAAAAGCACACGCGGATCGTGACCAAGACGCTCAAGGTGACCTTCACCGCATGCTGATCCCAGGATCAGAGGCGGTCGGTAATGCCCGACCCGACACCAGCGGCACTCGTCCGTAGGCTGAAAGGAATTGAGATGCCTAGAGCGTGCGCGACTTCAGCCTGGTCCCCGGACGGCAAGAAGCTCGTGTTCTCTGGTGCGGACCGGACCCGCCACCTCAACCTGTTCGAGGTCAGCAGTCATGGCGGCCCGACGAAGCAGCTCACCCACGATGCCTCCGACCTCGTCCAGCCGGCCTGGACTGCGCTCGTCACAACGTGTACGGTGCCGAAGCTCAAGGGGCAGACGTTCGCGACGGCCAAGAAGCTGATCATGCTCGCCGGCTGCGCGCTCGGCAACCTGACCGGGCCCAAGAAGAACAGCGCAGCGCGCAACGTCGTCAATCAGAACCCACGCGCCAATAAGGACGTGCCCACGGGCGCGAAGATCAACATTCAGATCCGCTAGGAGCATGAGATGAAGCGCACCAGCACGATATCGGTCCGGGTGGCAGCACTGGGGCTCATGGTTGCTCTGGCGGCCGGCCTGACCTCGAGTGCGACGGCCGGGACGCTCGCTCACACGAGCAAGGCCAAGCCGAAGCTGAAGGCGATCAGCTGCAAGGCATTGATCGCACCGAGTCTGCTGACCCACGAGGTCACGGTCGACACTGGCATCGCGCCCGTGGTGAACCCAGCGACGGAGATCAACGACACACACCAACGGGGAACCTTGGCCGGGGTCCCGCTGAGACAGTGTGCCTTGTATTGGGGGAACGCCGACGGGACCGGCAACGCGACGGCCTACGGGTACTGCGCCGGTTGCCAGCCCCCTGCGATCTGGTGGACCGCCGGGACGGCCGTCACCACGCGGCAGTTCAATCGGCTTTACGCCGACGAGAGCGTCAACGGCAGTTTCGGGAACCAGACCGGGCCCCCATTTGTGAAGGAGCACATCCCGTCGCTCGGCAACGGCAGCCGTGCGTTCTTGGAGCCGAACAACGAGAAGGACGCCGACATCAACCCTCTGTACCAGACCGACAACTGCCTGTACGTGCTCAGCAAAGGCAAGCACGGCAAGCCCGGAAACCTGCTCATTCTCTGTGCCTGGCCGCTATCGCTGCAACGCGAGAAGCAGATCGTCCAGGCCCTGCTCAGCCACCACCGCTTCTAGCCCGGATGGTGCAGTTAGGCCCGCTCGGGTGAGCGTGTCGGTCGGCGCGCACCCGGAGTCAGCGTTCTAGCCCGAGACGGGAATCGTCGGAATGATGGGGATCCACGCTCAGGCGAGCGGCAGAGGAGCGCCGTGCTCCGCCTCCAGGCGAGCCCCGAACAAGCGGCGATCGGCTTCGTCGATCGGCACGTCGTTGATACTCGCTTCGCGGCGGCGCATGTAGCCCTGATCGTCGAACTCCCACTGCTCGTTGCCATAGCTGCGCCACCACTGCCCGGACGCGTCGCGGCTCTCGTACTGAAAGCGCACGGCGATGCGGTTGCGCGTGAATGCCCACAGGTCCTTGCGCAGCGCGTAGTCGAGCTCACGCTCCCACTTGCGGGTGAGAAACTCCACGATTGCGACCCGGCCGTTGAAGAACTCGTCCCGGTTGCGCCACTGCGAGTCTTCTGTGTAGGCCGCCGCCACTCGCTCTGGATCCCTGGTGTTCCAGGCGTCCTCGGCGGCCTGCACCTTCTGGCGCGCGGTCTCCTCTGTGAACGGCGGCACGGGCGCTCGCATGCCATTACCTCGCTTCATCGCTCCGGAAGCCGACTGGGTCAGAGACCTTACGCCAGTAGGCCCTGATCCATGCGCGCGACGGTACGCGGTGCTCGGCGGAATCGCGCTGCCCCGGCAGCGCGAAGTTCGATCGCACCGGCACACGCGAAGCGGCGTCGGCCCCGGAGCGGTGGTGCTGAGCTTGCTCAGAAAACGGTCGTGCCGGATCAACGCCGCTGGTTCGGTCCGAACACATTCCGAGGATGCTGCTTTCGTGCTCGTTGGGTGCGCCGGAGTGCCCGGCTCACGGCTCGCGATAGCCCGGGTGCGCGGTTCACCACTGCGAGCATTGCGCGGTCGCGGGGCCGCAGTGTCTCGGTTGGCGCTGGGGTCAGCGCGGCTGTCGCGTGGTCCACCTCGCTAAGTGGGCGGGCATCGGTTCGGCCGTCACCCACTGCGGCATACAGGCGCCATTCTCCGGGCACGCCCTTGAGTGTGTTAGTGCCGCGCTCGGCGAACTCGAGCCCTGAGCCGAGCACGAGCTCGCGCACGGTGCTGGACACCAGCACTTCGCATGGATCTGCGTGCGCGCCGATCCGTGCGCCGATGTGGACCGCGATTCCCGCAAGATCCTCTCCTCGGCGCTCGCACTCGCCCGTGTGGACGCCTGCGCGCACCTCGATCCCTAGCAACAGGACTGCGGCGCAGATCGCTCGCGCGCAACGGATCGCCTTTGCAGGACCCTCAAACGCGGCGAGGAATCCGTCCCCCAGCGTCTTGATGGCTCGCCCTTCATAGCGCTCGAGCTCGGATCGGGTGATCTCGTCGTGACGCTCGACAAGTGCTCGCCAGCGCTCGTCACCGAGCTCCGCGGCGCGCTCGGTCGATGAGACGATGTCGGTGAACAGCACAGTCGCAAGAGCCCGATCGGGTTCAGCCCGGTGACGAGCGCCGGTCAGAAATTCTTCGATCTCATCGACAATCGGCTCCCACGCCCCGATCCACGTGAAGTGGTCAACGCCCGGAAAGACAGCGAGCTTGGCGCCCTCGATCTCCCGAGCGAGGTAGCGGCCGAACTCGACGGGGGTGAAGCTGCCCTCGCGGTGCACGACCAGCGTCGGGGTCGAGATCTGTGGCAATGCGGGTCGGGCATCCATCAAGGTGGCCGCGCGAAGCACGGCTCGCGCCATCCCGGGGCTGGCACATAGTCGCTCGGCGCTCCCGAGCATCTGCCGTGTGGCCGGAACTGAATCGAGGCTCGGAGCCCACAGCGAGAACAGCTTCCCGTCCCCCCAGACCTCGGTGCTTTCGAACTGGAGCTCCCACATACGCTCGACCTTCGGCGTGATCTCCGCCAGATAATCGGGCTCGGTCGTCCATTTTGCCCCTCCCTCTAGCAGTACAAGCGCCTCGCAGCGCTCGGGATAGGTGGCGGCAAACATAAGCGTCGGCTGGCTGCCCTCGGAGTAGCCCATGATCGCGGCCCGCTCGAGGCCTGCGGCGTCCATGACGACCCGCACGTCCTCCAGTCGCTGTTCGAGGGACGGCGGCCCGGCTACCGGGTCAGACAACCCCGTGCCAGGCTTGTCAAACAGAACCAAGCGCGAGAACGACGCGAGTCTTCGAAACATCGCGGTCGCCGCAGGGTCACTCCAGAACAGGGCGATGTTGGACACAACGCCACTGACGAAAACGAGATCGACGGGCCCGTCACCCAACACCTGGTACGCGATGCTGGTCTCGCCCTTCTTCGCGTACCGAATCTCAGGCGGCATCCCCCAACGCTAATCGACATCACCTCCGCCCGCCCGCGAGCGTATCCCGCCGAGCGCCTTCCTCCCACCGCGTCGGCCCAGCGGCGTCCGGACGTCCAGGGCGATTCCCCCCAACGGCAAAGCAGGGCCATCGCGAATCAAGTTTCGTGCGCCCTCAGTCTCGCTAATAGCGCGTCGCGGACGCGACCGGGTCGAAGGATGGACAGGGGTCGGGTGGCCGCTCGCGCGCACGCGAGGGGCTTGTGCGAATGCAAAGGAACTGATTTGCAGGTACTTCTGATGGGCACGGCTGGGCTTGAACCAGCGACCTCTCGCGTGTGAAGCGAGCGCTCTCCCACTGAGCTACGCGCCCGGTTCTCGAGATTCTAGGCGCCGGGAGGGTTCGTGGCCGCTTCAGCGAACCTGCGAGGCAGAGGACCTGTATGACGGCGCCTGCTCTCCCCAGGATTATCGGTTTGACGGAGCCCCTCCGGCGCGTGGTCTTCGGCGTCTTGCTTGGGTGCTTGACCCTCATGTCGCTGGCGGATGCGCCGCGCGGCGCCGCCGCGAGTCCGTCGGGCTCCACGGCGAGGTGCGGCCGGATCGTCTTCGCGAAGCAGAGCGACGACGTGGTGTTCAACCTGAGCGTGTCGGGCGCCCGGTGCTCGGTGGCGCACGACGTCGCAGCGGCGTCGGCGTCGACGTGGCCGAGCACGCCGGCTGAGCGCACCTACACGGCGCATCGGTTCCGGTGCGTCGGGCGCCTGGTTCTCCCGAACGGCAAGGCGTATGAGCACTACGTCTGCCTGCGTCGCGGCGCGTCGGTCGTGTTCGATCGGGGATAGCTCCCACGGCGCCTCGCCGGAGAAGGCCGCCCACCGCGCCGGGCGTCAAACCCACTACGATCACGGGTGGACCGTGCTAGGCGAGGTGCTAGCGGTGCCCTGTAACCCGCAATCCGCTCTAGCGGGGCTGAATTCCCTCTCGAGGGGCTCCAAGCCCGAGGTCAGCGCCCCGTCTGTGGCGTTGATGGTCCGGTCCCGCCGCGATGGAGACCCGTGAACCAGGTCAGATCCGGAAGGAAGCAGCCTTAAGCGGTCACCTTCAGGCGCAGCGGGAGCGCCGGACCGGAGCCGACGGACAGTGGCCGCGGCTTTGGACTTGTCTTCGAAGGAGGGTGCACGGTCCGCTTTATGGCCAGGATTGGCTAATCGGGAACAGGGGGTGTTCCGGATTAGCCAATCCTCGCTCGGCGGGGCGAGGTCGGTGCCGCGGCCACTACTAGACTCGAAGTCCCGTGTCGACCGGCCCGTCTCTTTATCGCCGCCACCGCCCGCGCACGTTCGCCGACGTGGTGGGCCAGGAGCACGTCGAGCGCACCCTGCGCAACGCGATCGAGCAGGGCCGCGTGCACCACGCGTACCTGTTCGTCGGCTCGCGCGGGACGGGCAAGACGAGCATGGCCAAGATCCTGGCCGCGTGCCTGAACTGCGCTGACGGACCTACGACGACTCCGTGCGGTCACTGCGACTCCTGCGTGGCCATCCAGAACGCGACCTCGCTCGACGTGATCGAGATGGACGCCGCCTCGAACAACTCGGTCGATGACATCCGCGACCTCCGTGAGAAGGTCGCCTATGCCCCGGTGTCCGGGCGCCACAAGGTCTACATCCTCGACGAGGCGCACATGCTCTCGCAGCAGGCCTGGAACGCCTTCCTGAAGACGCTCGAGGAGCCTCCGCCGCGCACCATCTTCGTCCTGGCCACGACCGAGGCGCAGAAGGTGCTGCCGACCGTGGTCGACCGCTGTCATCGCTTCGACTTCGGGCGGCCCTCGGTCGAGCAGGTGGCCAAGGTGCTCGGCCGCGTTTCTCAGCAGGAGTCGATCGACATCGACGGCGCCGCCGTCGCGTTGATCGCACGCAATGCGACGGGGAGCTTCCGCGACGCGCTCGGCACACTCGAGCAGCTCGTGACCTACGCCGGCGAGCAGCAGATAGCGCCTCACGATGTGCTCGCGGTGCTCGGCGTCGCCGATGCGGAGCAGCTGTTCGCCGCCGTCGACGCGATCGTCGCGCGCGATCCGGCGCAGGCGCTGCGAGCCGCCGCCACGTTGGCCGAGTCCGGGCGCGACCCAGGCCAGGTCCTGCGCGACCTGGAGGTTCACGCGCGCGAGCTGCTCACCGTCCAGCTTCTTGATGAAGTCCCGCCCGAGCTGCGGGTGACCCCCGAGCGCGACCGCCGGCTGGCGGAGCAGGCGCAGGCGATGTCGCAGACGGACACAGTCAGGCTGCTCGATCTGGTCGCCGCGGCGCTGGAGGCGACGACGAACGGCGCCCAGGCGCGGATCCAGCTCGAGCTCGTGTTGATCAAGGCGGCGGCGCCCGAGGTCGACCCGTCGATAGAGGCGCTGCTGTCGCGGATCGAGCGGTTGGAGGCGGGGGCGCCGGCGCGGCCGGCCCCGGCATCAGCTGCCCCGCCATCAGCGGCCGGGCCACCCGCCGTCCCGGCACCCGCGGCCCCGGCACCCGCGGCCACGGCATCAGCAGCACCGGCGGTACCGGCATCGACGGCACCACCCCAGCCGCCCGCGGAGCCGCCGCCAGCGCCACCACACCCATCAGCGCCACCGGCCGCCCCCGAGCTGAAGACCGCCATAACCGCATGGCCGGCCGTGGTCGAGATCGTCAAGCAGGGAAACGCGATGCTCGCTGCGCTCCTCGCCGGCGCGCGTCCGGTCGAGGTGAGCGAGCGCGAGTTGACGCTCGCGTTCCCGGCCGACGCCGCGTTCCTCAAGCGCAAGGCCGAGCAGGACGACCACCGCCGGGTGGCGGCCGAGGCCTACCGCCGGGTGACCGGCCAGGCGCTCGTGCTGCGCTACGAACTACGGGAGCTGGCGGAGGCGACGGCGGAGACCGACGGGGAGGGGACCCTGTCCGGTGAGGAGCTGGTGCGACGCTTCCTGGAAGAGTTCGACGCCGAGGAGCTCCTCGACGACCACGAGACCGAGACCGAGACCGAACAACGCGAGGCTCAATAGCTATGCCACAGCAGCCAAACATGAACCAGATGCTCAAGCAGGTCCAGAAGATGCAGCAGGACATGATGGCCGCCCAGGAGTCGCTCAAGGACGAGGTCGTCGAGGCCTCGGCCGGCGGCGGCATGGTCACGGTCCAGGTGACCGGCGATCTGCATATCAAGTCGATCAAGATCGACCCGCAGGCGGTCGACCCCGACGACGTCGAACTCCTGCAGGACATGGTCCTGGCCGCGGTCAACGAGGGGCTGCGCTCGGCCCAGGAGCTCGCCAACTCCAAGCTGGGCGGGATCGCCGGCGGGCTCGGCGGCCTCGGGCTCCCAGGTCTCTAACCGGCCTCGCGTGTACGCGCCACCGGTTCAGCGACTGATCACCGAGCTCTCGAAGCTTCCCGGCGTCGGTGGCCGCACGGCCCAGCGCCTGGCCTTCCATCTCCTGCGGGCCAGCGACGAGGACGCCATGTCGCTGGCCGAGGCGATCCGCGAGGTCAAGGAGCGGATCGGCTTCTGTGAAGTCTGCTTCAACCTGGCCGACGGTCCGCGCTGCCGGATCTGTGCCGACGAGCGGCGCGACTTGGATGTGATCTGTGTGGTCGAGGAACCGTCGGACGTGATCTCGATCGAGCGCACGCACGAGTTCCGCGGCCGCTACCACGTGTTAGGCGGCGCGCTGTCGCCGATCGACGGCGTCGATCCCGACGACCTCAAGATCAGCGAGCTGTACGCCCGCGTGCGCGACGGCGAGGTGCGCGAGGTCGTGATCGCCACCAACCCGACGACCACCGGCGAGGCGACGGCGCTCCACATCGCCGATGGGCTGCGCTCGTTCGCGCCCGGCATCAGCGTAACCCGGTTGGCCAGTGGCCTCCCAGTGGGCGCCGACCTGGAGTACGCCGACGTGCTGACGCTGGGCCGTGCGCGGTCTGGACGACGCGCGGGGTAGTCTCCCTGGCGGCGCACGGGCCCACCTTCGGCGGTAGGCTCTTTCAGCGGCTATTTAGGCCCTTCGAGTAGTCCAGCTCGCTCTTAGGCATGGAAATCGTCGATCTTCGCGGTCGTCACGCAGTGGTTGCCGCAGCCCAGGTGCTCGCCGACCCGTCGGGTCGCCGCGCCCGCATGCTCAGACGCGCCGGCCGGGTGATCGCGGTCGTATTCCTGCTCTGGTTGGTCGGGCTGGTTCTCGCCGGGCTGGGGATCCTTCCCGCCGGCTCCATTCCCCTGGCGCCGTCCGTTTCGCCGTCAGCCCCGCCAGCGCTGACCGATGCCCCGGCGCTGACGCAGCCGACGGCGACCGACCTGAAGCCGGCCCTGCCCGCTTCGGCCGGACTTGCATCGACCGGTGTCCCCGGCGCAGCCGCCGCAGCGCACACCACCGCAGGCACGCTCGCCGGCCAAGGCCATCGCGCGCCTGGTGGGTCGGGGGTGGGGACCGGGCGTCACGGCTCCGGCCCGTCCGGCCAGCCGAACCCAACAACGCTCGGCGCAAGCGGCGCCACCGGCACCGGGACGCTCGCATCCACGGGCTCCGGCGCCGCGCCGGGCTCGGCCACCGGAGCGGGCAACGGCACCGGCGCGGCCACGCACGGCAAGGCGAACGCTCCCGGCCAGACGACCAAGCAGTCCGCACCCGGTCACACGAGCACGACCGCACCGGGCAACTCGAGCTCGGCGCCCGGCCAGATCAAGCAGACCACGACCACGACGAGCAGCGGCTCGGGGCAATCGGGTTCGTCGCCCGGACACACCGGCTCGGCGGCGGGACAGCCCGGTCCGCGCGGCAACGGTCGTGGCAACAGCGGCTGAGCCCCAGGCCGAGCCGTCGGCGCCAGCAGCACCGCCTGGTCCTGGCCGTCCGCGGGTCCGGCGAGTCCGGGTGCCGCGGCGTATCTGGAGCCCGCCGGGGCACTGGAAGCTGCTGTCGTTCTGTCTGCTCGTGATGCTTGCCGTGATCGCGTTCCAGGGCTTCGCCACGCACACGATCGGCGGCTCCAGCGAACCAAAGGCCACTAACGCCCCGGCGCCGTTACTCAATGCCCGGCCGGTGCTCGCGGCCCGCGAAGGAAAGCTTGTGTCGGTCCAGCCACCGGCCGGCCGGCGGATCGCGCTCACCTTCGACGATGGGCCCGACCCACGGTGGACGAGCCGGATCGTCCGTGAGCTCAAGGCCGCCGGCGTACCGGCCACGTTCTTCGTCATCGGAAGCCAGGCGGCGCGCTATCCGAGCCTCATACGCGAGCTTGCACGTAACGGCGATGAACTCGGCAACCACACGTTCACCCACGTGCTGCTCTCCGCCGTCCCGGCGTGGGAGCGCCGCATGCAGCTCGACATGACCGAGGCGGCGGTGGCCGGAATCACCGGGCGCTACACGCGTCTCATCCGCCCGCCCTACTCGGCCACGCCGGATGCCGTGACGCCGCGCGACGACAGCGTGCTGGCGAAGCTGGCCGGCAGCCACTACTACATCGTTCTGGCCAACTTCGACGGCCAGGACTGGCAGCGTCCTGGCGTCGGCGCCATCCTGCGTAACGCCAGCCCGCCGCACACCACGGGCGGCATCGTGATGCTGCACGACGGTGGCGGGGATCGCTCGCAAACGGTCCGCGCCGTCCCGCGGCTGATCCACCAGCTGAAGGCTCGCGGTTTTCGCTTCGTGACGGTCTCGCAGCTGGCCGGCCTGCCGGCGGGGACGGCCGAGCCTTCCGCCGGCGGCTGGCCGCACAGCCGCGGTTCGGTCTTCGTGTTCAGCGTGCGGGTCGCCTACGCGCTGACAGCGGTGATCTCGATCGTCCTGATCATGATCGCGGCGCTGGTGGCGCTGCGCGCGCTGCTCCTGTTCGCGCTGGCCGCGCACCACGTCCGCCTTACCCGTGCCCGAACCCCGAGCGACTACCACCCCTCGGTGACGATCGTCGTGCCGGCCTACAACGAGGCGGTGGGGATCGAGCGTGCCGTGAGGTCGCTGGCGGCAAGCGAGTACCCGGAGTTCGACGTGGTCGTGGTGGACGACGGGTCGACCGACGCCACGGCCGAGATAGTCGCGGGGCTCGACCTGGACAACGTGCGGATGGTGCGGCAGGACAATGCTGGGAAGGCGGCCGCCTTGAACACGGGAGTCGAGCTGAGCGAGTCGGAGATCGTGGTGATGGTCGACGGCGACACCCTGTTCGAGCCGAATACCGTGGCGCGGCTCGTCGCGCCGTTCGTCGATCCCGACGTGGCGGCGGTGTCTGGCAACACCAAGGTCGGCAATCGCGGCGGCCTGCTCGGGCGCTGGCAGCACATCGAGTACGTCATCGGCTTCAACCTCGACCGCCGCATGTACGACGTGCTGCAGTGCACGCCGACCGTGCCCGGGGCCGCGGGCGCATTCCGACGCGACGTCCTGGCTGAGGTGGGTGGCGTGCCCGGGGACACCCTCGCCGAGGACACGGATCTCACCCTGTCGATCGGACGCAAGGGCCGGCGGGTCGTCTACGCCGAGGATGCCCGGGCCTGGACAGAGGCGCCATCCAGCCTGGGAGCGCTCTGGCGCCAGCGCTATCGCTGGTCGTTCGGGACGATGCAGTCTGTGTTCAAGCATCGCGGCGCCCTCGTTTCCCGCAATCCAAACGAGCGGCGGATCGGGCGGCGGGCGCTGCCCTACATGCTCCTGTTCCAGATCGCGCTGCCCGCGGTGGCGCCGCTGATCGACCTGTTCGCGCTTTACAGCCTGGTCTTCACCGGCGCCGTGCGGACGCTCATCGTCTGGGGAGCGTTCAACGTCATGCAGCTGCTGGTGGCGGTGTACGGCTTCCGGCTCGATCGCGAATCGCTGCGCCCGCTTTGGGCGCTGCCGCTGCAGCAGTTCGTCTATCGCCAGCTGATGTACCTGGTGATCATCGAGTCGACGGTCAGTGCCCTGCAGGGCGTCCGATCGGGCTGGAAGCACCTTCCCCGCACCGGCGATGTGGTGGTAGGCGCCGACTGAGTGGCGTGGCCCGCGACCAAGACGCTCACCACGTAACCTCCTGACCCGTGCCCAACACGGTGGTGATGAAGTTCGGCGGCACCTCGGTCGCCGACGCCGAGCGGATCAAGCGCGCCGCGCGGCGGATCGTGGCCCAGCGCGAGGCGGGCCGGCGCGTCGTGGCGGTCCTCTCTGCCCGCGGCCAGACGACCGACGAGCTGATCGCGATGGCCGAGGAGGTGTCGCCGATGCCAGACCCGCGCGAGATGGACATGCTGCTCTCAACCGGTGAGCGCATCTCATGTGCGCTGTGCGCGATGGCGATCAACGACCTGGGGCACAAGGCGATTTCCCTGACCGGATCGCAGGCCGGGATCGTCACCGACACATCGCACACGAAGGCGCGCATCCTCGACGTGCGGGCCGATCGGATTCGCGAGGCGCTGAGCCAGGATCTGATCGTGCTCGTGGCCGGGTTCCAGGGCGT
>JBJMLD010000109.1:0-13009 GCA_045805545.1 Solirubrobacteraceae bacterium | reverse complement strand
TCATGCTCCTCTACGAACTGGTCGGCGAGGAGCAGGGCGTCGAGTCCCAGAAGCTCCGCGGGACGACGCAGAACGACATCCTCAAGGAGTACATCGCGCGCGGGAACTTCATCTACCCGCCAGAGGGCGCGATTCGGCTGACCACCGACCTGTTCGCGTACTGCAATGAGCGGGTGCCGAAGTGGAACACAATTTCGATCAGCGGCTACCACTTCCGTGAGAAGGGCTGCTCGGCCGTGCAGGAGGTCGCGTTCACACTGGCCAACGGGATCGCCTATGTGCAGGCGGCGCTGGACGCCGGTCTTGAGATCGACCGCTTCGGACCCCGGCTGGCCTTCTTCTTCAACGGTCACAACAACGTCTTCCAAGAGGTGGCGAAGTTCCGCGCCGCGCGGCGGATGTGGGCCTCGATCATGCGCGAGCGCTTCGGCGCCCAGGATGAGCGCTCATGGCGCCTTCGCTTCCACACGCAGACCGGGGGCGTGACGCTGACGGCTCAACAGCCTGAGAACAACATCGTCCGCGTGGCCCTGCAGGGCTTCGCCGCCGTGTGCGGCGGCACGCAGTCGCTGCATACCAACGGCTTCGACGAGGCGCTGGCCCTGCCGACCGAGCGGGCGGCCAAGATCGCGCTGCGCACGCAGCAGATCATCGGCTACGAGTCGGGCGCGGCCGACACCGTCGACCCGTTCGCCGGCTCGTACTTCGTCGAGGCGCTGACCGATGAGATCGAAGCCTCGGCCCGCGAGCTGATCGCCAAGATCGACGAGCTCGGCGGCTCGGTTCAGGCCATCGACTTCATGAAGAACGAGATCGAGGAGTCCGCCTTCGGCTACCACGAGCGCTACCGGATCGGCCAGGACATCGTCGTGGGCGTCAACAAGTTCGTCGAGGACACCCCTGAGGTGCCGGACATCCTGCGCGTCGATCCCGAGTCCGAGCGCCAGCAGGTCGAGCGTCTCGCCGCGTTCAAATCCGACCGCGATCACGAGTTGGTGGAGCGGCGGCTGGAGGAGATCCGCGCCGCGGCGCGCGGCAGCGACAACTTGCTGCCGACGCTGCGCCAGGCGCTGAAGGACCGGTGCTCGATGGGTGAGGTATGCGGCGCGATGCGCGACGTCTTCGGCGAGTACCAGCCCAGCTTCTAACGGTCCTACTCGTCCTTGCGTCGTGGCCGGCGGCGGCCGGCGCACGTTCGTTGCTGCGGGCGGTCCCGGACACCACGGGCGCCGTGCACGTGTGGAACGACCAGCTGCCGGACTCGATGAGCGACGCCCAGGTGGCGTTCGTCGCCCGCCACGTCGACGGCACCCAGAAGGTGTCGCTTCAGACCGCCCGCCGCCTGCGGGGGTTCAATTCGCGCTTCCTCGTGCTCCATTACCGCCTTGGTATCGGCGACGGCCCCGTGCCGTTCCGGATCGGCGCGCGCTGGGCATCGGATTACGCATCCGTGCGCCGGCACGATTCGTGGTTCTGGCACGTCAATGGCCGGCGTGTGCTGCAGCGGCAGTGGGACTGGTACATGATGAATCCGGACAGTGACTGGCGGGGCTACTGGGCGCGGCGGGTTCTGTTCGAAGCCCGCCTGCTCGGCGACGACGGGGTGTTCGCCGACTCGCTGAGCGTGCCGCAGTATCTCGGGGCCGACTCGTTCGACCCGCCGCTTCGGTACTTCGTCGGCGAGGCAGCGTGGACCGCACGCGTGGACCGTTTCATGCGCTACGAGGAGCGGCGGCTGCGCGGACGGCTGTGGTTCATCCCCAACGCCGGCTCCTGGATCACCACGCGCGATCGGACCGACTACTCGATCCCCGACGGCGTGATGATCGAGGGCTTCGCCGAGGCGGGCGCATCGAGTTTCTACGCGCTGGGGGACTGGCAGCTGCAGATGAATCGCGTGCTGGGGCTGGTGCGCCGCGGCCGGGTCATCCTCGCCCAGTCCTATCTGGGCGCGGGAGACACGGTGGCGCGATCGTTCGTGCTCGGCTCCTACCTGCTCGTCAAGGGAAGCCACACGTTCCTCAACATGGAGATCGGGTCCGAGGCGCAGTGGTTTCCCGAGTACGGCGTCGCGCTCGGGCGTCCGCTGTCGGCCCCGCCGGCGCGCATTGACGCCCTGCGCCGACCCGATGGTCTGTATGTGCGGCGGTTCGCCCGAGGGCTCGTGGTCGTCAACCCCGGCGACGGCGCGCTCCGGTTCACGCCGGCCGGGTCGGTCTCGCGTGTTGAGCCGGTGGGCGGTGGCGCGCTCGACGAGCGTGTTTCCGTCCGGGGGTGGGGGCTGCGCGGCGTTCCGGTGGCGGGGCCGCTGACCGTGCCGGCCCATGGCGCGGTCGTGCTGCTGAACACCTAGTTCGCCCGGTCATCGCGCTCGATCCGACCCGCAAAAGTGCGCTTTGCTCCAACCCGCTGATGAGCAGACGCTTTGTCTGGGACTTCGGTTACGGTGCCGGGCCATGTTTGCCCTCGCCACGAGCTTCCAAGAACCGGACACGATCAGCTTCTACAACATCGTCGTGTTCATCCACATCACCGCGGCGATCGTCGCCTTCGGCGTCACGTTCGCGTACCCGATCGTCGACGCGATCCTGCATCGCCCGGGCAACCTCAAGCACCTGGGCTGGTGGCACCGCGTGCAAGGCGAGCTCGGCGGGAAGCTGATCACGCTGTCGGCCACCGTCCTGCTGCTCGCCGGGATCTACATGGCGGCGGCCGGCCCGTACGACTTCGGCAAGCCGTTCGTCTCGATCGGGATAGTCATCATCGTCGTGCTGCTCGGTCTCGGTGGCGCGTTCTTCGCCCCCACCGAGCGCAAAGCGGCCGAGCTGGCCGAGCGTGACATCGCCGCGGCAAGCGCCGGCGAGATCAAGCTGAGCGCCGAGTACGAAGCGGTGGCGGCGCGCCTGCGCACCGTCGGGATCATCTCCTCGGTGCTGATTCTCATTGCCGTGTTCGTGATGGTGATAAAGCCGCTCTAGGAGGTCGAGGGTCTTGCGGATCTTCCTGGCCGGGGCGACCGGTGTGATCGGTGTTCGCCTGGTGCCGTTGCTCGTCGGGGCCGGGCACGAGGTCGCCGGCATGACGCGCTCGGCCGGCAAGCAGGACCAGCTCCGCGAGCTCGGCGCCGAGCCGGTGATCTGCGACGTCTACGACGGCGAGCGACTGACGGCGTCCGTCATCGAGTTCGCGCCTGAGGTCCTCGTTCACCAGCTCACCGACCTCCCGGATGACGTCGAGCGGCTGAAGGACTTCTCGGAACGCAACGACCGGATGCGCACCGAAGGGACGCGAAATCTGCTCGCCGCCGCCCGGGCGGCCGGGGCGCCGCGATTCCTCGCCCAGAGTATCGCCTGGCGCCCGCCGGGCCGGGGCGACATCGTCGACGAGCACGAGGGCATGGTGCTCGACGCCGGTGGCGTGGTCATCCGCTACGGCCAGCTCTACGGCCCCGGGACCTTCTACGAAGATCGCGTGCCGCCGCCGCCTCGCGTGCATGTCGATGAGGCCGCGCGGGCAACTGTGCCGCTGCTGGACGCCGAGTCCGGTGTGGTGGAGGTCGTCGAGTAGAAGACCGCTACCGGTGGCGGTGGCGGATCTTCTTCGTCAGCAGCACCGACGCCGGAGCGCGGAGAGCCCGGAACGCGGAGCTTCGACGCGCCCGTCCCCAGTCGCCGAGAACGCCGCGCGCGCTGACGCTGACCCGGCCACCCGCGGTCAGCGGGAAGTTCCCCAGCCGCAACGAACGCTTCGAGGCCCGCAGCTCGTAGCGCCGCTGCGACCCGTCGCTGAGATTGACCAGCACCCCGTAGCGCGTCGCGCCGGCCACCGAAGTCCAGCCGATGAGCAGGGTCGAGCCGCGCCGGCGGACGGTCACCTTAGTGGGACGTCCTGTCTTGCCGAGCCGGGCAACATGGAAGCGAGTCAGCGTTTGGCTGCCGATCCGGGCCCCATCCACCGTCGCGCTGGCGACGATCGTGCGGGTGCCGCCGGCACCGGTGGCCGGAGTGAACGTGACCTTCCCCGTCCCGCCGGTCGAGGTCACCAGCGGGTGCATGATCCCCGCGGCCTTCTCGAAGAACGTGACCCGCTGACCGCCGCCCCGGCGGCGCGCGTCGTAGCGCAGCGTGAGCCGCTTGCCGTGACCGCTCACGCGGGCGGTGAAGTTCGTGTCGTAGGCGGGGCGCGTCGCGGACACGTCCCGGACCGGCGCCGACCCCGCAAGCAAGGTGATCTTGTAGCGCCCGGGTGGGCCGTTCTTGATCCCGAGCCATGTCGTTGAGTACGTGCTCGCGCTGATCGCCTGCAGTGCGCCGTGGCTGAACGCGCCATCGCCCGGGACGGTCAGCGTCTGCCCGTGGGGCCCCGTAACGACCACGTGGGGCGCGCCGCCGGAGCCGACAAGCTTGATGCTCTTGCTGCGTTCGCCGCGCGCGACGGTGATCGTCGTCGCCCCCGCGGCGGCGCCGGCTCGGTCGGCCGCGAACGATCCGCGACCGGCGCTCCAGTAATGGCTGGGCTTGCAGCCATCGGGGATCCACACGTCGACCGATCCGTTGAACTGGACGCCGACGCCGGGGTTGAGCGGCCCGAGCTGCACGCACGCGACGACGCCTTTTTCGCTGGCCACGAGGAGCCCCCCGCCACAGGCGATTTTGAAGCCGCGGATGCAGATGTGAGCGTTCGCGTCGAGCTCGAACAGCCGGCGGCCAAGGTTGAACTGCCCGGACAGGCCGCCGTGGAACACGAAGATCCCCAGCTGGGTGTCGACCTGTGCCGCGACGCCGATGTAGTCGGGATACGAGTACACGGCGCCGCCATGGGCGATGTTCAGGTCCCCCACGCCGGGCACGTGCATGGCGATCGCTCCGCCGATCGCGAACGACGTGCTGGTGAAGCGGCGGCCGGCCAGATCTTGGAGCGCCACTCCAGCATCCGCCGCAGTCAACGTGTAGGGCTCCCACGGCCGCGCGAACACAGCGAGCAGCTCGCCGCTGATCTTGCTGATCTCGACGGCTGAGATCGTCGCTCCGCCGCGCAGCAGTGTTGGGTTCAGGCTGATCCCGAAATTGATGTCATCGAGCAGCACGCCCGGGAACAGCTCCGGCGGGGGGATCGGATAGCCGAAGTGCACGATGGCGCCCGCGCTCTTGAAGCTGCCGGCGCAGAACGCGACGCCGTTCAGCGCGGGCGGCGGCGTCATCGAGATGCCGGCGCCGGGCTCACCGTTCGGGCCGCTGCCGAGATGGATGTCGGCCGTGGCCTGCCAGTACTTACGCGGACAGTTGACCTCGGGGCGCGGGTCGCCGCCGTCCGCATAGTGGAAGGCGACGTTGTCCAGCCCGATCCCGCCGATCGAGGCGTGCGGGACCTTGATGTCGAGCGTGTCGATGAAGAAGTCACGGTCGTTTGTCGCGGACACGGTGGCGGCGGCGCTCGGCTGGTCGCCGTCGCCGAACGCGTCGAAGATCTGCGGCAGCTGCACGTGCAGTGTCGCCTCGGACTTGCGCACGCCGTTATCGGAGGCGAACCGCAGCTCGGCCCCGGCGTTCAGCGGGAACCCGCCGATGACGGGCACGTCCTTGCGAGCGTCGAAGGTGAGCAGCGGCTTGGTGAATCCGGTGTAGGTCAGCAGCGCTGCTGGACTGGCCTTGCCGGTGTGATGGATCATGTCCGTGAAGTCGAGGTCGACGTTGCCCTGCTTGATCAAGAATTTCCCGAGCTTGAGCGTGGCGTTCGAGCTGTATACGCGCATGTCGAGCGGATCGACGACGATCGCGGCCCCCGAGCGCGCACTCAGGGTCATGCCGTTGAGCTTGATCGAGCCCTTGGACACCCACGCGCTGTACGACTTGTCCACCCCGGCCTTGAATGCGGCGCACGAGTCAGCCGAGGGCGGGTGCGGGTTCTTCACGCAGGCGAGCTCGTAGACGCGGTTCCCGAGGTAGTTCGACCAATACTGGTCCGCGCTGGCCCGTTCGCTCGCCGGGATCTGACTTGGCGTCGTAGCCTGGGTAAAGCAGCCGTGCGCTCCGATCAGCGCGAAGGCCAGATCGGTCGGCGCACAGAAGATGTTCGTGTCCAAAAAGACCGCTCGGCTCGCGCTGGCCACGGCCACCTGGGGCAACTGGGCGACCAGACTCTTCGGCCCGGCGATCCCGGCGAACGCCGGGTGCAGGAACGAGCCACTCCGCTGGCCGCCGGGTCCGCTGGCCGTCAGCGACACCGTCTGGCCGGAGCCCTGGGGGATGGTCACGCGCACGTAAGGCTCTGAGGCCGGGATGTTGAAGGCCGGCTGATGCCCGTTGCCCAGGTTCAAGAGCAGACTGCCCGCGTTGCGTGTCCCGCTGGCGTCGAGGAGCACTCCACGCCGATCCGGGGAGCTGCCGGCGGTCAGATTCGGCAAGGGGGGCGGAGCGCCGCCACCACCGCCACCACTGGGCGTCAGGTCGGGCGGCGTGGTTGCGCTGGGGTCGTGCAGCTTGGCGATCTCGCCGGCTGTCAGCGCGCGGTTGTGGACGCGAACCTCGTCGATCGAGCCCGGGAACTTTGAGTTGTCGGGACAAGTGCCTGCGTCCGGGTAGGCGCCGACCCCGAACGCGGAGTGCTGCTGGAGGCTCCCCCCGTACCTGATCGCGCCCGAGCCGGTGCCGCCCTGTGCGCCGGGCACTAGGACGCCGTCGACGTAGAGGCTGGCATTCGATCCGTCGTAGGTCCCGGTGACGGCGTGCCACTGACCGTCGAACACCTTCGAGTTGTCGGTGAGGTTCGGCGACGACCGGCTATTTCCACCGGGCGTCGTCACATAGAAGGTCAACCCGGGGCGACCGTTGTAACCCGTGTACAGCGCGTACGAGCCGCCGGCACAGTCGGACCCGTTCGGGACGTAGCGGAAGTCCCCCTTTGAGGCGATGTACTTCAGTACCCCAGGGTCGCCGGTGTACTTGACCCACGCGGTCAGCGAGACCCCGCCGGCCGGCTCGAGCGCCCAGCTCCCGTTGCCTGACGTCCCCGAGACGGTCATCGGCTCGGCCGCGACCGGCCCATTGAACGCAGAACCGAACCGGCCGGGCGTAAGCGTCGGCGTGTTGGCGAAAGACCCGGTGCCGCCGAAGCCCGAGGAGTCCGGCGTGGTCGCGTTCACGCCGCTGCCCGTGTACCCGTCGAAATGCCACTGTCCCACGAGCCCGGGCTCGGCCGCCAGCGCACCGCCGGGCAGCATCAGCAGAGCAAGGAAGCCGAGGAGGATCGCGGTTATCGACTTCCATGGCGTGCCCCTCACGGCGCGGCAGTCTGGCAGGCGGTTGTCAGACTTGCATCAGGGTCACTACCCTGATCTTCAGGCGATGAGGGTGGGGCACTCGATACCGGGAGGCGGGCTGGTCGGACGCGACGATGCGCTGACGGCTATCGAGGCTGCGCTCGCCGGCGCCGCGCCCTTGGTCGTAATCGAGGGCCCAGCGGGCGCCGGGAAGACCAGCTTGCTGGCCGCCGCCCAGAAGCGCGTGGCGAACGGTGGGGTGCGAGTCATCGACGATGCCCACATGCTCGACGGCGCACAGCTGCTCGAGCTCGCGGCAGCCGACGGGCATCGCGCTCCGGCACTGGTGGCCTTCCGCCGTGGGGAGCCCGGTGCCGAGGAAGCCGGGCTCGATGCACTGTGGACCGCGAGGGGCGCGACGCGTGTGCGCCTCGGGCCGCTGGATGCGGACGCCGTCGCGAAGCTGGTACGCGCCCGCCATCCGGACGCTGGCGATGAGCTGTGCCGTGAGGTACATCGGGTGAGCGGAGGTAACCCGCTGTACGTTGACGAGCTGACCGCGGGTGATCCGACGCGTGAGCACGTGACAGCAGTGGGGGAGCGGGTGCTGCGCCGCGCCGGCATGCTGGATGCCCATGCGCCGGGCCTGCTGCGGGCGATGGCCGTGCTGGGGGACGGGGATCGTCTGGAGCTGGCGGCCGTGATCGCCCGGATCGACTCTGGACGGGTGAGTGAGCTGGCTCACCGGCTGCGTCGGATTGATGTCTTGGCGCGAGAGGACCCGTTTCGCTTCGCCCAGCCGCTGGTTCCGCGGTCGATCGTCGAGGCGATGCCGGACGGAGAGCGAGCCCGGCTGCACCGGGTTGCGGCACGGGCACTCCGAGAGGCAGGCCGCGCGGCCGCGGATGTCGCGGCTCATTTGGAGCCCTTGGCGCCGGAGGGCTCGCCCGAGGTTGCCTCCGCTCTCTCGGCCGCTGCCGACGCGACCGCCGACGCGCAGGATCAGGCGCGGTGGCTACGCCGGGCGCTGGCGGAAGGCGCGCCCGAGCCTTCTCGCGTTGACCTGCTTCACCGTCTCGGCCGTGTCGAGATGTTGATGCGCGACGCGGCCGCCATCGATCACCTGCGTGAAGCCTTCGACCTCGCCCGCGACCGCCGCCAACGGGCACGCGTTGGCTTTGAGTTGGGCGAGATTCTGGCCCTGGCCGGTCAGTGGGACGAGGCGCTGGCCATGTTGCGCCTCGCCGAACCTGCCCCTGACGCGGAAACCGAAGAACTGCGAGTCGGCCTGAGCGCTGTGCTGGCCGTCGCGACGGCCCACGATGCGGCGCGCGTTCACATCTTCGAGGCCGAGCGGCCCAGCCTCGAAGTCATGGCTCACGGGGGCAGCTGGGCGGCCCACGCTCTGCGGGCGCTGCTTGCCACCACCATCGTCCGGCGGGGTGGACCGCCCGACGCGGCTGTGGCCGGGGCCGAGGCGGCCCTGCGGGACGGGGTGCTGCTCGGCGAGCAGGGAGGCGGGGGATGGGCCGGACCGCAGCTCCTCGATGGACTGATCCTGGCCGAGGCGCACGAGCGGGCTCATGCTGTCTGCCGGGACATCGAATCGGCCGCCCGGGCTGCGGGCTCTCCGATCGGTCACATGGTCGCCTGCGGATATCGCGGCTGGTCGCTGCAGCGCATGGGCGATCTCGTCCGCGCCGAGGCGGCTTTCCGTCAGGCCATGTCGTACATGCCCCAGGTCGGCCTGCCCATGATCGACGCAACGACGTACTACCTGATGAGCGAGGCGCTCCTGGAGCGTCCGACGATGGCCGATCTCGCAGCCGCGATCGAGGACATCGGGTTGGAACCGGACTTCCGCAACACGTGGTCCTGGGCGATGGTGCTCTGGGCGCGTGGGCCGCTGCGTCTCGCCGGGCGCGATCGTGCCGGTGGCATCGCCGACCTCAGGGAGGTCGGTCGCCTGGCCGATGCCCTCGGCTTCGGTCCGGCCGCCGTTCCTTGGCGCTCAACGCTGGCCCTGGCGCTTGGCGAGCAAGACCTGGACGAGGCGCAGGCACTCGTCGCGGCGGAACTCGAGTTGGCGCGCAGCGCGCGTCTCGCGCGGGGGATCGGCGTTGCGCTCCGCGCCCGCGGGGTGCTGACCGGCGGGGCGGCCGGCGTGGGATTCCTGGAGGAGGCGGCGCACGTGCTCCGGGATGCGCCGGCGCGCCTCGAGCTCGCCCGTGCGCTGGTCGACCTGGGCGCAACTCTGCGACGCAGCCGCCGGCCTTCGGATGCGCGGGAGCGCCTGGAGGAGGGGTTGGAGGTGGCCGTTGCCTCCGGGGCCGTCCGGCTGGCGGCGAGGGCGCGTCATGAACTCGGCGCCACGGCCGGCCGACGCGCCCGTCGTCCCGCAGCCGATCATGCGCTCACACCCAGTGAGCTGCGAGTGGCCCACCTCGCCGCGACGGGCGTCACCAACCGCGAGATCGCCCGAGAGCTGTTCATCAGCCTGAAGACGGTGGAGACCCACCTGGCCCGCGCGTACCACAAGCTGGGGCTGGCCGGGCGGGGCGCCAGACGCCAGCTGGCCGTCGCACTGGACGCGTACGGCGCCTGATCGCCGACGCCATCCGCTGCACGAATGCTTGCGCGCTGCAATGGCGCCGCCGGGGCCGGACAGCGGAAGGAGTCGCGGCGGCGCGAACGAAATCCCGAGGCATGACAGAGCACGAGGTAAGCCGGACCCTGGTCAAATCTCCCCCAGAGCTGTGGTCCGAGTGCAGCGACCCGACTTCCCTCGCCCGCCATCTGGGTGAGTTCTTTGGTGAGATTCGAATCACGAGGCTCGAGCCCGAAACCGCCGTTGCCTGGGAGGGCGAGCTTGCGAGCGGCACGGTCAGGCTCGAGCCATCGGGATGGGGAACCAAGGTAATCCTGACCGCGCAACCGGAGTCGATCGTCGAGCCGGAGCCGCCGCCGGCCGCCGAGCCGGAACCGGTTGCGGTCGCGGAGCCGGAGCCGCCACCGGTCGCGGAGCCGCCACCGGTCGCGGAGCCGGAACCGGTCGCGGTCGCCGAGCCGGAGCCGGAACTGGAGCCGGTCGCGGTCCTGGAGCCCGAGCAGGCCGTGGTCGCGAAGCCTGAGCCGACACCCGACCCCACGCCGGCCCCCCAGCCCCCGAAGCGTGGATTCTTCAAGCGGATACGCGCGATGTTCGCCGCCGAGCCGGCAGCTGACCACATCCTGCTCACCCCGGTGGCCGAGGAAGAGCCGCCACCGGTCGCCGAGCCGCAGCCGTCACCGGCCGCCACTCCCGAGCCCGCAGCTGAGGCGGCGCCCGAGCCGCGGGCGGAGGCGGCGCCCAAGCCGCCACCGCAGCCCGAGCCGCCCGCCCAGCCCGAGCCCCACGTCGTGCCGGAGCCCGCCGAGATCACGATCGCCGACGATCGCCCCCCGGCACCGGCCGATCCCGCCACAGCCCTCACCGCGGCGCTGGACAGCCTCGGCCAGGCTCACCACCGGCCGTTCTCCCGCTCCTGACCCCCTCAAACCCAGAGGGTGGCCGAGAAAGCGGCCGTATTTTCCGCTTTCTCGGCCAGCCTCGGGTCGGCGGACGGTCACGGACTGACGTGAAGTGACTGGCTGTCGGTGCCGGTCGAGAAGCCGCCGCCGGGCGGGGGAGCCCCGACGCCCACCGGCGTGCACGAGGACACTCGGCCCTTGACCACTGCGACACCGACCGACGTGGGGCCGCCCGAGCCGCTCGCCGTCATCAGGAGCGTCTCGCCGGGGGGGACCATGTTGCGAGAGAGGTGGAACGTCGTCGGTTTCCCGGGAGCGGCCGAGCCCGCGGCGCCGGCATGGACCGGCCCGAGCCCGCGCACGCGCGCCGGCGTCCCGGGCCCGCGGCAAGCCTTGCCCGCCGGCGCGTAGTTCACGACGGCCGGGATGCCCGCGGCGCGCAGCTGGCGCTCCAGGCCAGGGGCGTCGCTCAGCCGTTTGACCGTGACCGTGACCGACCCGTCTGCCTGGCGGTCGACCGCGAACGCGGGGCTCACGTTGTCGCTCCAGGTGACGGCGAACACAATGCCGGCCACCACTGCCGTGGCCGCGACAGAACCAACAACGAGACGGCTCGGGCGCCGGCGGCGTCCGGCGGGCCGAACGGCCGCGGCCGGCCCGGGCCGATTGGCCACGAGCTCTCGCAACTCGTCAAGCAGGCGATCTTCGAACTGGGTCTGGGTCATGTTGCCTCCACTGGCTCGGCGACTGCGGGGGAGTCCTCGTCGGCGATGTGTCTTCGTAGTGCGGCGCGGGCGCGATGCAGGCGCACCCGCGCCGTCACCTGCCGCACACCCAACGCGGCGGCGGCCTCGCTGACGGTCAACTCGTCGAGCGCGACGAGCTCGAATACCGCGCGCTCCCCGCTGGGCAGCGAAGCGAGCGCGGCGAACACGCTCCGTGCCTGCGCGGCCGCGTCGATCCGATGCACCATGCGCTCGACGTCGTCGGGGTCGAGCAGGCGCCGGCCCACGATCCGCGCGTTGGCCAGGCGTTCACGGTGCGCACGGCGACGCTCGGAGGCGACCACGTTGCGGGCCACGCCGAACAGCCATGCGCGCGGCGCGCCGCGGTCGGGTCGGTAGCTACCGGCCGCGTCGATCGCGGCCAGGAACACGTCCGCCGTCAGGTCGGCGGCCAGGTAGGGATCGGCGACGCGACGCACGACGAACCGCGTCACCGCCTCGACGTGCTCTCGGTAGAACGCCTCGAGCGCGCCTGGGTCCCACGCGATGCTGGGCAGTTGGTCTGCGTTCATACCCGGTCTTGGTCGGATGCTGCCATCGCGTTACTGCGCAGCGTGCCCGACGCAGCACGAAGGCGACGCCAACTGCGAGTGATTCGCAACAGCGAGGCAACTGCAAAAAGGCACGATGTGCAGGTAATTTCTTGTGATCCGTCTGTGTCGCGCGTGCGAACTGAATCGGTGTAAGAGGCGACCGCGCGGATGGCGCACGATGGGCACCGACGTGACGGACCGCCGCAATCCCTGACCGGAAGGAGCGCGCATGCGCTTGTTCTCAAGAGCTCCGCGGCTGTTCGCCGTCCTCGCTGCGTTAGTGGCGGGCGTGGTGGCGGTCTCCGTGAGCTTCGGCTCGAGTCACCGGGAGGCGCCCAGCATCGCGCTGGACCCGACCGCGGACAACACCGACCTGTACGCGTTCAAAGCCAACGACGCGCCGAACGATCTGACGGTCGTCGCCAACTGGATCCCGTTCGAGGATCCGGCCGGCGGCCCGAACTTCTATCGGTTCGACGACAACGCGGACTACTACATCAACATCGACAACACGGGCACGGGTAAGCCGGCGATCCGTTATCTGTTCCGCTTCAAGACGCACACGCGGAACGGGAACACGTTCCTCTACGCCGCTCCGGGCGTGAGCTCGATTCACGACCCGAAGCTCAACGTGTTCCAGACCTACACGGTGACGCGCGAGCGTTATCGCAACGGGCACAAGGTCTCCTCCAAGGTGATCGGGCGCAATCTGCTGGTCGCGCCGAACAACGTGGGGCCGAAGACATTCCCCAACTACAACGCGGTCGCCAGTCAGGCGATCGGGTCGCTCAGGGGCGGTGGCAAGGTGTTCGCCGGCCAGCGTGATGACCCGTTCTTCGTCGACCTGGGGGCCACGTTCGATGGGATCAACCTCCGCGTCGGCACCGGTAACCAGGGTGGCGGCAAGGACGACCTGGCGGGCT
>JBJMLD010000108.1:0-23223 GCA_045805545.1 Solirubrobacteraceae bacterium | reverse complement strand
TGCGCCAGGTCGACCGAGTGGCTCATCAGGTCGGTCGTCACGCCGTAGCCGGCCTGATCAACCAGGAAGCGCCACGACAGGACGCCGAGCGGGTCGCTGCCGTACATCGAGAAGAAGCGGCCGCGGTAGTTGGTGATCTCCCCGAGGCTGCCGTCGGCGATCAGCTGCGCGGCGTAGCGCACGAGCGGCGCCCAGCGGTAGTTGTAGCCCACGCCTGAGATCACGCCGGCGTCGCGCACCGCCTTCTCGGCGCGCACCGTCTGCTCGGGTGTGCCGCCGACGGGCTTCTCGCAGAAGACCGCCTTGCCGGCGGCGGCCGCGGCCTGCACCAGCTCGACATGGAATATGTTCGGGGCGGCGATGAACACGACCTCGACGTCCGGGTCCTCGATCACGGCGCGCCAGTCGCTCGCCCCGCGCGCAAACCCGAACGACGCAATCGCTTCCTCGACGCGGCTGGCCAGCGTGTCCGAGCAGGCGACGAGCACCGGGTCATAGGTGCGCTCGGCGAACAGGGTCGGGATGCGGAGCACCGAGCGGCTGTGGGCGTGGCCGAGCCAGCCGAAGCCGATCACGCCGACGCCGAGCCGGCGGCGGGCCGGGGCCGGGGCCGGGCGGGCGCGGGCCGTGGCGGCGTCGGCGGCTCTGGCGCCCTTGGCAGCGGCCGGGGTGCTCACGGCGCCGATCCCTCCATCAGCTCGGTGACCTCGCGCTCGTAGGGCATCGCGGCCGAGCAGAGAAGGCGCGAGGCGACGATCCCGCCCGCGACATTGGCGAACGCGACCGATCGCTCGTGCGGCCACCCAGACAGCAGCCCGTGACAGAGCGCGCCACCGAAGGCGTCGCCGGCGCCGAGGCCGCACAAGACCTTTATCGGCGGAGGCGCAATCCGTCGCTGCTCGGTGGCGCTGGCGAGCAGCACCCCGTCGCCGCCGAGCTTGACGATGGCCAGCTCGACGCCGCGGTCGAGGAGTCGCTGAGCGGCGGCGAGCGGGTCGCGCGTGCCGACAGCGACTTCGCACTCCTCACGGTTGCCGACGGCGACGGTGGCGTGCGCGATGGCGGCGCCGATCCGCTCGGACGCCGCCTGACGCGACGGCCAGAACGTCGGGCGATAGTCGAGATCGAGGATCGTGTGGCGCTTGCGCGCGCGGGCCTGGAGCAGCGCCTCGACGGTCGAGGAGCTCGGCTCGGCCGAAAGGGCGCCGGCCGAGACCCAGAGGACGGGAACGGTGCTCGCCGTGGCGCGCGGGACCTCGCCGATCTGAAGCTGGAGGTCCGGCACGGGCGGCTCGCGGCGGAACAGCAGCTTCGGGTCCTCCGGCGGGTCGAGCACGGCGAAGGCGAGCGGGGTCACGCCCTCGGTGGTCGTGCCGACGTAGCGGACGTCGACGCCGAAGCCGGTGAGCTCTTGGATCGCGACCTCCCCGAACGGGTCCGCGCCGACCTTGGTGTAGACGGCGGCGGCGTGGCCGAGCCGGGCGGCCGAGATCGCCACGTTCGTGGGGCTCCCGCCGACCGCTTTGGAGAACGATTGCGCGGCGTGCCAGTCCGCCCCGATCTGATCGCAGTACAGGTCGATGCTGATCCTCCCGATGGTCAGCAGCTCGAGCTCGGATGCCATCCCTGTCTCCGGCGCTTAGGCGGTCGTTTTGACGTCTTTGACCTCGGCGGCCAGCTCCTTGGCCACCTCGGCGGCGCCGGCCACCTCGCCCGAGAGGTCCTGGAGCTCGTGGCTCAGCTGCTCGAGCTCGGCGCCACCGGCCATCATCGAGGTCAGTTGATCGAGCGTCGTGTCGGACTTCTTGTAGGAGCCCATCATGCGCCCGCGCTTGAGCAGCACGAAGCGATCGCCGACCGGGTAGGCGTGGTGGGGGTTGTGGGTGATGAAGATCACGCCGCGCCCCATCGCGCGCGCCTGGACTATGTACTTGAGCACGATCCCGGACTGGCGGACGCCGAGCGCCGAGGTCGGCTCGTCGAGGATCAGCACCTTGGCACCGAAGTACACCGCGCGCGCGATCGCCACCGCCTGGCGCTCGCCACCGGACAGCGTGCCCACCGTCTGGTTGGGGTCGCGCACGTCGATGCCCATCTTGGCCATCTCGTCGATCATGATCTTCTGCGCGCCCTTGACGTCCAGGCGCTGGAGGACGCCGCGGCCGCGGGTCGGCTCGTTGCCGAGGAAGAAGTTGCGCCAGACCGACATCAGCGGCACGGTGGCGAGATCCTGGAACACCGTCGCAATGCCCTGATTGCGGGCGTCGCGCGGGCCGGAGAAGGTGACCGCCTGGCCCTCGATCAGCAGCTCGCCGTGGTCCGGGGTGTGCACGCCGGAGAGGATCTTGATCAGCGTCGACTTGCCGGCGCCGTTGTCGCCGAGGACGCATGCGACCTCGCCCGCGCTGGCCTTCAGCGTCACGTCCTGAAGCGCGTTGACGCTCCCGAAGTACTTGGAGACGGCGCGGGCCTCGAGCAGTGGGGTATCGGTGCCGGGCTTCGTCTCTTCGGTCATCGGCGGGCTCTCAGTGCTCGGCGGTAGATCAAGGTGTTGACGGCGACGGCCAGGAAGAGGATGGCGCCGAGGAAGGTGAAGTTCCAGGCGCTGTCCCAGCCGGCGTAGATAACGCCTTCGAAGGCCATGCCGATGATGCAGGCGCCAAGCGCCGCGCCAATGGCCGAACCGTAGCCGCCGGTCAGGAAGCACCCGCCGACGACGGCAGCGATGATGTAGAAGAACTCGTAGCCGACACCCTGCTCGGACACAGCCGAGCCGGCCTGCGTGAACGAGATGATCCCGACCAGGGCCGCGGCCAGCGCAGTCGACAGGAACAACAGCACCTTGGTTCGGGCCACCGGCACGCCGACGTTGCGCGCCGCGTTCTCGTCCCCGCCGGCGGCGAAGATCCAGTTGCCGAACGTGGTGCGGCTGAGCACCCAGCTGCCGACGATGGTGACCGCGATGAACCACAGGATCGCGGTCGAGTAGCCGTTTGGCAACGCACCGCTCTTGAAGAACGAATTGCCGAACAGCGACTTGGCGCTGCTCAGGCCGGACGGATTGGGCGTGCTCAGGCCGACCTGGGTCGAGCCGTGGTTGAGCAGCAGCACGCCGCCGACGCTGGTGCCGCGCAGCACGAAGAACGTGGCCAGCGTGACGATGAAGCTGGGCAGCTTCGTCCTCACCACGATGTAGCCGTTGAGCAGACCGATGGAGGCCGCGAAGACGAGCGTGCCGATGATCGCCAGCCAAGCGTTCCAGTGCCACTTGCCCACAAGCAGCGCCATCACGATCGCGGTCGTGCCGGACATGACGCCGGTCGAGAGGTCGAACTCGCCGGCGATCATCAAGAGGCCGACCGGCACGGCCAAGATGCCGAAGAACGCCGCCTGCTGGGTCCAGGCCGCGAGGCCGGTCTGCTTCAGCCACAGGTGGTTGGCGCTGGCATCGGTGATGGTGAACAGGACGAACACGGCGATCGCCCCCATCAGCGCGCCGAGCTCGGGGCGGCGCAGCACACGCGTCCGGCGGCTGATCTTTTCGATTCGCTCGTCCGCCATCGGAGGGAGCGATGCGGATGGAGATGTGGCGCTCATCTGTTGTTGGGTCGGAGGTGACGTCGCCGGGCGGGGATCGTGCCCGCCCGGCGACTGGATTTGATGGTTAGTCGTCGCCGGCCGCGATGGCCGCCGACACCTTGCTGATGTTCGTGTCGTCGACGATCAGCGGACCGCTGGCCACCGTCGTGCCGCCACCCGTGCTGTTGCCCTCATGCTTCTTGTACAGGTAGAGGAACGAGATCGGCAGGTAGCCCTGGAGATACTGCTGCTGATCGACGGCAAAGGCCATCGTCTTGGCCTGCAGCTCGCTCTGAACGTCAGTCGACAGGTCGAACGTGGCGATCTTGGGGTTGCCTGCGGGGTGGGAATTCACCAGCGCGGTTCCGATCGCCGTGTTCAGCGTCATCACCGCATTTATCTGCGGGTGGGCCTGGAGGTATGAGGTGACCTGGCCGATCGCCTGTTGCGGGTTCGACGCGGCGTTCGGCGTGGAGAGCGTCAGCTCTGTACACGCCGGGCCCTTGGCCGGCGCGTTGCCGCCCTTGCACTGCGAGCCGACACCGAGTCCCTGGGCGATGCCGTTACAGCGGTCGAGCAGGTTCTGGCCGGATTGGTGAATGACGCACAGCACGTTGGTCGCGCCGAGCTTGTTGAAGCGGCCGGCCGCGGCCACGCCGGCCAGCTGCTCGGGCTGACCCACGCAGGTCATCGCGCCGGCGGCAGCGATGTCCTTGTTGTCGCAACCGGCGTTGAGCAGAACGATCGGGATGCCCTTGGCCGCGGCCGAGGCGAGCGCCGGGTTCATCAGGCTGGGCGCGTGGTCGGACACGGCGATGCCGTCGACCTTGGCGTTCACCGCGTTCTGAATCTGCGCGGCCTCCGCGTTGTCATCGGGCTGGGCCTGACCCTGCTGCTGGGAGCCATATACCTCGGTGAGCGTGCAACCGAGATCCTTGGCCGCGTCCTTGGCGCCCTTGTACACGACGCTCCAGAAGTTGCCATTGTCACCGTGCGTGATCAACGCGAACTTGTAATTGCAGACCTTCCCGCCCGTGCCGGTCGCGATGTTCACCGCGCTGGTCGTCGAGCTGCTCTTCGAGCTGCCGCCGCAGGCGGCGAGCAGCAGCGCGGCGGCGGCGACCGCCAGGGCGACGCCAAGCACTCGGCGGGGCGGACGTGACCGGTTAGCAAGACTGCGACGCAGTCCTCTCATGTAGTGACCTCCTGGGTCGTCCGGGGGGTGTCTCGCGGGCACGACTCAGCCGTCGCGGCCGTGCGCGTGAAATCCGGTTGCATGACTCTCTCTCGGCTCGCTCTCGGGGTTAGAGCGCTCTAAAGGCGGCGGGACTATATCCCTTGTGCTGACACCAAGTCAAGGCAAATATTCACATCGCGGGAGTCGAAGTAGAGCGCGCTAACGCGATTGCAATTCTTTGCAGCGCTGAGTACCTTCTCGCCCCGTGACGGACACCCTCGAGCCGGGTGCGGCACCGCAGGCCAATCCCCGGCGAGCGCCGACGATGGAGGACGTCGCCCGGGAGGCGGGCGTCTCCCGGGCGCTGGTGTCGCTCGTCATGCGCGAGCAGCCGAACGTCAGCGATGAGCGCCGCCAGCGTGTCCTGACTGCCGCGGCGCGCCTCGGCTACCGCCCCAATGCGATGGCCCGCAGCCTGGCCAGCCGGCGCACCCGGACGGTCGGCGTGCTGCTCGACGACCTGCGCAATCCGTTCTTCGCCGAGATCGCGGGCGGCGTCGAGGAGTTCGCCTCCGAGCTCGGGTACCGACTGCTGCTGGCCGCCGGTGGGCGCGAGGCACGCCGCGAGCGTGCGGCGGTGGCAGCCCTGCTCGAGTACCGGGTCGACGGCATCATCCTGGTCAGCCCGCGTATGCGGTCCGCCGACATCGCTGCGGCGGCGGCCGAGGCGCCGCTCGTGATGGTGGGTCGGCAGGCTCGCGGCGTGAATGCGGACTTCGTGCTGATCGACGAGGGCCACGGCACCGAGCTCGTGCTGAGCCACCTGGTCGGGCTTGGTCACGAGCGTGTGGCGCACGTCGATGGCGGCAACGGCGCCGGCGGGCCGCAGCGGCGAGGCGCGTACGTGCGCGGGATGAAGGCGCGACGGCTGGGCCGGTTCGTCCAGGTCATCGGCGGCGACTTCACCGAGGAGGCGGGCGTGATGGCGGCCGAGCGGCTGGTCGAGCAGGACGAGCTGCCCACCGCGATCTTCGCCGCCAACGACATGATCGCCGCCGGCCTGCTCGGCGGTTTCGATCGCGCTGGAGTGGACATACCTGAGCAGATCTCGATCGTCGGCTACGACAACATCTCGATCGCCCACCTCGCCCACGTCTCGCTGACCACGGTTGACCAGCCGCGCCTCGAGATGGGCCGCTTGGCGCTCGAGCTGCTGCTCGATCGGATCGACAACCACCGTCCGAGCGTGGTGCGGCTGATCGAACCCTCGCTGGTCGTACGCTCTACGACCGCCCCGCCGCGATAGTGCCCCAAGCCGGAGGAGATCCCACACCAGCATGCTGACCAATCGCTCGATGCCGTCCTCCGCCGTGATCCCGATACTCATCTACGAGGACGTCGAGGAGGCTGTCGAGTGGCTCGCCGACGCGTTCGGCTTCGTCGAGCGCTGGCACGACGCCAACCACCGGGCCCAGCTCTCGGTCGGCACGGGCGACGGCGCGGTGGTGGTCGCCGAGCGCCGCGTGATCGAAGCGCTCGAGACCTCGGACCCGACGATCTTCCGCGCGCCGCGCCGCGGTGAGGTCAGCCACTCGATCCTCGTCCGGCTCGAGGACGTGGACAGCCATTACCAGCGGGCCCGACAGGGCGGGGCGCGAATCCTGCGAGCACCGCAAGACCACCCGTACGGCGAGCGGCAATACACGGCCGAGGACTTGGCCGGGCACCGGTGGACGTTCAGCCAGTCGATCGCCGACGTCGCGCCAGAGGACTGGGGCGCGACGTCGGGGCCATCGCTGTAGTCCGGCGGCGGTTGCGGCCGAGCGCACGCGTGTGAAACCCTGAGCGGCCAAATGACTGGCGAAATCCTGTGGACCCCCCCGGCCGACGTGCTCGAGACCTCGCAGCTGGGCCGCTACCTGACCTGGCTGAAGGCCCGCCGCGGTCAGGACTTCGGCACCTACGACGAGATCTTCCGTTGGTCGGTGGACGAACTGGAGGCGTTCTGGGAGTCGCTGTGGGAGTACTTCGAGATCCGCGCCCACACGCCGTACGAGCAGGTGCTGAGCGCGCGGGAGATGCCGGGGGCCAAGTGGTTCGCCGGCGCGCGGCTGAACTACGCCGAGCACGCGCTCGGTCGCGACGAGGACGCCGGACGCTCGGCCGTGGTGGCTCACTCGCAGTCGCGCGCGCCGATCGAGCTGACCTTCGGCGAGCTGCGCGAGCAGGTGGGGCGGGCGCGGGCGGGACTGGAGCGGCTCGGCGTGGGACCGGGCGATCGCGTGGTCGCGTACCTGCCGAACGTTCCTGAGACGCTGATCGCGTTCCTGGCCACGGCGAGCATCGGCGCCGTCTGGGCCACGTGCGCGCCCGAGTTCGGCCCGCGCAGCGTGATCGCGCGGTTCGGGATAGTCGAGCCGAAGGTGCTGCTGACGGTGGCGGGCTACCGCTACGGCGAGCGGCTGATCGACCGCCGGTCCGACGTGGCCAGCATCCGCGCCGCGCTGCCGACGCTTGAGCACGTCGTACACGTCCCGTATCCCGGCGGCGCCGAGGACGAGATCTCCGCGGCGCAGGAGTGGGACGACCTGCTCCGCGAGGACGCGCCGGCGCGGTTCGATGCGGTGCCGTTCGATCACCCGCTGTGCATCCTGTTCAGCTCCGGCACGACGGGGCTGCCGAAGGCGATCGTGCACGGGCACGGCGGGATCACGATCGAGCATCACAAGAACCACGCGCTGAGCTGGGACCTGCGACCCGGCGATCGCCTGATGTGGTTCTCGACCACGGCGTGGATGATGTGGAACGCGCTCGTCTCGGCGCTGCTCACGCGGTCCTCGATCGTGATGATCGACGGCAACCCGGCCTATCCGGGACTCGAGTACCAGTGGCAGCTGGCGGCCGACACCGGCGCGACGATGATGGGCCTGAGCCCGGCCTTCCTGATGGCCTGCCGGAAGGCCGGCATCGAGCCGGCCAAACAGTTCGATCTGAGCAAGCTGCGCTCGGTCGGGGCGGCCGGATCGCCGCTTCCGCCCGAAGGCTTCG
The DNA here is from genome assembly GCA_045805545.1 of Solirubrobacteraceae bacterium. Lineage (GTDB taxonomy): Bacteria > Actinomycetota > Thermoleophilia > Solirubrobacterales > Solirubrobacteraceae > Palsa-465. The sequence goes on along the minus strand of JBJMLD010000108.1, from coordinate 15,419 downwards.
ACTGGATCTACGAGCAGCTCGGGCCCGACGTGCTACTCGCATGCGGCAGCGGCGGCACCGACGTCTGCACGGGGATCGTCCAGGGTTCGCCGCTGCAGCCGGTGTACCGGGGCGAGATGTCCGGCTGCTGCCTGGCCGTGGACGCGGCCGCCTACGACGTGGACGGAAACCCGGTCGTCGGCGAGCTCGGCGAGCTGGTCATCCGGGCGCCGATGCCCTCGATGCCGGTCAAGTTCTGGAACGACCCGGGCGACGAGCGCTATCACGCGGCCTACTTCGAGCAGTACCCGGGGATCTGGCGCCACGGCGACTGGATCCTGTTCACCGAGCGCGGCAGCTGCGTGATCACCGGGCGCTCGGATGCCACGCTGAACCGCGGCGGCGTCCGGCTGGGGACGGGCGAGCTGTACGCGGTGGTCGAGGAGCTGCCCGAGGTGCTCGACAGCCTGATCGTCCACCTGGAGGATCCGGGCGGCGGCGCCGGCGAGCTGTTGCTGTTCGTCGTGCTCGCGGAGGGCCACGCGATGGACGATGAGCTGCGCGCGCGGATGGCCACGACGCTCCGCACGGCGCTCTCACCGCGCCACGTCCCGGACGCGATCGAGGCGGTGCCGGCGATTCCGCGGACATTCACGGCCAAGAAGCTCGAGCTGCCGGTCAAGCGCATCCTCCAGGGCGCGAAGCCCGAGGACGTGGCCAGCCGCGACGCCCTGGCCCAGCCCGAGGCTCTGGATGCCTTCGTGACCTTCGCCGAGCGGCGACGCGGTCGGTCGGCCGTCGTCTAACGCGGCGGGCGTCGGTCGACTACACGCACCGCCTTACCCTCACTGCGCGGCACGGTCCCCGGGTCGAGCAGGCTGACCGTGATGCGCAGGCCGGCGTTCTCGCGGAGCAGGCGCTCGAGCCGCGCCCGCAGCTCGTCGCGATCGACCTCGGCCCCGGCCGGTTCACACTCGACCGTGACCTCGTCCATGGTTCCCGGCCGGTGGACGATCAGCCGGTAGTGGGGCGCCACGCCGTCGACGTTCAGCAGCACGTGCTCGACCAGCGACGGATGGAGATTGACGCCGCGCACGATCAGCATGTCGTCGCGCCGGCCGCGCAGCCCGGTGATCCTGACCTGGGTGCGCCCGCAGGCGCACGGCTCGTCGAGCAAGATGCCGAAGTCGCCGGTGCGGTAGCGCAGCAGCGGCATCGCCTCCTTGGTCAGCGTGGTGAACACGAGCTCGCCTTCGCTGCCCGGCGGCAGCGGGCGACCGTCGTCCGGGTCGATCACCTCGACGAGGAAGTGGTCCTCCTGGACGTGGAGCCCGTCGCGCACGTCGAGGCACTCGACGGCCACGCCCGGCCCGCACATCTCGGACAGGCCATAGAAGTTGACCGCCTTCAACCCCAGTGCGGCCTCGATCTGCCCCCGCATCGGCTCGCTCCACGGCTCGCCTCCGAACAGCCCGAGCTGCAACGAGGGAACCGGTGCATCCAGCTCCTGCGCGATGGCCAGCGCATAGGAAGGCGTGGCCACGAGCACCTGCGCCTCCAGGTCGCGCAGCAGCATCACCTGCCGGGCCGTGAAGCCACCCGACACCGGCACCACGGTGGCGCCGAGGCGCTCACCACCCTGGTGGAAGCCGAGACCGCCCGTGAACAGGCCGTAGCCGTTGGCGTTGTGGATCAGCATGCCGGCGCGCACGCCGGCAGTCGCCATGCAGCGCGCCATCAACTCGGTCCACACCTCCAGGTCGCCGCGGGTGTAGCCGACGACGGTCGGCTTGCCGTGCGTGCCGCTCGAGGCATGCAGGCGCACGAGCTCCGAACGCGGCACGGCGAGCAAGCCGAATGGGTAGTGCTCGCGGAGCGCGGCCTTGGCGATGAACGGCACCGCCCCGAGGTCCTCGAGCGAGGTCAGATCCTCGGCCGAGAGGACGCCCGCGGCCTTGAGCTGCGCGGCGCCGGGCGGCTGTCCGGTCAGCACGCGCGTGACGGTGGTGCGCAGCCGCTCCAGCTGCAGCGCCCGCAGCTCGTCGCGGGGCATCGACTCGACACGTGCGTCAGGCGCTGCGCTCGTGGGCATTCCAGTGCTCCTCCAGGTTTCGGACCAGCGCCGGGCTGAGGTGACAGTAGGCCTGCTCGCGGGCGTAGACGCTCATGTAGTTGCGGAACAGATCGAGCGGCTCCTCCCCCTCGCGCAGGGCTCGTCGGTTGGCGGCCGCATTGATCAGGCCCGAGCTGGTCAGCGCATCCAGGCGAGCCTCGAGCGCCGCGTCTACGTCGGCGGCGTCGACGACCTCGTCGCAGATCAGATCGGCGTCGGGCTCGCCGGCCACCCACTCGCGACCGGACAGGATCGCCTGGCGCGCGGCGCGGTCGCCGACGAAGCGGGGCAGGCGCAGATTGGAGGCGCCGGGGATGATGCCCTCACGCCGCGCCGGCAGATACAGGCGGGCTCCGCGAGCCGCGATCACGTGGTCCATCACGTGCAGCAGCTGGCACGCGCCGCCGATCGCGAAGCGCTCGACCGCTGCGACCCACAGCTTCTCGGTTCCGCCAGTCAGGCCCCGATAGATCTTGTTCACGTAGCCGAGGTCGCGGACCAGGTAGAAGAGGAAGTCGATCCGCCCCTGGTAGAGGTGGGTCAGGTTGATCCCAGAGCCGAACACGCGCTGACCGGCATAACGCGGATGCTCGACCACACCGCCCCGGAAGACCCCGATCTCGATCTCCGGATCGAGCAGGACGAGATCGACTGCGGCCTCGGTCGGACCCAGCGTCACGCCATCCTCGGCGTTCAGGTGGCGCGGGTTGCGCAGCTCGACCACGCCCACGCGCCCGGTGCGCTCGACCCGGGCAGGGCCAAAGTCGACCACGCCGCTCGCCTTGAACTCATCCACGTGGTCCAGAGCCAGTTGCGTGGGAGCGAGCATGGCCTGGACCAGATGAGTCCCCTCACGCGGCAGCTCGAGGAACGATGAGAGCAGGAGCCCCTGCGCCAGCTCGACCCCGCGCTTGTCGGCCAGCCGCCGCTCCCGCTCGGCTTCCAGCTCGGCAGCGTCCGGCACCAGCCCCGGCACGCGCGCGGCCGCGCGCCTCAGCAACTCCCCCAGGCGCAGCGACTCGCGCAGGGCGTCGGTGAGCTCGTCGTAGAGTTCGGCCGCTGAGAGGCCGGCGGCTTGAAGCAGGTCGAGCGCGGTGGCGGTCATAGGCAATAAGCTCCGCCGCCAAGACTATGGCTGGACGCATGGAGGGCAAGGCGGGCCTCGTGACAGGCGCCGCCAGCGGCATCGGGCGAGCCTGCGCCCTGCGCTTCGCCCGCGAGGGCGCTTCGGTCGTGCTGGCCGATCTGGAGAGCTCGCGTGAGGCCGGCGAGGAGGTCGTCCGACAGATCGGCGAAAAGGGCCGCGGGGAGGCGACGTTCTTCGCCTGTGACGTGTCGCGCAGCGAGGACAACCGCGATCTGGTGGCTGCGGTCGTCGAGCGCTTCGGCCGGCTCGACTTCGCCCACAACAACGCCGGGATCGGCGTGCACAGGCGGCTGCACGAGACCGATGAGGCCGACTTCGACCGGGTGATCGCGGTCAACCTGCGCGGCACGTTCCTGGGGATGAAACATCAGATCACGCAGATGCTGAAGCAGTCCGGCGGCGCGATCGTCAACACGTCGTCCAACGCCGGCCTGCGTGCGGTGATGATGCTGAGCGCGTACACGGCGAGCAAGCACGGGATCCTCGGCTTGACCAAGAACGCGGCGGTGGAATACGCCGACGACGGGATCCGCGTCAACGCCGTGTGCCCGGGCGCGATCATGACGCCGCTGATGTCCGAGCAACCGCCCGAGCGCCAGCAGGAGATCCTCGCCCCGCAGGCGATGACGCGCTTCGGCGAACCCGACGAGGTGGCCGCCGCCGTGGTCTGGCTGAGCAGCGACGAGGCCTCGTTCGTCACCGGCGTGGCGCTGCCCGTCGACGCCGGCTCGGTGGCCTGGGTCTCGGCGCATCGCGCCTGAAACCGGCGGGCCGCCTCGGCGCTCCACTACGATTCGACTTCGAGAGGGTTGAGAGAGAATGGAGAAGTCCTGAGGAACGGGTTCGCAGCGACCGTCGAGCCGGAGCTTGCGGCACGCTCGCCGGAGCCTGCGGCGCGCGAGCCGGAGCGCTGGCGGGTCAGGGGCGCCGGCATGTCCCACCGGTTGCGCTCGTGGTCGGAGATCCTGGCCACCACGCACATCGCCTTCGACGTGCACCCGACCAGTCGCACGCCTGACAACTTCAACGGCGCGGTGACTCGCAGGGCGCTCGGCGAGCTGATGCTGGTCGACTGTGCGGCCTCCCCATTCCTCGGGCATCGAAGCGCCGCCGTGATGGGTGCCGACTCCGAGGATGTCCTCGGGTTCCAGTTCGTCTGCAAGGGCGTCGAGCTGGTGCGCGAGGGCAGCCGCCGCGCATCGCTCACGGCCGGTGACGTGATCTTGTGGGACGGGCTGCAGCCGACCGATGTCGAGATCGTGGAGCCGTTCTACAAGCGGACGCTGCTGTTCCCGCGCGCACGGGTCCTGGCCGTCTGCCCGCGACTGGCCGATCTGACCGCGCTCCCGTCGCTGGAGGGCAGCGGTTCGGCGCGGCTGCTCGTCCGCTACATGAACGCGCTGGCCTCGGAGCTGCCGTCGCTCGACCCCGGAGCCGACGTTGCCGCGGCCAACGCCGCCCTGGAGTTGCTCCGCGCAGCGGTCGAGCCCCGCGTGCCGACGAGCCGGGCCGCCACGCGAGCCGCGGCGCGCGCGGAAATCCGTCGCTACGTGCGTACGCACCTGTCCGACCCGATGCTCGGGCCGACCTCGATCGCGCGGGCGTACTCGATGTCGGTACGCGCCCTGCATGCCCTGTTCGAGGACACCGACACGTCCGTGGCGGGTCTCGTGCGCACCGAGCGCTTGGCGCGATGCATGGAGGACCTGCAGCGGCCGAATGGCGGTTCTGTGACCGAGATCGCGTTCCGCTGGGGGTTCTGCGACGCGGCGCATTTCTCGCGAGTATTCAAGCGCGCGTTCGATGCCACGCCGAGCGAGACCCGGCACGCGGCCCTGGCCGGCGCAACGGTTGCGCAGAACGGCAAGCAACCCGGCACGGGCGAGCTGGCAGCGCGCGGCGGCGCCGACTGATAATGATCTCGGTGCTGTGGCCAACGTCGTAGGACAGCGAGTCCGCCGCCGGGAAGACCCGCGCTTCCTGACCGGCAAGGGGCAGTATGTGGACGACCTCCCGCTCGAGGAGACGCTCCACGTCACCTTCGTGCGCTCACCTTGGGCGCACGCCCGCGTCACGAGCGTGAACACCGACGCGGCCGCCGCGTTGCCCGGCGCGCAGGTGTTCAGCGCGGCCGACGTCGACCTGGCCGTACTTCCCGCGCCGCCGTTCGTCGGCGCCGACGAGCAGATGTATCGGCCCTTCCTGGCCGCAGAAAAGGCGCGCTTCGCCGGCGACATCGTCGCAGTGGCCCTGGCCGACACGCGCGGGGGATCAGTCGACGCGGCCGAGCTGGTGGAGGTCGAGTACGACCCGCTGCCGGCGGTCACCGATATCGAGGAGGCGGCGCGCGACGAGGTGCTGCTCTACGAGGATCTGGGCACGAACACCTGCCTGGCCGTTCCGGTCCAGAACCCCGACGAGCAGCTGTTCGCCGAATGCGACGTGGTCACCAAGGGGCGGATCTTCTCCCCCCGGCTGGCCGCGTGCCCGGTCGAGCCACGCGCCACCGTGGCGCGGTGGGACGAGGAAGGCAAGCTGCACATCTGGCTCTCGACGCAGACCCCGCACCAGGACAAGATGGTGCTCGGGTTGCTGCTCGGACTCCAACCTGAGCAGGTGCGCGTGGTCGCGCCCGACGTCGGCGGCGGGTTCGGCGGCAAGGGCCTCGACGCCGAGGACGTGCTGGTGGCCTGGCTGGCCCGCGCGACCGGCAAGACGGTGCGCTGGACCGAGACGCGCAGTGAGAACCTGGTCGCCATGCACCACGGGCGGGCGCAGCGGATCGACTTCGAGATCGGCGGTGGCCGCGACGGCGTCATCCAGGCACTCCGCGTCTCGATCCTCCAGGACGCCGGCGCGTATCCCGGGATCGGCGCGTTCCTGGCCAACCTGACCGCGCTCATGTCCTGCGGCGTCTACCGCATCGCGAAATTCGAAAGCGAAGTCAAGGCCGTGGTCACGAACTCGACGCCGACCGGACCAGTGCGCGGCGCCGGCCGCCCCGAGGCGACGCAGATGATCGAGCGGGCGGTCGACATGTTCGCGGCCGAGATCGGGATGGATCCGGCCGAGGTGCGACGCAAGAACTTCATCCCGGCAGACGCCTTCCCGTACACAACTGCCTCCGGGGCTCCCTACGACGTCGGCAACTATGGCCGCGCACTCGACCTGGTGCTCGAGAAGGCCGGCTACGACGAGCTCCGCGCCGAACAGGCCAGCCGGCGGCAGAACGGCGGCCCGCGCCAGCTCGGGATCGGGCTGAGCACGTACGTCGAGATCACCAACGGACTGAACGAGACCGAGTTCGGCGCGGTCGAGATCACTCCTGGAGGCGAGGCCCTGGTCAAGACCGGTTCGCAGTCGCAGGGCCAGGGGCACGAGACGACGTTCGCGCAGATCGCGGCCGAGCGCCTCGGTCTGCCGGTCGAGAAGGTCCACGTCATCAAGGGCGACACCGATGCGGTCGCCCGCGGCACCGGCACCTACGCGTCGAAGTCAACCCAGATCGGCGGCGCCGCCGCCGCGCAGGCGGCCGAGCAGGTGGTCGAGAACGCCAAGCGATTGGCCGCCGACGAACTCGAGGCGAGCCCTGAGGACATGCAGCTCGACACCGATCAGGGACGCTTCCATGTCGCCGGCGCACCCGAGCCCGGCCTGACCTGGGCGGAACTGGCCGGTCGGCTCGAGCAATCCGGGCGCCTGGCCGAGCTGGCCGGCGAGGTCGACTTCACCGGCGCGCACCCCACGTTCCCGTTCGGGGCCCACGTCGCCGTGGTCGAGCTCGACACCGAGACGGGCAAGGTCGAGCTAAAGCGGATCATCGCGCTGGACGACGCGGGGCACATCATCAATCCGCTCGTTGCCGAGGGACAGGTCCACGGCGGGCTGGCCGCCGGGATCGCGCAGGCCCTGTACGAGGAGCTGACCTACGACGAGGACGGCAACCCGCAGAACTCGAGCCTCGTCACCTACGGCTTCCCGGGCATGGAGGAGATGCCGCCGTTCGAGCTCCTCGAGATGGAGACGCCGACGCCGTCCAACCCGCTCGGGGCCAAGGGCATCGGCGAGTCGGGCACGATCGGCGCCACGCCGGCCGTGCACAACGCCGTGCTCGACGCGCTCAGCCCTTACGGGATCCGCCACCTGAACATGCCGGTCAACGGCGAGCGGATCTGGCGCGCGATCCGCGACGCCGACGCGTCTTCTTGACCGGCGCGGACTGATGGAGCTGCAGCTCGACGGCCAGCGCGCGGTCGTCACCGGCGCGAGCAAGGGCATCGGCCTGGCGATAACTCGTGCCCTCGCCGACGAGGGCGTGCGTGTGGTCGCCGGCGCCCGCGGCAGCAGTCCGGAGCTGGACGAGCTGGTCAGTGGCGAGTCGGTGCGCACCGTCGCTGTCGACTTATCCACCGTCGACGGACCGGCGGAGCTCGTCGGAGCCGCGCTGCAGGACGGCCCGCTCGACATCCTGGTCAACAACGTCGGTGGCGTGAAGCCGCGGTTGGCCGGGTTCGGCGAGGTGAGCGACGAGCAATGGCTGGCCTCGCTGAACCTCACGTTCATGGCCGCCGTGCGGACCACGCGCGCCGTGCTACCGGGCATGCTGGCGGCCGGCCACGGCACGATCGTGAACGTCTGCTCGGTCAATTCGTTCCTGCCCGACCCAGTCGTGATCGACTACTCCGCGGCCAAAGCGGCGCTGGCCAACTTCTCCAAGGCCCTTTCCAAGGAGGTCGGGCCGGCCGGGATCCGGGTCAACACGGTCAGCCCCGGCCCAGTCGCGACCGATCTGTGGCTCGGCACGGATGGCGTGGCGGCCACCGTGGCCGGGGCCCAGGGCGGCGAGCCTGACGCCGTCGCCGCGGCGGCGGCCGCCGGTTCGGTGACGGGCCGCTTCACCCAGCCGTCCGAAGTAGCGGACCTGGTCCTCGTCCTGGCCAGCGGGCGGGCCGGCAACGTGACCGGGGCCGACTTCGTGATCGACGGCGGTTTGGTGACGACGCTCTAACGGGCCCTACAGCCAGGGGAGTAGGTCGGCCACGGCGTCGATGATCGCGTCGGGCCGGCGGCGCGCAGGGATGTCGTCGATTGTGATCCCGCCGGTGATCCCGCTGCGGACGAGCACGGTCGTGGATCCGCCCATGTGACCGAGCGCGATGTCCATCCCGAGGTCATCGCCGATCACCGCCACATCGCTGGTCGGGACGCCGAGACGGACGCCGACCTCGGCCACCGCGGCGCGTGAGGGCTTGCCGACGACCTTTGGCCGGGCGCCGGTGACCTTGGCCAGGGCGGCCGTGATCATCGCGCCGCGGCTGAACACCATGCCGTTGGCGCCGGCGTAGCCACGCACGTAGCTGCCGGTGAGCAGGCGGGCGCCCGCGACGATGGAGCGCGCGGCGCGATCGAGCTCTGGCATCTCGACATGATCGACGTGGGTGACGAGGACCACACCGGCGTCGTCGTCTGCGCCCGCGACGGGGATTCCGGCCGCGGCAAACGTCTCCTTGACGACATCTGAGGCGAACAGGTGGACAGCCTGGCCGGGGTGGTATCGCCGCAGGTAGGTGATCGAGCTGTCGATCGGGGTGAGCATCTCGTGGTCGGCGATCGGGAGACCGTCGGCCGTCAGGCCGCGCGCGATCGCCGCGGATGGGATGTGACTGCCGTTGGTGAACAGCACCAGCGGCCGACCGGAGGCCCGGATGCGGTCGAGCACGTCGATGGCGCCGGGCTGCGGCCTCGCCCGGTGATCGGTGCCGCGGTGCACCAGCGTGCCGTCGACGTCGAAGACGAACCCGCGGACGCCCTCAAGCACGCCGCCACACCACCTCGGTCCCGTCCTTGCGCAGCTCGAACTCGGTGATCGACTCGCGCTGGGCGAGCTCGCGGAGCAGCTTGACGAGGGGCGCTTCCGCCGCCGCCGTGCTTTTCGAGCGGCTTGCGCTTGCCCCGTTGCCTTGTCCGCGGGCCGCGACCATGGCGTCGACCTGCTCTTCGGGCATGGTGAGTCGCAGCAGCAGCTCTTCCTCCGAGATGCGCCGGCCGAACCGCTCCCGCGCGCCCTCGAGGCTGATCGGCTTTAGGTCGCGCAGCTTCTCGGCCTGCGGTCGGGCCAGGACGCGCTCGGCGATGTCCGGGTCGACGGGAGCCGGTGGCTCACCGTAGTGCCCAAGGAAGAACCGCACCGTCTCATCGGACACGCCGGCCCAGCGTTGGCCGTCGATCACGTTGCGCGCGGCCTGGCTGGCGATGAACTGCGATACCGGCGTGACGATGATCGGATAACCCATCTCGGCGCGCACCCGGGTCACCTCGTCGAGCACGGTATCGAACAGCTCGGGTCGCCGGAGCTCCTCGAGCATCCGCCGGGTCGTCGTCACCATCCCGCCGGGGAGCTGGTGCTGGTAGTAGACGGCGTCAAACTCGCGCGGCTGGCCGGCGGGAAGGCCCTTCGTCTTGGCCAACGCGTCGAAGTGCTCCGAGACGAGCGTTTGCGTGTCAAGGTCGAGCCCGTGCTCGAAGCCGGCCGCCTGGAGGTTTCGCGCCGTGCTCAGCACCTCCGGTTGCGATGTCCCGCGCGACAGCGGGCCCGAGGCGGTGTGGACGACCTGAAAGCCGGCCTTGACTCCTTCGAGGTAGACGAACGGGGCAAGTCCGATCGTGCAATGGCTGTGCAGCTCGATCGGCCGGTCCGGACCCGCCGCGGCTTTGAAGTGGGGCGCCAGCTCGCGTACCGCGTCGGGCGTGAGCAGGCCCCCCGGGTCCTTGAGATAGAGGCGGTCCATGTCGGCGCAGTCGGCCAGGGCGGCAGCGCGCTCGGCGTAGTAGGCGTGGGTGTGCACGTCGCTGATCGAGTACGTCAGCCCGATCACGACCTCCTCGATTCCCTCCTCCCGGACCATCCGCGCCAGACGCTTGAGCCGATCGGGATCGTTCGACGGGTCGGCGATCTGGATCCGCCGCAGCCCGTTGCGGACGACGAGCCGGAAGGACAGGCGCATGACATCCTCGTCGGCCGGCACCCAGGAGATGAACCGCATCCCCGTCGTGATCATGCCCAGCGGCGTGTTCGGCATGGCGGCGCTGACCAGCCGCAGCCGTTCCCAGGGGTCTTCCTTGTGGAAGCGCACGGACACGCCCATGTGCGTGCTCGAGGTGTAATCGAGCGCGTGGTAGCCGACGCGATCAAGTGTGGGCGCGATGATCAGGACGTCGGGGGTGGTGAGGCCGGTGGCGCTCCACAGGCTCTGGTTTCCGTCGCGGATCGTCGTGTCGACGAATTCGATCACGCCACCGCTCGCTCGAGCCAGTCGGTGGTCGGCGCGCCGGCGCGGAAGTCGGGGTGCCCGAGCACGCTCAACAGCAGCGTCCGGTTCGTCTCGACACCCTCGACGTCGGTGTCCTCCAACGTGTTCATGAGAATCTCGATAGCGGCGTCTCGATCCCCGGCGTGCGCGATCATCTTGGCCAGCAGCGAGTCGTAGTAGGGCGGGACGTTCGTCCCCGGCTCGCAATGCGTGTCGACGCGGAGCCCGGGGAGCTCGGGCACCGAGAACAGGCTGAGCGTGCCGGGCGTGGGGCGGAAGCCGTGGGCAACGTCCTCGGCGTTCAGCCGGCACTCGATCGCGTGGCCTTCGAGGTGGACGTCCCGCTGAGTGAAGTCGAGCGCCTTGTCTTGGGCGATTTCAAGTTGCAGGGCGACTAGGTCGCGACCCGTGACGGCCTCGGTGACCGGATGCTCGACCTGGATCCGACAGTTCATCTCCAGGAAGTAGAACTCCTGCGATTCGGCATCGACGACGAACTCGACCGTGCCGAGGTTGCGGTAGCCGATGGCGCTGGCAAACGCCACGCCGGCGGCGCGGATGGCTTGCGCCGTTGCTTCGGGGAGGTTCGGCGCAGGCGCCTCCTCGATCACCTTCTGGTAGCGGCGCTGGACGCTGCAGTCGCGCTCACCCAGATGGACGACGTGTCCGTGCTCATCGGCGGCGACCTGGACCTCGACGTGGCGCGCCGCGGCGACGTATCGCTCTACGTACACGCGCTCGTCGCCGAACGCGGCGCCGGCCTCGCTACGGGCCATGCCGAGCTGGGAGGCGAGCTCGGCCTCGTCGCGGGCGAGCTTGATTCCGCGTCCACCCCCTCCCCCGGCCGCCTTGATCAACAGCGGGTAGCCGAGCTCGGCCGCGCCGTCGAGGCTGTCGCCTGGGTTCAGCTCGCGCCCCGGCAGGACGGGGACACCCGCGGCCGCTGCCTCTTCGCGTGCACGCAGCTTGTCGCCGGCGAGCTCCATCACCTCGGCCGGCGGGCCGACGAACGTGAGCCCTTGCTCGGTGGTGCGGCGCGCGAACCGCGGGTTCTCGGCCAGGAATCCGTAGCCCGGATGGATGGCGTCGCACCCGGTGCCGATCGCCGCCTGGACGACCAGATCGTCGCGCAGATAGCTCTGGTTCGCCGGTCCCGGCCCGATGCACACGGCGCGATCGGCCTGCTCGGTGGCGAGGCTCCCGCGGTCAGCCTCGGAGAAGCCGACGACGGTCTCGAGATCCAGTTCGCGGCAGGCGCGGATGATGCGCACGGCGATCTCGCCGCGGTTGGCGATGAACACGCGCTTCACCGCTTCACCGCGGCTGTACCCGGAACAGAGGTTGGCCGTACTCGACGAGCTCGGCGTTCTCCGCCACCACCTCGACGACCGTGCCGGCGATGCCGGCCGGTACCGAGTTCATCATCTTCATGACCTCGATGATGCAGACGGTGCTGTCGGGGCCGACCTCGGTCCCGACGTCGACAAACGGTTTCTCACCGGGGCCTTCGGCCCGGTAGAACGTGCCGAGCATCGGCGCCTCGATCGTGAGCAGGTCGGTCTGTGTGGACGCGCGCGGCTCGTTCGCGCCGGCGGGCTTCTCCGGTTGGCTCGCGCTAGGCGACGGTGCCGCGCCCGCGTTCGCGCCGCGGCGCACGTGGAGCGAGAACCCATCCGTCTCGAGTTTGATCTCGGCCAGGTCGGACTCGTCGATGATCCGCAGGATCTCGCGGACGTCGTCGTCGCTAAGCGCCATCGTCGGTCTTCACGCCGAACGTGTTCATCACCAGCGACAGGGCCGAGGGCGGCGCCGGTTTCGTCTCGCGCTCGGGCAGCGTCGTCACCGGCCGCGACTGCACAACGAACAACTCGCCGGCCTCGCCGCGCGCGATCGCCCACTCGATGTCCTGATGTGAGCCGAAGTGGCGCTCGATCCCGCGGCCGACTTCGACGAGCCGCTCGATCGCGGCTTTGCCGAGCGTGCGGGCGGTCTGGCGTTCGGGCTCGACGGTGCGCGTGACGGCCCCCCGGCCGTGCTCGTCAGGGACGTACTCGATGTGCTTCTCATGGATGTGTTCACGCACGACCTCACGCGTGATCTTGCTGACCAGGTAGTCGTCCGGCGTGACCTCGCCGCCGACGACAGCGAGGCCTAGGCCCCAGCTGGCGTTGATCGCGATCATGCTCGGATCTCCGCTCACCGGGTTGCAGGTGAACATCACGCCGGATATCGCCGCGTCAACCATGAGCTGGACGGCAACACCCATCGTCGGGTCCGGTTTGACGTCTGCGCGCTCTCTCCGATAGCTGATTGCGCGCTCGGTGTAGAGGCTGGCCCAGCAGTCGCGCACGGCGTCGCATACCGCCTCGCCGCCCCGCACCCACAGAAACGACTCCTGCTGGCCGGCGAAGGTCGCCTCCTCGCTGTCCTCCCCGACCGCGCTCGAACGAACGGCGACAGGCGGATCGGGTGCGCCAACGGCGTGGGCCAACTCGTCGTAGCGGGCGATGACCTCTTCCTTGACGCCGTCGGGCACTGACGCCTTTTGCATCGTGTCCTCGGTGCGCTCCGTGACCGTCGACGCGAACGCTTCGTACGCGCTCGTGGTCAGCGCGAAGCCCGGCGGGACCGGGATTCCCGCCGCCAGCAGCTCGCCCAGGCTGGCGCTCTTGCCCCCGACCGCGGGCTCGTCGGTGCGCCTGAGCTCGTCCAGCGTACGGCTGTGGCTCACGCCGGCGCTCAGCCTCCAGATCCGTCGTCGCTCAGGACCGTAACCACACCGGCGGCGCCGTCGACCCGGATCATCTGCCCGGTGCGGATCGTCGAGGTGGCCCGGCCCGTGCCGACGACGGACGGCAGCCCGTACTCGCGGCACACGATCGCGGCGTGCGACATCACGCCACCGATGTCGGTCACGGCGGCCTTGATCTTGGAGAAGATCGGCGCCCAGGCCGGCGAGGTGATGCTGCACACGAGGATCTCGCCATCGCGGATGTCGGCGATCTGCTGAACGGTCTTGACCACGCGGGCGGGGCCCTCGACGACGCCGGGCGAGGCGGCCGCGCCGTTCAGCGTGGTGCCGCCGTCCTGCTGACGAGCCCACTCCTGCACCCGCTCGGTGGTGACGCCCCAGAGCATGATCGTCATCGGATCGGTCACCGCCTCCGGCGTCACGCCGATCGCGGGCGGCGGCGTCCAGTTGCCAAGCTTCTCCAGCAGCTGTTTGCGGCGCTCGACGATCGGGGGCCAGTGGCTCGGACCGAGCGCTTCGCCGCCGGTGGCCCAGGTCAGCACGAGCTCGTCGAGCGCCGAGGCGACCTCGTGGCGTGTGAGCTGGAAGAGATCCTCGCCGTCCTTGAGGAAGCCGTGCTCGGCCAGCAGCGCCCCAAACTCCCGGAGCTTGTTCCACCACCTGGTGAGGAACCAGTAGTCGCAGAAGAACTTGTGCTCCTCGACGTAGGGGAACACCGTGCGCGAGAGGCCGAGCAGCTCCTGGAAGGCCTTTTGCGAGCCCTCGTCGAGCAGCTCGCCGTATTCGTGGGCCAGGCGATCGCGCTCACGCTCGAGTTCTTCGGTCGGCCGCTCGATCTGCTCGCCGGCGCGGAGCGCCGCGACGTGCCCGATCAATGACGCGTACGGGATGCTCGGGTCGTCCAGCCAGCTGCGGTAGTAGTGGTAGAGCCCGTCGCCCGTGGCCATGTTGAACCACGGGTCCTTGACCTTCTCGACCTCGGCGAGCCAGGCCTTTCCGGCGTCGGTTCTCGACAGCTCGGCATCGATCTCCTGGTGCGTGCGCCCTTCTTCGAAGGCTGCGTCGACACCGCTGTCGATGGCCAGCCGGGCGAGCCGGCGCAGCTCGGCGTCTGGCTTGAACAGCAGCACGTCGATGCCGGCCACCATCTGCGCGATGTGCTGGTCGGGGATATCGGGCAGGTGGCTCTTGCAGAAATCGGCGAACGTGGCGTACGCGCCGTAGCCGAGGAGCAGGAACTCGAAGTGGTGCTGCCACATCAGGTCGCCCAGCCGCTGTACACGGCCGTAGGCGGCGAGCACCTCGTAGAACGCGGTCTTGCTGTCGGTGTCGTAGGCGACCTCGTCGGCCTCGTACTCCGGAAGGGTCGGGACCTCCAGCGCCTCGAGCTCGGCGATCAGCGCCTCCATCTTCTCGCGCCACTTCCCGTACAGCTCGGGCCAGTTCTCGTAGTAGTAGCCGGCGCGCTTCTGGAAGTACTCGGCCCGCTCGGCGATCTTCGCCGGGTCGGTCACCGGGTTGCCGGAGATGTAGACGTAGCCGTTGACGATCCGGTAGTCGATGCCCATGGCCGGCGGCACCGCGAACACGCGGTTCTGCCACGAACCGACGGCCTGGTAGGGCGAGTCGATGCACAGCACGTCGAAGGCCGGCATCGGCACCGGGAAGTGCATCGAGTTCCAGAACCAGAAGCGGTTCTCGTCTTTCTCGCGCCGGCGTTCGTCGAACACGGCGTAGTACGGGTACATCTCCTCCCAGCCCTCGCAGCCCGGTGGGGTCTCGATCGAGTAAGGACTGGGAAACGCGCCAAGCGCCGGAGCCGTGCTGGCCATACGAACCTCCCTCGCGATCGCGGTCGCCTCGCCGCGGCCAGGACGCTTATACGGGACCCGCGGCGTAGAAGTCAACACAGTTTGCCCGTGAGCGCACACCTTCCTGCGCCGCCACGCTCGATTCCGGCCGGGTGAGGTGGGCCGATCTAGGATGGCGCCGTGGCGAGAATTGTCCTTGTTCATGGGGCCTTCGCCGGCGCGTGGTGCTGGGAGCCGGCGCTGCCCGCCCAGCGCGCGGCCGGCCACGACGTCGAGACGCTCGACCTGCCGGGCGCCGGCGATGATC
>JBJMLD010000107.1:0-28857 GCA_045805545.1 Solirubrobacteraceae bacterium | reverse complement strand
CCGTGCCCGGGCGCTCGCCTGCTTCGTGCGCTACTTCGGCCGCCAGGCAGCTCACCCGACGAGCTACATCGAGATGAACTGGGCGGCCGAGCCGTGGACACGCGGCTGTTATGGCGGCTACCTGGCGCCTGGCGTGCTGACCGACTATGGCGCTGCGATCCGCAAGCCCGTGGGCCGGATTCATTGGGCCGGGGCCGAGACGTCGGACTACTGGAACGGCTACATGGACGGCGCCGTCCGCTCCGGAGAGCGCGCTGCGCGCGAGGTGCTGGCAGCAATTTGAGCGCGCGGCTGCAAGCCGAATATCTGCATAAACCGAGTTCTCCGGAAAGAATGGCCCCATGCTCCGCCTCGTCGGCCTGGTCGTGTCCATCGGCCTGGCCGATTCTTTGAACCCGACGACGATCGCGCCGGCGCTCTATTTGGCCACGGGCGGCGAGCGGTCCCGCGCCCAGGTGGCGGAGTTCACGTTCGGGGTGTTCGCCGTCTACCTGCTCGGCGGGGCGATCATCGCGCTCGGTCCGGGCCAGCTGATCCTCTCGCTCGTGCCCAACCCGAGCGTCGATGCACGTCACATCATCGAGTGCGTGGCCGGCGCGGCGATGCTCGTCGCCGCCGCGTGGCTCTGGCGCCACCGAAAGCGGCTCTGCGAGCAACGGCTGCCGGCACCTCGCGGCCAGGGACGCTCGAGCGCCATCCTCGGGGCCACCATCACGGCGATCGAGCTGCCGACGGCGTTCCCGTACTTCGCCGCCATCGCCGCCATCGTCGGCTCCGGTCTGGACCCGGCTCGCCAGCTGGTGCTCCTGCTGCTGTTCAACATCTGCTTCATAGTGCCCCTGCTGGGGATCCTCGCCACGGTGACCTTCGGCGGCGAGCATGCCGAGCGCCTGCTCACAATCGGTCGCGACTTCCTCCAGCGCTACTGGCCGGTCGTGCTGGCCGGCCTGCTGTTCCTGGCCGGGCTGTTCGTGATCCTGCTCGGAATCACCGGCCTGGGCCAGACGGGCCGCGGCCGCTTCGGCCGGTTCATGCGCCGCTTCCGCCACTTGCTGCACCCGTAGCGGGGGTACACCCACCATATGCTTGCGCGATGACCGAGTCAGTCGACCCCAAGACCCTCCAGCAGCTGCTCGACGGACGCTACGCGGAGTTGCGCGGCCAGATCTGCGAGGTCATCGCCCGGCCGGATTTCGCGCCCGTGATCGGGCTCTCGACGGCCGAATATCGCGACCGGGTCCTGGAATGGGCCCAGACCCTGGCCGGCGAGGGCGTCACAGCGCCGGGATTTCCGTCGGAATTCGGCGGCGAGGGTGACCCGGGAGCGAACGTCGCGGCGTTTGAGACGCTCGGCTTCGGCGACCTGTCGCTGCTGATCAAGTTCGGGGTGCAATTCGGGCTGTTCGGCGGTGCCGTGCAGCAGCTCGGCACGCGGCGCCACCACGAGCGCTACCTCGACGCGATCGCCAAGCTCGAGCTTCCCGGCTGCTTCGCCATGACCGAGAGCGGACACGGGTCCAACGTGCAGCAGCTGCAGACGACCGCCACCTACGACGCCGAGGCGCAGGAGTTCGTGATCGAGACGCCTGTGCAAGACGCGCGCAAGGACTACATCGGCAACGCGGCCTGCCACGGCCGCATGGCGGCGGTGTTCGCACAGCTCATCGTCGGTGAAACCAAGCACGGCGTGCACGCGTTGCTCGTTCCGCTCCGCGACGAGCGCGGGAAGCTCCAAGAACGCGTCCGCATCGAGGACTGCGGCGAGAAGATGGGCCTGAACGGCGTCGACAACGGGCGGATCTACTTCGATGGCGTGCGCGTGCCGCGGGAGGCGCTGCTGAATCGCTACGGCGACGTCGACCCTGAAGGTCGCTACACGAGCCCGATCGAGAATGCCAACAAGCGTTTCTTCACGATGCTCGGAACGCTCGTGCAGGGGCGCGTGTGTATTTCGGGAGCCTCGGTGAGCGCTGCCAAGAGCGCCCTGACGATCGCCACGCGCTATGGCTTGTCGCGCAAGCAGTTCGGTCCGTCCGGCGAGGACGAGGTCGTGATCCTTGACTACCGCACCCACCAGCGGCGGCTGATGCCGCTGCTGGCCAAGACGTATGCGCTGCATTTCGCACAGGCCGAGCTGGCCCAGCAGTTCCACGATGTGTTCAGCACTGATGACCCGTCAGAGCGCGACCGCCGCCGGCTGGAGACGCTCGCCGCCGGGATGAAGGCCACCGCCAGCTGGCACGCCACACAGGCGATCCAGACCGCGCGCGAATGCTGTGGCGGCGCCGGCTACATGGCTGTCAACCGGTTCGCCGCGTTGAAGGCCGACACGGACATCTTCACCACCTTCGAGGGTGATAACACAGTACTGATGCTGCTCGTGGCCAAGGGCCTACTGACCGATTACAAGGACAACTTCGACGACCTCGATCCGATGGAGATGGTCACGTTCGTGGCCGGCCAAGCGGTCGAGACGGTCGTCGAGCGGGTGTTCGCGCGGAAGATCATCCAGGTCATCAGCGACGCCGTGCCCAGCCGCGACGAAGAGGGCAACCTGCTCGACCGCGACGACCAGCTCGATCTGTTCCGCTGGCGCGAGGGCCACATCACGGCCTCCGTCGCGCAACGCTTCCGGCGCGGATTGGACGAGGACTACGACGCCTTCGAAGTGTTCCGAGCCGTCCAGGACCACGCCGTCGACGCCGCCCGGGCTCACCTGGACCGGGTGATCCTGGAGGCGTTCGCGGACGCGGTAAAGACATGCCCTGACCCGGAGCTGACGGACGTGCTCGACCTCGTGTGCGACCTCTACGCGCTGCACAACGTCGAGGCCGACAAGGGGTTCTTCCAGGAGCATGGGCGCCTCGCCGCACCGCGCTGCAAGGCGATCACGCGCGAGGTCAACCGGCTGTGCAACGAGGTGCGCGGCCATGCCGCGCTGCTCACCGACGCGTTCGGGATTCCCGACCAGGTCCTGGGCGCGCCAATCGGCGTCCGCTCGCCGGACGCGGTCGCCAGGCGATGAAGGTCGAGCTTCAACTCGATCGGTTGGAGCAGATCCAGGACGTCGTCGGCAGCGACGTGCCGGAGATCGTCGCGGGCATGCTGCGGACGATGGGCGACGCGATCGCGCAGGTGGAGCGGGCGATGGCCGAGCTGGATTTGGCGGCGGTGGCCAAGGCCGCCCACGCCGCCCGGAACGATGCGCTGCTCGTCGGGGCCAAGGATTTGCTGGCCGCGCTCACCAACGTCGAGGATGCGGCGCGGCGCAGCGCGGCCATCGAGGCGAAAGCCGCTCAGTCGGTGCTGCGCGAGGTGTGGCCGAGCACCAGGGCCGAGTTGAGCCGGGTCGCCTCGCGCGCAGACTGACGGATTCCGAGCGATCTCCAGAAAATCTCCATTTCGGCTAAAGAGGGCGTACCCTTTTTGCCGATAGACCCTCAATGGAGCGCAAGCATGCGCCTACTTCGCAGGAGGGCGACCTGCGAGGGAACGAGACGTGATGGGTTCTGGACCGGCACGGGTGTTAGTGGTCGATGACCACGAACTTAATTTGAAGCTGCTTCAGCGAGTGCTCGAGCTCGAGGGGATGCACGTGATCGCGGCCGCGTCGATGCGTGCTGCCGAGCGAGCGCTGGCTGAGGAGCTGCCGGCGTTGATCGTGCTCGACCTGCAGCTCCCCGATGGCGACGGGCTCGACCTCGCACGCCGGCTCAAGCGCGACCCCAAAACCGGGTCGTGCGCAATCGTCGCCTGCACGGCTGAGGCGATGCGAGGCGACGAGGAGCGTGCGCTAGCCGCCGGTTGCGACGCCTACGTTTCCAAGCCGATCGACACGCGCGCGTTCGCGGCGCTCGTGTCTTCGATGCTCCGCTCCTCCTCGCGCGCGTACGCCGCGCACTGACGCGCGTCCCTACGCTCGCGCGTCCCGCACGAGCCGGCGCATCCCGCTGATCCAACGATCCGGTTGCGCCGACTTGAGCGCCATGTAGTCGGCCACCTTGGGGTGCGGCAGGATCAGGAAGCGCTCCTCGCGGATCCCCTGGACCACGGCCTCAGCCACCTCGTCGGGCTCCAGCAATCCTTCGGCGAGCAGCGGCGCCGCGCCGATCGGATCCTCCAGCGCGGTGTCGAGCATCGGCGTGCGCACGCCCTGTGGGCAGAGGCAGGAGACCTTCACGCCGGCGTCGCCGTAGGTGATGGACAGCCACTCGGCCACCGCCACGGCGGCGTGCTTGGTCACGGAGTAGGCCATCGCGCCGACCTGCGTCAGCAGTCCGGCCGCCGAGGCTGTACTCAGCAGATATCCATCGCCGCGCTCCACCATCTCTGCAAGCACCGCGCGCGCCGCCCAGATGTGGGCCATCGTGTTGATCTCCCAGGTCCGCTGCCATTCCTCGTCGGGCGCGTCCGGGCCGCCGCCGGGACCAGGGATGCCGGCGTTGGAGAAGAACAGATCGATCGGTCCGCCGGCCTCACGCGCCCGGTCGATGAGTTCTCGGATCGACGCCTCGCGTCCCACATCGACGTGCACGGCGACGCCGCCCACGTCGCGCGCCGTCTCCTCGGCGGAGGACAAGTCGAGATCAGCCACCACGATGGTTCGCGGCCGCTCGGCGGCGAACCGCTGGGCCACCGCGCGCCCGATTCCGCTGCCGGCGCCGGTGATGACGACGTTGCGCTCGGCGAGCTCCATGTGGCCGCACGCTACTCGAAGTTAGGCTTCCGCGGAGACCAAGGAGGAATCAAATGGAGTTCGAGCTCACCGACCGCTGCAACGAACTGCGCGAGCGTCTGCTCGTGTTCATGGAAGAGCGCGTCTACCCGGCCGAGCCGATCTACGGCGAGCAGATAGCGAGCTCGGGCGACCCCCACTTCCATCCTCCGGTGATGGAGGAGCTGAAAGCGCAGGCGCGCGCGGCAGGTCTATGGAATCTCTTCCATCCCCACGAGGAGTGGGGTCCCGCTCTCAGCAACGTCGAGTACGCACCGCTGGCCGAGATCATGGGTCGCAGTCACATCGCGCCCGAGGCGTGCAACTGCGCCGCGCCGGACACGGGCAACATGGAAGTGTTGACGCTGTTCGGCACGCCAGAGCAGCAGGAGCGCTGGCTCGTACCCCTGCTCGAGGGAGAAATCCGCTCCGCCTTCGCCATGACCGAGCCGGCGGTGGCCAGTTCCGACGCCACCAATGTCGAGCTGCGGATCGAGCGCGACGGGGACGAGTACGTGCTGAACGGACGCAAGTGGTGGACGTCGGGCGCGATGCGCGAGCGCTGCAAGATCATGATCGTGATGGGCAAGACCGGGGTGGGCGGGACCGAATCCCACCGCTACCGGCAGCAATCGATGATCCTCGTCCCGCCCGACACCCCGGGCGTCACGGTGCTGCGCAACCTGCCGGTGTTCGGCTACGTCGACCAGGAGGGTCACGCCGAGATTCTGTTCGAGGACGCGCGCGTGCCGGCCGCGAATCTGATCGCCGGCGAGGGTGACGGCTTCCTGATCGCGCAGGCGCGGCTGGGACCGGGGCGCATCCATCACTGCATGCGCGCGCTGGGCGCCGCGGAACGAGCGCTCGAGCTGATGTGCCAGCGCGCCGGCGAGCGCGTCACGTTCGGCCAGCCGGTCAGCGAGCGCGCCAACATCCAGGACTGGATCGCCGAGTCGCGCATCGAGATCGAGATGGCTCGGCTGCTGACGATGAAGACCGCCTGGTTGATGGACACGGTCGGCAACAAGCACGCGCGGACTGAGATCGCGGCCATCAAGGTCGCCGCGCCGCAGGTGGCGCTGAACGTGCTCGACCGCGCAATTCAGGTGCACGGTGGCGGCGGCGTATCCGACGACT
Organism: Solirubrobacteraceae bacterium; assembly: GCA_045805545.1. GTDB lineage: Bacteria > Actinomycetota > Thermoleophilia > Solirubrobacterales > Solirubrobacteraceae > Palsa-465. The sequence goes on along the minus strand of JBJMLD010000107.1, from coordinate 23,006 downwards.
TCCCGCTGGCCTGGATGTACGCGCATCTGCGGACGCTGCGACTGGCCGATGGGCCGGACGAGATCCACAAGCGAACGATCGCTCGCGAGGAGCTCGGCCGGGCCACGCGCGTGCCCGCCGTTTCGCACACCTAGCCAGGCGGGATTGCGCAAACCTAGTGAGGCGGCGATGCCGCAGAGGCTCAGCGGCTAATTACTGTCCGGGCGCCGCTGTGCGCGTCGATGGGCAGATTGATGAGGCTCATCGACTCAGCTCCGGCTGCCTCAGATCATCTGAGACCGCGCGCGAGTCGCAGGCGCGCCTGGACGCTCGTGGCCGTCGCCGTACTGGTCATCGGCGTGTCGTTGTCTGCCACGGGCGCGCTGCTGCTGCGCTCGAGCGGCCATCGGGAGGCGCGGCGGTCGTTCGACGCGACGGCGGGCAATGTCGCCACCACGCTGGCCACCCAACTGCGGCGCGACACGGACTTCGTGACCACGATCCGCTCGGTCTGGACGATGCAGCCGAGGCTCGGCGATTCCGAGTTCAACCAGTGGTACGACACGCTCGACGGTCGCGAGCGCCAGGTCGGCAGCCTCGGCGTAGCGGTTGTCCAGCGCGTCCCGGCGCGGCGCCTGACCGCGTTCCAAGCCCGCCGGAACGCGGACGCCGCGTTCGGCCTGCTCGTGGGCAAGCCCGCAAGGGTCGCCCCGCGCGGGCGCAGCCATTACTGCCTGATCAGCGCCGGGACGGCCATCCTCCCGCTCGACGATCCCACCGCACGTCTCGTCCAGCAAGACTGGTGCTCGCCGGACACAAAGCTGGGCAGCACCCAGGGCAGGATGCTCTCCGCGGAGGTCGACTCCGGGCGGATCCTCGCCTTGAGCGCGGACGGGCTAGGGCTCCCGACGATGTTCCTCGAGACCGCGTACTACAGGCGCGGCGTGCCGATCAGCACCGTGTTCGAGCGGCGCCGGGCGATCGCGGGCTGGGTCGTGATCGGGTTCGACGCCACGGACATCATCAGCCGCTCGATCGGAGCGAATCACACCTTGGCGGTGGCGCTCTATCACCGCAACCCCGGCGGCGGATGGACGCAGATCGGGACGGCCGGGACACCGGCGGCGAAGGGCGCCCTGCAACACGCAACGGCCCTGGCCATCGAAGGAGATTGGCGTGTGAGCGTGAGCGGAACGGTGCCGTCGAGTGGTCTGTCGATGAGCACGGTCAGCCTGCTGCTGTTCGTCTCGAGCTCGCTCGTGTCCGTTCTCGTGTTCCTGCTCCTCATCGTGCTCGGGCGCTCGCGCGAGCGGGCGCTCGGGATGGTCGAGGAGAAGACCGGTCAGCTTCGCCACCAGGCGCTGCACGACGCGCTGACCGGCCTGCCGAACCGGGTGCTGGCGCTCGACCGTGCCGAGCAGATGCTGGCGCGAGCCCGGCGCACCCGCAAGCCGATCGCCGCGCTGTACGTAGATATCGACGGATTCAAGGCGGTCAACGACACGTTCGGCCACGCCGCAGGCGACGAGGTGTTGCGGACCGTGGCCGGGCGCGTGGCCGCCGCTACCCGGGACTGCGACACGGCCGCGCGCCTGTCCGGCGACGAGTTCCTCGTGCTGGTCGAGACCGATAGTCTCGAGGGCGGACCTCAGGTTGTCGCCCAGCGCCTGCTCGACCTACTGCAGGACAGCTGCGATCTCGGGCCTCACATCGGCCGGCAGATGTCCGTCACGGCCAGCATCGGCATCGCCTACGGCCTCGACCAGCCCGCCGAGGACCTGCTCTCAGACGCCGATGTCGCGCTGTACGTGGCCAAGACGTCGGGCAAGAACCGCTACGTGCTGTTCGAGCCTGGGATGGAGACCGAAGCCCAGGATCGCCTCAGGCTCGAGCTCGACATGAGCGAGGCGCTCGAGACGGAGCAGCTCTTCCTCGTCTACCAGCCCACGTTCGACCTGGCCTCGGGACAGGCCGTCGGCGTCGAGGCATTGCTGCGCTGGCGCCATCCGACGCGCGGGGACCTGCTTCCGGAGGACTTCATCACGATCGCCGAGGAGAGCGGGCTGATCGTGCCGATTGGCCGCTGGGTGCTCGAGCGCGCCTGCCGCCAAGCCGCCGACTGGCGCGACCGAGGGCACGACCTGGTCATGTCGGTCAACGTCTCCGCGCGCCAGCTCGAGGACGATCTGATCGGCTACGTACGCAGCGCGGTGCGCACCAGCGGGATCGACCCGAGCCGCCTGACGCTCGAGATCACCGAGTCGACGCTGGTCGGCGACGCGCGTGAGACCGTGCGGCTGCTGGCCGCGATCAAGGCGCTCGGGGTGCGCATCGCGATCGACGATTTCGGCTCCGGCTACAGCTCGCTCGCCTACCTGCGCCAGTTCCCCGTCGATCTGCTCAAGATCGACCGCGCCTTCGTCAGGGGCGTGGCCAGCTCGAAGCAGTCGGCGGCGCTGACCAACACGCTGGTCAGTCTCGGCAAGACGCTGGAGCTGGAGACGCTGGCCGAGGGGATCGAGGATCCGTCTCAGCTGCAGGCGCTCAGACGACAGCGCTGCGACCAGGGCCAGGGCTTCCTGTTTGCGCATCCGCTCGAGCCGGTGGCCTTCGAGCAGTTCTTGACCGACCATCGCCGCCAGGATCTGGCGAGCTAACCGGAGCTACGTCCCCCCCGCCGCGGGCTCGCTCGCGGCGCGCCAGGACGAGGACGGCGCCGATCACCATCAGCACCGGCCCACCGAACAGCGGCAGGTCGACCAGGAGATGCGAGGCGCAGGCCAGCAGAGCGATCATCGCGCCGCTCCCAGTGGCGCCAAGGGAACTGGCTCACGCGCGGAGCGCGGCGGGGGCGGGGGCGTGCCGGTGCAGCGCCTCGCCACCCGGGTGAGTCCCCAGCCGATGATCATCACGAGTACGGCGATGACCGCCAGCACGAGCAGCGTCGCCGTGCTCCACAGCCATCCGGGCACGTCACGTTTGCGCTCGCGCTGCATCAGGCGCGTGTCGGCGATGAGCGGCCGGGTGACCTTCGTCACCGCGGATACGCCGGCGGCCGGGATCGCGGGATCCGCCGGCAGGTATACCGGCACGTCGGCGCGCGTTCGTCCCTGCTGGAAGCGGATCAGCGACTTCCACGAGCCGGTCAGCGGCAGCGGCTTCACCGTCCGGTAGATGCCCGGCGCGACGCGACGGAGCATCGCCTCGACGGCTTTCGTGTGGCCCTGCCAGGAGAGCTGCTGGACATAGTCGGGGTTGCTCACGACCGCCCCGGGGTGGAAGGCGACTGTCGCGTTGGCCCGGGCCTGAGTGGCTCCGGATTTGCCGGCGGGTCGATCGAGCGTCACCGTCGCGGTGGCGGCCGCCGGCGGATGCGTCGGCAGGCAGAAGGCCAGCACCACGGCCAGTCCGGCCGCCCCGAGCGCACCGGCCGGCCAGCGCCGGCGGCTCAGGGCCGGCAGCCGCTCGGGCGACAGCGAGCTGGCCACGAAGGCACCGACGAACGCGCCGCAGATGGCCGCTACGGTCGCGATGCCGATCGCTCCAGGCAGGAAGTGCGCCGGCCATGCGATCGGCATCCAGACGTGCGTCCAGAGCGACTCTCCGATTGTTCCCGCGGTGCCGATCAGCACCCCGGCCACGGCCGCGAACGCGGCGAGACTGCGGACCCTGATCAGCAGCGCCGCCGCCTCGACGCACAACGCAGCGGGCAGGTACGTGGCGAAGTGCGGCGTCAGCTCGCCCGCCAGCGGACCGACGAAGATCGTGAAGCCGGCACTGATCGCGAGGTTGACCAGCGCTGCGGCCACTGCGCCGCCGGGACCGATGATGGCCCGCCCGAAGACGAGCGCCAGCGCGCCCGTGAACGCGAGCAGCGCCGGCTGGAAGAGCAGGTTGTACTGCGGCACGCCGAAGCCGAACTCGGCCTGATAGATCGACAGGCCGGCCAGCACCCCGCCGGCGCCGAGCATGGCAAGCAACCGCGGTCCCAGCAACGAGCGTCGGAGCCGGAGTACGCGGGGTGCGCTCGCCGAGGCGTCGGCCCGGCCGCGCCGAGCCTGGCGCCCCTCCAGCAGCAGGGCCAGGATGGTCGGGATCATCAGCTGGCCGCCGGTCAGCATGATCAGGTGCGTGGGCCCCCACAGCGTCACGTCCTGTCCGAAGATCGAGTGCCAGATGTCGTCGAGCGGGAATCCGATCAGCGCGAACGCGCCGCACGCCATCATCACGAGCCCGCTTGTCGGCACGACCCAGCTGTCGGTGAGTCGGACGCCCGTGCGCCCGGCCTCCTCCCCCCGCGCCATCACCAGCGCCAGCCAGCCCGCGGCGAAGATCCCGAACAGCCCAATCAAGATCGGGTAGTGGGCCGGTGTCCCGAACGGTCCGGGATCACGACCGCGGTCGATGTGCACGGCCACGTCCCAGTAGAAGCCGGTTCCGGCCAGCAGCAGCGCGCCCGTGGCCAGCGCCACCGGGAGCGCCGCCCAGGCCGGGACGCCGAGCAGCCAGGTGAACGGACGCGCCACCAGGTCGAGCAGCGGCAATCGGCCCGCGCGGTAACGAAGGCCGCCGATCAGCAACGCGGCGGTGAGCAGCATCCCGGCCGCGGTGGCGCCGATCACCTGGTCGAGCGGAGCGCCGCCGGCGGGCGGTGCGGTGAGGGCGGCAATGAGTGTCATGCCGGAACCGCCACGGGTTCGCTTACCCGGCGGCGCGCCGGCTCGAGCCGGTACTCAGCGAGCTCGACCCGGCGCAGCGAGCGCCAGAACGACGACGATGGGCCGGGATACAGCGTGCGGTTGACCCCCGCGCTGTCGAGATACCAGCTGTTACAGCCGCCGCGCAGCCACACCGTCCGCTGCATCCGCTTCTGGATCCAGGCGTTGTAGTCGGCCTGCGCCTCGGCGCGCGGTTCGATCGCGCCGGCTTGGCCGCGGCGCAGCTCGCGCATGAGCTCGAGCGCGTAGTGGATCTGGGCCTCGATCATGTAGACCTGCGACGTGCTGCCGGTGCCCGTGTTCGGTCCCGATAGCAGCGCCAGGTTGGGAAAGCCGCTGATCGTCGTGCCGCGATGCGCCTCGATTCCCGGAGCCCAGGCATCTCGCAACGTGATGCCGTCGCGGCCGCGGACGTCGAGGTGCATGAACACCTCCTCGATCTGAAACCCCGTGCCGCAGACGAGCACGTCCAGCTCGTGATCTGCTCCGTCGGCTGCACGCACCCCGGTTGGTGTGACGCGGTCGATCCCGGCCGTCACGAGCTCGACGTTGTCGCGCGCCAACGCAGGGTAGTAGTCGTTGGAGGGCAGGATGCGCTTGCAGCCGAGCCGGTAGTCGGGGGTCAGTTGCTCCCGGAGATGCACGTCGCCGATCGCCTTTCGCATGTGACGCCTCGCCCACACCTCGCCGATCGCCAGCAGGCGGGGGTAGCGGGTGATGGCCACGCCGACGCCCTCGGTGATCGTGAAGATCAGGGCGCGCAGCGCCTTCTGCGCCACCGGGAGCTTGGCGTAGAGCTGCTGCTCGGGACGGCGGATCGGGCGGTCGAGCTTCGGCACGATCCACGGCGGCGTGCGCTGGAAGACCGTCACCTCTGCGCCGGCTTTGGCGATCTGCGGGATCAGCTGGATCGCGCTTGCGCCCGTGCCGATGACACCGACGCGCTTGCCGGCCAGCGGGACCTCGTGATCCCACTGGGCCGAGTGAAACAGCGCCCCGGCAAAGTCCTCCAGGCCGTCGATGTCCGGGTATGCGGGCCGACTCAGCCCACCGAAGCCGCCGACGACGAAGCGGGTCGTGAGCGCCGGCCGGCCGTCGATCTCGACTTCCCAGCGCTGGGCCTCGGCATCCCAGCGCGCACCGGTGACCTCAGTGCCGAAGCGGATCTTCTCGCGCACGGCGAACTCGTCAGCGCAGCGCTCGAGGTAGTCCCGGATCTCCTCACTGCGCGCGTATAGATGCGACCAGTACGGGTTGGGCGCGAACGAGTACGAGTAGAGCGGCGTCGGCACGTCACAGCCACATCCGGGGTAATGATTGTCACGCCACGTCCCGCCGAGCTGGTGTGCCCGCTCGAGCACGACGAAGTCCTCAATGCCTGCCCGCTTGGCTTCGATGGCCATCCCCAACCCGGCGAATCCCGACCCGACTATCGCTAGTTCGTGCTCCGGGAGCTCGTTTTGCACGCGCCTCTCCGCTCGTTCAGCAGAATGTCACAGGTGTGTAGCTACGCAGACGTTACATCATTACCCACAATGCGCAAGTCCGTCACACATGCAAGGCTGAAACCCATGGCCTCCCCACCGCAGCGCACGCCCCGGCTCGCGCCCGAGGTCCGCCGTGAGCAGCTGCTCGACGCCGCCCTCGACGTGCTGACCGAAGGCGGCTTCGATGCCGTCACCGTGGAGGCGGTGGCGCGGCGCGCGGGCGTCACCCGTCCCGTCATCTACGACATGTTCGGCGACCTGGGCGGGCTGATGGTGGCGCTGATCGACCGCGAGGAGCGGGCGGCCCTGGCACCGCTGCTCGACATCGTCGGCGTCGGCGGCGATCCCGGCGAGGACGTCGATCCCGAAGCGTTCCTGGTCGACGCCATCGGCGCGTTCCTGCGCGCGGTCAAGGCCAACCCGCGTACCTGGCGCCTGGTGCTGATGCCGCCGCGCGGAACCTCGGGCGAGTTGCGCGAGCGCATTCGTCGCAGCCGCCGCATGCTGGCCGAGCGCATCACCGAGCTGCTCGACTGGGGCATCGCCCGCCGGGGGGGCCCGGGCGGGCTCGACCATGGTCTCGCCGCGCGGGTGATCGTGGCCGCGGGCGAGGACGCCGCACGGCTGATGCTCGCCCACCCACGGCGCTTCTCGCTCGAGCGGCTCACCTCGATCACGCGCGATCTGCTGGCGCTGCTGCCGGCGGATGCGCAGGCCAGTGGGTCATCTCCGCCCGCCGTGCCGGACGCCGCCTCGGCCGCTTCCTCCGCGTCGGCCTCCGCCTCTGGTGATGCGGCGCCGCCCGCGGTGGGGCCCGTCCGCCGTGTCCCGCGCGCCCAACGCCGCGAGCAGCTCATCGACGTGGCCCTGACGCTCGTCGCCGAGGAGGGCTTCGGCGCATTGAGCATGGAGGCCGTGGCTCGCCGCGCCGGCATCAACCGCGTCGTCGTGTATCGCAGCTTCGCCAACCTGCAGCTCCTGCTCGTGGCGATGCTCCGCCGCGGCGACCAGCGAACGCGCGCCGCGCTCGACGCCGTCCTCCCGACCGAGCCCGGGCAGCAGTCGCCGACTCGGCTGCTCGGCGACTCGCTGGCCGCCTTCCTGGCCGCGGTCCTCGCCGACCCGGTCACATGGCGCGTGGCGCTGCTGCGACCCGAGAGCGCGCCTGTCGCGCTGCAGAAGCTCGTCAACCGCCGGCGCACGCAACTCGCGCGCCGGCTCGAGCCGCTCGTGCGCTGGGGCGCCGGCGAGATCGGTGGCGCGCCGGCCGACCTGGATGTCGAGCTCATGGCGCGAATGCTGCTGACGATCGGCGAGGAGCTCGGGCGCCTGGCGCTCGACGACCCCGACTTCCCGCCGGACCGACTGATGGCCGGTGTGTGGGCGCTGCTGGACGCGGTGGCTGAGTAACGTGCTGGCCATGGGGTCCGCCCTCGCGCCCGTGCACCAGAGCTACCTGCTCGAGGCGCGGCAGATGCAGGCGCTGTCCTTCGCTGCGCACATTCCGCTCGTGTGCTTCGGGATCGCATTCCCGGCCATGATCCTGTTCATCGAGTGGATGTACCGGCGGACCGGCGAGGACGTGTACCTCACGCTGGCGCGACGCTGGACGAAGGTGATGGCCGCGCTGTTCGCGGTCGGCGTGATCACCGGCACGATCCTCAGCTTCGAGATGGGGCTGCTGTGGCCGAACTTCACGGCCACGTTCGGCTCAGTGTTCGGGCTCGGGTTCGCGATCGAGGGGTTCTCCTTCTTCATGGAGGCGATCTTCATCGGTATCTACATCTACGGATGGGATCGTCTCTCGCCACGCGCGCACTTCCTGAGCGGCATCCCGATCGCGATCGCCGGCTTCCTCGGCTCGCTGATGGTGATCGCGGTCAACGCCTGGATGAACCACCCGTCGGGCTTCCGGCTGGTGAACGGCAAGGCGGTCGACGTCCACCCGCTGGCCGCGCTGTTCGGCAACAAGTTCCTCTGGCACGAGCTGGTGCACATGTACATCGCCGGGTACATCGTGGCCGGCTTCGTCGTCGCCGCCACCTATGCCTTCGGGCGCCTGCGTGGCCGCTGGGGCCGCTACGAGCGAACCGCGCTCGCCATCCCGCTCACGATCGCTGCCGTGGCCGCGCCGGTCCAGCTGCTCGTCGGCGACTGGGCGGGTCGCGAAGTCGCCTCGATGCAACCGACCAAGCTGGCCGCGCTCGAGGGCCTCGGTGCGACCACGCGCGGCGCCGACCTGCACATCCTCGGCTGGTATACGAACCGGAAGGTCAAGTTCGGGATCGCGATCCCGCACGGGTTGTCGGTCCTCGCCTTCCACGACTGGAACGCCACCGTGCAGGGGCTCGACGCAGTCCCCACGTCGGATCGTCCCCCGATCAACACGGTGCGCTTCGCGTTCCAGACGATGGTCGGGATAGGGACGCTGATGGCCGTCCTCGGGGTCGTGTTCCTCGTCGTGCGCGTGCGCCGAAAACGCCTGCCGGAGTCGCGCTGGTTCTATCGCGCCGTCGTACTGGCCGGTCCCGCTTCGGTGGTGGCGCTGATCAGCGGCTGGGTGACAACCGAGGTCGGCCGGCAGCCGTGGGTCGTCTACCACGTGATGCGAACCTCGCAGGCGGTCACGGGCGCCGGCGGACTGCCCGTGGGCTACGCCACCCTGGCGCTCGCCTATCTCGGCGTCGCCGCCGGGGTCGTCTGGATCCTCCGCCGGCTCGCCGCGGCACCGATCGCGCCCGCATCCACCCCGACTCCGGTCGAGGCCTGAGCCGTGCACCTGTACGAGATCCCCCTGATCTTCGCGCTCGTCGGCCTCGTGCTCTACACGGTGCTCGCCGGGGCGGACTTCGGTGCCGGCATGTGGCAGCTCCTAGCCGGGCCAGGCAAGCTGGGCGAGCGCATCCGCGATCACTCGCACGACTCGATGGCGCCGGTCTGGGAAGCCAACCACGTCTGGCTCGTGTTCGTGCTCGTCGTCGTCTGGACGAGCTACCCGACCGCGTTCGGATCGATCGCCTCGACGCTCTCGATTCCGCTGTTCATCGCCGGTATCGGAATTGTGTTGCGAGGCGCCACCTACGCGCTCCGGGCCGGTACGACGACGGGACGCGAGGTGCGGCTGATCGACAGGACGTTCGCCGTCGCGTCGCTGGTCACGCCGTTCGCGCTGGGGACCGTGATCGGCGGCATCGCCTCCGGGCGGGTCCCGGTCGGGAATGCCGCCGGCGATCTGTTTTCGAGCTGGCTGAACCCGACGGGGATCTTGATCGGCGTCGTGGCCGTCGCTACCTCGGCCTATCTGTCCGCTGTGTACCTGGCGGCTGACGCGGTGCGTGCGCAGGACGCCGACCTGGAAGCCGCATTCCGTCTGCGCGCGCTGGCCGCGGGAGTCCTCGCCGGAGCGGTGGCGCTGGCCGGGCTCGCAGTCCTTCATTCCGATGCCCACCGGCTCTATCACGGGCTGTTGCACGACGGCGGGCTGGTGGCGTTGATCATCTCGGGCGTCGCCGGCGTGGCGACACTGGCACTGGTGTGGAGCCGTCGCTACGAGCCGGCGCGCTACACGGCGGCGTTGGCCGTGGCCGCGATCGTCGCCGGCTGGGCGCTTGCCCAGCGGCCCGAGTTCCTTCCCGGCCTGACGATCAAGCAGGCGGCTGCGCCACACGACACGCTCGTACTCGTCGTGGTCGTGGTGATCGCCGGCGGCGCCATCCTCCTCCCTTCGCTCGTGCTCCTGTTCCGACTCGTGCTCGGCGGCCACCTTGGCTACGGGGCTGAGGCCACGGCAGCTGCTGGTCCCGCCGGCGCCGGTCCCGGGGCTGGTCGCGGCGCCGGTCGCGGCGCTCCGGGTCGGCGCCCTGACGCGCGTGAGCTTCTCGCCGCGTCGGCCTCGGGGCTGGCTGCGCGCGCCGCCGGCGCCGGCCTGCTCGTCGGCATCGGCCTGCTGACCATCGCCGACGCCGGCTGGGCGCACGTGATCGGGGTCGTCGGCTTGTTCTGCTTCATCGCCTTCGGCTTCGCAGCCGTGGCGCCGGCCGAGTTGGCCGCGGGGTCCGAGTAGCCCCGCGGCCTACCCGTGGATCAGCCGACCGGCGCGCCGTGGCGCTCGACAACCCGCTCGTAGTTCAGCCGCATCAGCGCGATCACGTCCTGGATGTCCTCATCGGTCGTGATCCGGCGGGCGCCCGGCCCCTGGCGGCCCGGGAACACCGGGTGCTCGACGATCCGCCCCTGGCTGTAGAGCTCGATCCACACGTTCTTGGGGAAGCTGAAGTGCGCGCTGCGGTCGCCGTGCAAGTGGCCTATTTCCCGTCGGCCGACCCGGAAGGCGAACTCGCCGCGACGACCGGGGCCTGCCTGCACGCCCGGCCACGACGTGACTTCGTCTGTGATCTGCTGGCTGGGGCTGCGTCCGTTGGTCATCGGCTGCTCCTCTCAGAATCGGATGCCTCTGATGGTGCAGGACGCGGCGTCCAGTTCCTACGCGCAATTAGTCCTAGGTCTACTCCGCACGGGCGGCCGGTGCAGGCGAACCGCCGGCGACTGCCCCGACGGGCGACCGGATCGCGGTGGCGATCGCGTCGGCTACCGCCGCCGCTCCCGTCGGCGCCAGCGTGATCGTGTAGTGGTTGACGTCGGGCACGAGCGTCGGCTGTCGCAGCTCCGGGTTCTCCGCCGCCCATCGCTCCACGAGCTCGATCGGCTGCATCGGATTGGCGTCGTTCAGCAATCCGCGCGGGGCGCAGAGCAGCCGCGCCGGCACGCTCAGCCGGTTCGCCGCGTTGCCGAGCTGACCCAGCTCGCCGGCGTCGACTCGGACTGCGTCCGGGTTGGCGGCCGGACGCAGGTCGGGCTCGGTCCCGCGCAGATCGTGGTCGGCGTAGGCGACCAGATCGCCGTCCTCGACCTGCCCGCCCGCAAACGCCGGATGCGCACGCCACCACTCCCGGTACGCCTCGCGATCGCGGAACCTCATCTGAAGCCGGGCCAGCGCGGGCCCCAGGAACGCCTCGGCGAACTCGTGAGGATCGACGCCTTCGCTGCCCGGGATCCTCAGTCCGCCGTCGACGAGCAGCGCGCTCGTGACCCGCTCCGGATGCGCCGCCGTGACGCCGGCGACGATGTAAGCGCCGAGGGAATGGCCGGCCAGCAACGCCCGCCGGAGCTGCAGGTGGTCGAGCACGGCGACGATGTCCGCCACGTGGGCGGCCGGTCCGTACGGCGCCGGCAGCGCGTGGCTCGCGCCCCGGCCACGGAGGTCGAGCGCGATCACCGTCGCGCGATCCCCGAGCGCCCGCGCCACCGGAAGCCAGGCCCGGCTGCTGCCCGTGATGCCGTGAGCGGCGATGACCGACGGGCGTCCGCGGCCACCAAACCGGTAGGCGGTGAGCGATCCGCCCGCGACCGGGACGCGGAACTCCTCGATCTCCACCGCCTCAGCCATGCATCGCCGAGGCTAGCGCGGTCAGCCTCCGCGGATAAGTTGGCTGACCGAGAAGACCGCGCCCTGGGGATCGCGAAGCGCCGCCATTCGGAAACCCGGCAGGTCGACCGGACCCATCAGGACCGCGCCACCCAGCCGCTCGGCCGTGGCCACCGCGCGGTCGGCGTCAGCAATCCAGAAGTCGACGTTCCATTGCGCCGGCGCACCGCCGTTCGAGGCCGCCATCACGGCGACGACGTCGCGCGCCACGGGCTGCTCCGGCTCGCCGCCGACATAACCGGGCAGCCGCCACAGCTCGACCTGCTGATCGCCCATCGCGAACGCCTCGGTCTGCCATCCGAACACATCGCCGTAGAACGCCCTGGCTCCGCCCGGATCGGGCGTTTGCAGACGGCTCATCGACCAGGCCGACGGCTCGTTGACCACCTGGGCCCCGTGTCGGTCCCCGGGCTCCCAGGCGCCGAACACCGCCCCGGCGGGATCGGCCACGACCGCCATACGGCCGGCCGGCGGCACCCCAAAGGGCGGCGCGATGACCTTCCCGCCGGCCGCCGCCGCGCGCTCCGCCGCCCGCTCGACGCTGTCGACCGACACGTGCGTGGTCCAGGCCACGGGCGCATCGCGCCCGGCCGGCATCGAACTCACGCCTGCCACATCCCGTCCCCGCACCCGCGCCACGTAGTAGCGGCCCGGCGGGTCCCCCGGCATCTCCCCGGGTCCGGCGAACTCCCATCCGAACAGCTCCGCATAGAAATCCATCGCTGCGTCAACATCCGGTTGCGCGGTGTCCACCCAGCACGGCACTCCGAACTCATACCGGTCACGCTCGCTCATATCTGATCCTCCTCAGGTACTAGTTGGAAAAACCAACTCTATCATTTGGTTTTCCTATCTGTCTAGTACAATGTGTGTCAGCTGTTTGACCTTCGAAAGGACGGCGCGAGATGGCCAAGAAGCGCAGCTATGAAGACTCCTGCGGCATCGCCCGAGCGCTCGACCTGGTCGGCGAGCGCTGGGCCCTGCTCATCGTGCGCGAGTTGCTGCTCGGCCCGAAGCGGTTCACTGACTTGCGCGCCGGGCTGCCTCACGTCGGGCCGGACATCCTCTCTGCGCGACTGCGCGAACTGGAGCAGGCCGGCATCCTGCGCCGCCGCACGCTCGCTCCTCCGGCCGCGTCGAAGGTCTACGAGCTGACGCCGCGCGGCGCCTCGCTCGAGCCGGTGATCCTTGCCCTCGGACGCTGGGGCAGCGGCGCTCCGTTCCCGGGGCAGCCCGGCTCACTCGGAGCCGACGCCTTCGCGCTCGCACTCAAGACGTTGTTCGAGCCCGCCGCCGCCAGCGGCCTGTCGTGCCGCGTTGCGCTGCGCTTGTCAGATGAGTCGTCGTTCGCTGTGAGCATCGCCGACGGGCGTTTGGAGCTTGCCCGTGGCGAGCCGGCAACGCCCGATCTGATCCTGACCAGCGACACGGCCACGCTGGCCTCGGTCATGTGGCACGGCGGTCCGCTCGATCACGCGCTGTCGTCGGGCCGGCTGACCATCGAGGGCAGCCGGCGCCTGGCCCGGCGCTTCCTGGCCTGCTTCCCGTTGGCGGCGGCGGCCGCGGCCTAGCCGCAGCACCGGACCTAGTGGCAGGTGCGCACGTATCGGCAGGCGACCACTGCCGGCTGCTCGACCGGCGACCCGGCGCTGATCGACCACGCGAGCCGGATCAGCTGCGCGTGCGTCCACGCCAGCGGCGTGGCTGAGAACGTCGGTCTCCCGGGCGGGAAACCGGGCTGGCCCGCGGGCGGATTGTCGTCCCATACCTGCTCGGGCAGCAAGCCGGCGTCGTTGGCCGTGGCGGCCACGGCCTGCAGCCGATCGCCGGCGCCCTGCCCCGCCGCGAGCTGGTATTCGCCGCGTTCGCCGGCGAAGATCGGCCAGATGCGTCCGATTGTGGTCTGGCTCCCCTTCGGGAAGCCGACGTCCCACGGTGCGCCGTCGCGCTGCTCGCCATAGCCGTCGCCGTTGTAGCGATGCCAGAACTGGCCTGTCGGCGTGTTCGTCCCCAGCTGCGTGTCAACCACTCCGATCGAGCTACGGATGTTGGGGTCATTCGGCGCGATGATCCCGAGGCGAACGAGCTCGAGGAAGCTCGGATCGACGACGCGGCGCTGATCGATCGCCGGCGGCCCGCTGTCGCCGACATCGTAGGTCGTGCCGGCGTTCGGATTGCCGTCCTTGGTCAGCCGTAGGTAGTAGGCCGGTCCATACGGACCGGTCGTCGTCAGCGTCCAGCTGTTCAGGTGCGCACGCCAGTCGTCCGCCGTCCGCAGATAGCGGGCGGCGTCGGCTGTGGCGCCGTGTTTGGCCGCGATGTCGGCAGCGCAGACGAGCGCGGCGACCTCGGCCGCGATGGTCGCCGGCGAGTAACCCGCCTGGTTCTCCCACCGCTCCTGCGGTGTGTAGGGAGCCGCGTGACCCTGGTCGTCGTGCCAGCCGACGATGAAATCTGCGGCGCGCTTCACGTGCTGCCAGCTCCAGTTGCCCGTCGCGCGCAGCTGCCAGGCCAGGATGATCGGATCGGCCACCTCGTCGAGCTGGAGGTTGGTCAGGGCCGGAACGCCGGTCACATACGAGTTCTGCGGGAACGACCCGTCCGGCTTCTGCTGGCGGTCGAACAGGAACGCGAGAGCGCGGCGGGCGCCGCCCACGTCGCCATCCGCGATCAGCGCAGTCGCGATCTCATACAAGTCCCGCGCCCACACCAGGTGGTATGGACCCGTCGGTACCTGCAAGCCGGTCCCCCACGCCCACGGCATCGTCGGCGACGCGACGTACGCGCCTCGGTAGGTCTTGTCCTCGCTTGCGGCCAGAACGAAGGTCGAGAGCCGGTATTCGCGCCGCTCGGCCGCCGTTTGCAGCCCGCTCGGCGGGCCCTTGAGCGACGCCAGATAGGCGTCCCAGCCGCGCTGGTAGCGCACCGCGAGCGCGACCCACGGGATGCTCAACGACGTGCGCGCGGATGTGGCCGCGGCACTCACACTCCGACCGAACCCGAGCACGAGCGTCATCGCTTGCCTACGGCCCGTGCCGGTCAGCGCCGTGCGGCCGACCTCGACCACGTTCCCGTTCCGCGCGGAGCCGTACAGGCGCGTGAGGCGGTGGTGACTCTGGAGATCAACCCAGCCGTCGCTCGTGCCCTTGAAGCCGCATGAGACCTCGCGGAGCCGCGGGGCGGTGAGGATCGCGCTTGCGAGCGTGCCGTCGGTCGTCAACAGCGATCCGCGCCGACAGATGCCGGTGTCGTGATTGCCGTCGTTGTCCAGCGCCGGGTCGGCCAGCACGTAGAGCCGGTAACGATGTCCGGTCAGTGACTGAAAGCGGATGCTGACACTGACCTCCGGCCGCGACGAATTGGTCACGTAGGTCTTGGTCAGGCGCCACCGGCCCTGCCGATCGGTGTTGATCTGACGGTAGATGAAGCTGCCGCCCGCCAGTCGCGCGGTCTGCTGCGAGGTCGAGTCACGCTCGCGCTCCGCGAAGCTGTGACCGTCGGTAACGACGAACTGGAGGTCGCGGAAGCTCGGGGTGTCGAGTCGCGGGTAATAGACCTCGGTCAGCTCGCCGCCCTCGAGCGTGAACCAGACGTTGCTCGCCGTCGAGCGCGATGTGCCGAAGCCGTGCTTGTCAGCCGGCGCCCAGTCGGCCTTCTCGCCGGGGCCGCCCGGCGCCTGACCGGACGCGCTCGTGCGGCCGTGCGCGCGCGTACGTGCCAATGTGGCTGGCGCGCTCAGCAGCAGCGTCGCCGCGGCCGCCAGCAGCAGACCTCCCTTCCTCATCATCACGTCTCTTGCCCGTCGCTCGCGCTTCCAAACGCGACGCGGCGTTCGGCACTAACGTCTGAGCCCGATGGCAGACGTCGAGACGTTTTCGGAAGTGATCGACCGGCTTTACGGACTGCCGCTCGAGGAGTTCACGCCCGCGCGCGACGCTGCGGCCAAGGAGCTGCGCGCGGCAGGCGAGCGCGACGCCGCGGCTGAGGTCAAGCGCCTGCGCAAACCGAGCCGTCTGGCCTGGGCGCTCAACCAAGTCCGACGGCACGATCCCGAGCCGGTGGACAAGCTGATCGCCGCCGGCGAGCGCCTGCAGGAAGCGCAGCGCCAACTTGTCGAGGCCGGCGAGCGCGGACTGCTCCGAGACGCCGCCGCCGAGGAGGGCGAGCTCGTCGGCAGGATCGCCGATCTGGCCGAGCGCGAGTTGGCCACGAGCGGGCATCCGGCCAACGCGACCGCGCAGGGCAAGCTGTTCTCGACGCTGCACGCCGCCGCCGCCGACCCGGAGGTGCGCGACGCGTTGGCGGCCGGTCGATTGCTCGGCGAGCATCAGCTGAGCGACCTGGGGCTGGTGCCCGGCAGTCCGGCGCCGAGCGAGGCCCCGCGGGCCGGCGGCCGAGCGCGCGGCGAGCGAGCCGGAAAGACCGAGACCCGTACGCGGGGGAGCACCGAGCACGATGGGCGGGAGAGCGCTGAGCACAAGGAGCGCGCGGCCGCCGAGCGCAAGGCGCGGGCGGCAGCGGAGCGCGCGGCGCGGCAGCTGACAACCAAACTCGAGCGGGCTCGCGAACGCAGCCACGCCCTTGCCAAGCAGCAGAAGGAAGCCGAGCGCGGTCTCGCCGATGCGCAGCGCACGGCGGAGCGGGCCGCCGCCGCGGTGCAGCGCGCCGCCGCCTCGGCGGAGCGCGCTCGGGGCGCGGCCCAGGAGGCGGCGCGGCGGGTCGGGGAACTCGAGTCGGAGCTTCGGCAAATCCGGTAGCCGGCTCCGCGATAGCTACCTCGATCGTGGCGGGTTGCCGCCGTGGGGCTTCAGCTTTCTTGGGAAATGCCGATTAGGTGGCCATGAACGCGACAGTCCCGACCACCATGCGAGAGCTGCACAGCCGTGTCAATGACGGCATTCATGTGCGGCTGCTGTGGGCCGAGCGCGACGGGCGGCTGGCCGTCACGGTGACCGACACCCGCACCGGCGAAGCGTTCTGCATCGAGATTCGCGACGGCGAGAATGCCCTCGAGGTGTTCCACCATCCGTACGCGTATGCCGCCTGGCACGGCATCGACACCGGCGTGATCCGCACCCCGGACGAGCCCGAGCCGGAGCCGGACGTCTCACTCGCCGCCTGACGCGACAGCCGTCCGACCGGACGTCTCGCCCGGCGCCTGACGCCCTAGGCGTCCCCCCGCCTGCCCCGCGCTCCGTCCGGGCGACGTGCGAACGTATGTTCGTGTCGTCTCGAGCCTGCATCCTCCACGCAGATCTCGACTCGTTCTACGCGTCGGTCGAGCAGCGCGACGCACCGCAGCTGCGCGGCCGGCCCGTGCTCGTCGGCGCCGGCGTCGTCCTCGCTGCCAGTTATGAGGCGAAAGCGTTCGGAGTCAGGACCGCCATGGGCGGGCGACAGGCACGCAAGCTCTGCCCCCACGCCGTCGTGGTCCCACCTCGGATGTCGGCCTACAGCGACGCCAGCAAGGCGGTGTTCGCGGTGTTCGAGGACACGGCGCCCATCGTCGAAGGACTGTCGATCGACGAGGCCTTCCTCGACGTGCGCGGGCTCGAGCACATTTCTGGCACGCCAAGAGAGATCGCGGTCCGCCTCCGACACCGTGTGCGCGACGAGGTAGGACTCCCGATCACGGTCGGCGTGGCGAGAACGAAATTCCTGGCCAAGGTCGCCAGCGCTGTGGCCAAGCCCGACGGATTGCTCGTCGTGGAACCGGATCGCGAGCTCGAGTTCTTGCATCCGCTGCCGGTCGAGCGTCTGTGGGGCGTGGGTGCCGTGACGTCCGGAAAGCTGCGCGACCGCGGGATCACGACGGTTCGCGAGGTGGCCGAGCTGCCCGAGGCGACGCTCGTCTCAATGCTCGGCCGGGCCGCCGGACGCCATCTTCACGCGCTGTCGCACAACTACGACCCGCGGCCCGTGCAGGTGCGTCGGCGGCGAAGATCGATCGGCTCCCAGCGGGCACTGGGCCGGCGCCGGCGAGAACCGGATGAGCTGGTGACCTCGCTTGTCGCGTTGGTCGATCGCGTGACCCGCCGGCTGCGCACCGCGCGGCGCCTGTGCCGGACGGTCGTGCTGCGCCTGCGGTTCGACGACTTCTCCCGCGTGACGCGCTCGCAGACGATGGGCGAGCCGACGGCGCAGACGCACACGATCCTGCGGACCGCCACCGGGCTACTCGCCGAGGCGATGCCGCTGATCGAGCGGCGAGGGATCACGTTGATCGGGATCGCCCTGGCCAACCTGGCCGACGAAGGTGGCGTGCAGCTGACGCTTCCATTCGATCGCCGGCGCGAGCTTGACGCCGTTCTCGATCGTGTGCGCGACCGGTTCGGCACGGCGTCGATCGTCCGGGGCGTGATGGTCGGCCAGGATCCGGGCCTGAGCGTGCCGATGCTGCCGGACTGAGGTTGTCGCGTAAGAGAGGGAGGTGACCGGAAGGCCCAGCGCTATTTCGAACGACGTACCAACGACAACAGAATCACGGCGACGCCCAGCCCCAGTAGGACGTGGCCCGCCACCGACCCGATCGCGTGCCAGGCGGTGTCGGCGAGTACCCCGGCGATCACGAACCCGGCGGCCCAGATGAGGCAGCCGGCGGCGGTCAGGGCGACGAACCGCCCGAGCGGCACATGCCGGGCGCCGGCCGGGAGCGACACGAAGGTCCGCGCCAGCGGCAGCAGGCGGGCGATGAACACGGCCCGCGTGCCGTAACGGTCGAGCAGTCCCTCCCAGCGTGCCAGCACGACGCGAGCGCCGGGCACGCGCGCCAGCCACCCCGTTGCACCCAGCCAGTACGCGAGCAGCGACCCGACGACGTTGCCGGCGGTCGCGGCGAGGATCGCCAGCGGCAGACTCATCCATCCCTGGCTGACCGCGAACCCCGAGAACAGCAGCGTCACCTCGCTCGGGATCGGGATGCACGCACTCTCCGGCACCATGAGCAGGAACACGCCGAGGACGCCAAACCGGGTGATGACAGTGGTCACGGCTCCGGCCTACGGGTGGGTCGGCGCCCGGGACGCGGCGGGCGCGGCTGATGCGGCGGGAGCCCGAGTGCCGGTGGGCGCGGCGGGTGCGGCGGGAGCCCGGGTGCCGGTGGGCGCGGGCGGCGGTAACCCAGGACCGACTGGACGCTCGAGGGGCGCCACCGGGCGCCACCGCGCGGAGTCGGCACGCGGTCGGCGTTCAGGGCGTCGGCTATCGCCTGCAGCGTGAGGCCCGCCTCACGCATGGCCGCGATCCGCTCGGTGAGCTCCGGCGCCTGGCGATCGATGCCCGGCCGGCCACGCGGTGGCCGGCGCGGACCGGGCTGGTACTCCCAGCTGGCGATCTCACGCAGGATCGTGACCATTCGCGCACCCTGGTCGGATCCGGTGTCGAGGGCCACGTCCTCGGCGACCAGATCGGCGTCCGCTGCCTGGAGCCACTCGATCACGCCGACCAGCTCACGTACCGACTCTCCGACGTCCCGCAGACGCTCGACGATCAGGACGGATGCCTCGCCGGCCGCGATTCGCTCCAGCGCGTCGGCGAGCCCCTGCGCGCTTTCGTCAGCGTCGTCGTCCGCCGGCCGGACGTAGCGCAGCACGCGGCGCGGCGAGTCCGCCCGCCCGCCCGGGGCATCGTCCGGGGCACCGCAGGCCGGCCCGGCGCTGTCATCCTGCGCATCGTCACTGTCGTGTACCGAAGTCATCAGGTCAATTGTACGCAAATAATTTGCGTATGACCGACCGGCCCACGACCACCGCCGCCGCCACCACCGCCACCATCGCCGCACTACCGCTCCTCCCCCCACTCACCCGCCCAACCGACCGTGAGGCGATCCGTTTCGGCGACCGCGCGCTCACCTATGCCGAGCTCCACGCCACAACCGCCGGCCTCGCCGCCCGCCTGCGCCGCGAGGCCGACCCAAACGGCACCGGCGGTCGCGTCGCCGTGTGGGCCGAACCGACCCTCGAGACCTGCGTCGCGGTGCTCGCCGCGCTCGCGGCCGGGGTCGCGGCCGTGCCGATTAACCCCAAGTCAGGCGAACGGGAGCTTGCCCACATCGTCGGCGACAGCGGCCCCAGCCTCGTACTGGCGCGCCCCGGCGCAGCGCTGCCGGCGCAGCTGGCCACGCTGCCTGGCGTCGAAGTTGGGGCGTCGCCTGCCAGCGAAGCCGCGCCACCGACGCCAGAGCCACCCGCCGAGACCCCGGCGCTGATCGTCTACACATCAGGTACGACCGGCCCGCCAAAGGGCGTCATCCTCCCCCGCCGCGCGATCGCCAGCACGCTCGATGCCCTCGCCGACGCTTGGGCCTGGACCGACCGCGACGTCCTCGTCCATGGCCTGCCCCTGTTCCACGTCCACGGCCTCGTGCTCGGAGTCCTGGGTCCGCTGCGCCTCGGTGGCGCGCTCCATCACCTCGGGACGTTCGACATAGACGCCACCGTCGCTGAATTGCGCGCCGACGCAACGATGCTCTTCGGCGTTCCGACCATGTACCACCGGCTGGCGGGGGCAGCCGAAGAGGACTCGAGCGTCGCCCAGGCGCTCGGCCGAGCTCGACTGCTCGTGTCCGGATCGGCGGCCCTATCGAGCGCCGACCACGAACGGATCGAGCGTGCCACGGGACAGCGCGTGGTCGAGCGCTACGGCATGACCGAGACGTTGATGATTGCCTCGGTTCGCGCCGATGGCGACAGGCGGCCGGGCACCGTCGGGCTGCCTCTGCCCGGCGTCGAGCTGCGGCTCGTGGACGACCAAGGCCGGACGATCGACCCCGGGCCCTCCGAGCGCCCGGAGACCGTCGGCGAGATCCAGGTCCGCGGCCCCAACCTGTTCCTCGGCTACCTGAACCGGCCGGACGCCACCGCGGCGGCGTTCGCCGACGACGGCTGGTTTCGAACCGGCGACGTGGCCACACGCGAGCCGGACGGGTACATCCGTCTGATCGGCCGACAGGCGACCGATCTGATCAAGAGTGGCGGCTTCAAGATCGGGACGGGCGAGATCGAGGCGGCGTTGCTCGAGCATCCGGGCGTCGCCGAGGTCGCGGTCACCGGCGAGCCAGATCCGGATCTCGGCGAACGCGTCGCGGCGTGGGTCGTCCCCGCAACCGACCCGCCGCCGTCCGAACGCGAGCTGGCCGACCACGTGGCCCAACTCCTGGCCCCGCATAAGCGCCCTCGCACGGTCCACTACCTGGACAGCCTGCCGCGCAACGACATGGGCAAGGTGCTGAAGAACTCGCTGAAGCGGCCAACTACGGCCGACGCCCCAGTCGCCGACGACGTCAGCTGATCGACTCGATCTGAAGCGCCCGCATCCCCGTCGGTGTCTGGACCTCCACCACATCGCCGACGCCGTGCCCGATCAGGGCCTTGGCGATCGGCGAGGCGACGGACAACGCCCCTTCCGCCGGCTTTGCGTCATACGGCGAGACGATCGTGAACGTCTGGCTGCGGTTCGTGCCCCGGTCGGTGTAGGACACCGTCGAGCCGTGCTCGACCGTGTGGCTCGAGCCACTCACCTCGACCACCGCTGCGCTGCGCAGCTGGCCACGAAGCCGGGCGATCTTCGTCTCCAGATGCGCCTGGTCCTCCTTGGCCGAGTGATACTCGGCGTTCTCCTTCAGATCGCCCCACTCGCGCGCGGTCTTGATCCTGGCTGCCATGGCGCGCCGGCCATCGGTCTCCAGGCGACTCAGCTCCTCCCGGAGGTTGGCCAGCTCCTCAGTTGTCATAGTGATTCTGTCCATCAGATGAGCGAGTCTAGAACGGACGCCACTCAGGCATCGGCCGACCCTACGCTTGCAGCGACCGCAGGAACTCGAGCAGTGGGCCGTTGACCTCGTCGGGATGGGTGAGGTTGGACGCGTGCGGGGCCCCGTCGATCCGCACAAGACCTCGGCAGCCGGACAAACCGCGACACAGCGCTTCGGCCTTCTCCATCTCGACCGACAGGTCCGCCGTGCCGTGAAAGACGATCGCCGGACAGTCGATCTCGCCGAGGCGATCAGTGATGTCCTCGCGGTCGAACAGGCAGTCTCCCGGAGCCTTCAGGCTCTCGCGCGGCGCCGCGCGCCATTTCTCGATCCACACCTCGTTGATCGCGGGATCGCCGAGGATCAGTTGGGCGACCGCCTGCGTCAGCTCGTCCACCGGCCCGGCCTCGAGCCAGGTCTGCTGCATCTGCCGGTAGGTCGGTAGGCGTTCGGGATCTTCCGGACCCGCTTGCGTGTCGATCAGGACAAGGGCCCTCACCCGTTCCGGCGCCAGCAGCGCGGCGCGCATCGACAAGAACCCACCCTGCGACATGCCGCCGAGGACGGCGTCGTCGAGGCCGAGATGGTCGAGCAGGCCGAGGCAGTCGCGCGCCGAGTCCCAGTAGGTGAACGGCTGCCCGTCGAACTCCGTCTCGCCAAAGCCGCGCTCGTCCCACGTGATCACCCGATGCTCCGGAGCCAACGCCTTCACCTGCGGCTCGAACATCTCGCGGTCCATCAGGAAGCCGTGAGACAGGACGACAGCGGGACCGTCCCCTCCACTGTCGTCAAACCTCAGCCGTTGACCGTTGACCTCAGCAAATGGCATGGCTCACATCCTCGTCCGGGACCAGAGGTGAGCGAGGACTCTAACCGTCAGGAGTCGCGGCCGAAGGCGCGCTGGTGGTACTCGGAGCGCGCCGCGGCGTCGTATGAACCGGCGATGCGCGTCACGCCGATCGCGCGCATGATCGCCTCCCGCATCCGGCGCGGCAGGATCGCCGCGAGCTTGGCCGTCGCGCCCTGGGAGCGCGGGACCCAGACCTCAAAGCGGCGACCCCGAATCGCCTCGAGGACGGCCCGCGCCACGTCGTCCGCGGACACGACCGGGAGCGCACGCGGCCGAGCTTGACCGTCGATCATTCCGGTCTCCACTTGCGATGGCTGGATCACGGTGAAGCGGACGCCGCTGAGCCGGTACTCCAGGCGCAACGACTCGGTCAGGCCGACGACGCCGTACTTTGTCGCCGCGTAAGTCGCGCTTCCCGGCAACGGCACGCGACCCACTCCGGACGCGACGTTCACGAGATGGCCATCACGCCGCGGCAGCATGCGCCTGAAGGCGAGCTTCGAACCGACCGTCGTCCCGTACAGGTTGATCTCGATCTCTCGTCTCGTCACTTCGTCCGGTTCTTCGTGAAACGGCCCGACCCATTCGACGCCGGCGTTGTTGACCAGGACGCCCAGCGCTCCGAACCGCTCCTCGGCGGCGTCGAGGAAGGCCTCGACTGCGCGGGGTCCGTCACATCGAGCGCGAACGCCACCGCTTGGGCTCCGATCTCGCCCGCGACGCTTTCCGCCGCCGG
>JBJMLD010000106.1:0-14070 GCA_045805545.1 Solirubrobacteraceae bacterium | reverse complement strand
GTCGACCTGGAGCGAGGAGCGGGTGCCGGCGGCCGGCCCGACGCCGCTGGACTTGGGCAGGCAGGCATTGCCGGCGAAGAGCGAGAAGCTGCCCAGTGTGGACGGATCGGTGGCGAACGATGTCGTCACCGGGCAGTCGCCGAGCGACTGGAAGGCGAACGACCAGGGCAGCGTGCCGACCAGGACGTAGTAGCCGAACAGGCTGCCCGACGATGAGTGCGAGAACTGATCCGAGACGCTGATCGCGGGACCGCCAAATACCGCCGCGGCGCTCCCGGTCTTGCTCGTGCCAGCCGGGATCATGGCCAGGCGGCAGGCGAAGCCGGCGATCGGCGAGAGCGAGGCGTTGATCGCGAAGGCGCCGGTGGAGACGTCGACGCCGGAGGCGATCTTGGTCAGCTTCGTGTCGGAGACCGTGTAGCAGACGAGGTCGCCCTTGCTAGCCGCGGTGGCGCCGGTGACCGTCCCGCGCACCGTCAGGCTGCCCGCGCCGCTGTCGCCGTTGAAGAACAGCTCGCTGCCATTGCCCGGAGCCGTGATGGTCGAGGCCGTAATCGCCGCGTGCGCCGGCGCAGCCAGCACGAGACCGGCGAACAGACAGAACGCGAGCAGGCGTTTGATTCCCATCCCCGGCGCGACAGCGTAGCGTCGGTATCTCCGAGCAACAACCGTAGACTTGCCTGTTGCATGGCGACGCGTCCGCGTATGAGTGAGGCCGAGCGCTGGGAGCGCGAGACGTTTGTGCGCGCGCCCGAACGTGACGCCCCGTTCTCAACAATGTCCGGGGAGCCTGTCAAGCCGCTCTATACCGAGGCCGACCTGCCGGCCGATCTCGACGAGGCGATCGGCTTCCCGGGTGAATATCCGTACACGCGGGGCGTCTACGGATCGATGTATCGGGGCCGGTTGTGGACGATGCGCCAGTTCGCCGGCTTCGGCACGGCCGAGGAGACGAATCGGCGCTTCCGCTACCTGCTCGATCACGGCCAGACGGGGTTATCGACCGCGTTCGACATGCCGTCGCTGATGGGCCACGACTCCGATCACCCGCGCTCATTGGGCGAGGTCGGGCGCGAGGGAGTGGCGATCGACAGCGTCGATGACATGGCGTTGCTGTTCGAGGCGATCCCGCTCGACGAGGTCACGGTGTCGATGACGATCAATGCGCCGGCCCCGATCATGCTGGCCTTCTACGTGGTGGCGGCGGAGCGGCGCGGGATCGCGTCCGAGCGGCTGGCCGGGACGATCCAGACCGACATCCTCAAGGAGTACATCGCGCAGAAGGAGTGGTGCTTCCCGGTCGATCCGGCCATGCGGCTGGTCACGGACATGATCGAGTGGTGCTCGGGGCACATGCCGCGCTGGCACCCGATCTCGATCTCGGGCTATCACATCCGCGAGGCGGGATCGACGGCGGCGCAGGAGCTCGCGTTCACCTTGAAGGACGGGCTGACCTACGTCGAGCAGGCGGTGGCGCGAGGGCTTGACGTCGACGCGTTTGCGCCGCGGCTCAGCTTCTTCTTCAACGCCCACATCGACTTCTTCGAGGAGATCGCCAAGTACCGGGCGGCGCGGCGGATCTGGGCTCGCGAGCTGCGCGACACGTTCGGTGCGCGCGATGAGCGCTCGCTGTTGATGCGCTTTCACACCCAGACGGCGGGCGTGTCGTTGACCGCGCAGCAGCCTTTGAACAACATCGTGCGCACGGCGATCGAGGCGCTGGCCGGCGTGCTCGGCGGGACGCAGTCACTGCACACGAACAGCTTCGATGAGGCGCTCGCGCTGCCGACTGAGGAGGCTGTCCGGGTGGCGCTGCGCACGCAGCAGATCATCGCCGAGGAGACAGGCGTGGCGAACACGATCGACCCGCTGGGCGGCTCGTACTTCGTCGAGGCCCTGACCGACCGGATGGAGGAGCACGCGTACGAGTACTTCCGCAAGATCGATGAGCTCGGCGGGATGGTCGAGGCGGTCAAGCGCGGCTTCCCGCAGCGGGAGATCGCGGATGCTGCGTTCCAGTACCAGACCGAAGTCGAGGCGGGCCTGCGCAAGGTCGTCGGCGTCAACGCCTACACCGAGGGCGATGACCGCGAGACGCCGATCCTTCGCATCGACCCGGCTTTCGAGACCTACCAGGTCGATCGCGTCCAAAAGCTCCGGTCGGCGCGGGATTCCGACGCGGCGTCGGCGGCCTTGGAGAGGCTCCAGGAAGCCGCGCACGACCCGGACACGAACCTGATGCCGCTGCTGCTCGACGCCGCCCGAGCCGAGGCCACCGAGGGCGAGATGGTGCAGACACTCCAATCGGTCTTCGGGACCTACCGCGAAGCGCCGGCTTTCTGAGTTGCCGGGACGCGTCGGCCGCGGGTTATCTACACTCGCCGCCCCCTGCTCATGAGCACCTCGGCCGAGAAGAAGATCCGCGTCGTCGTGGCGAAGCCCGGTCTCGACGGCCACGATCGCGGCGCGAAGATCATCGCCAGGGCGCTGCGGGACGCCGGCATGGAGGTCATCTACACCGGGCTGCATCAGACGCCGGAGCAGATCGTCGAGACCGTGATCCAGGAGGACGCCGACGCCGTCGGGCTGTCGATCCTGTCCGGCGCGCACATGACGCTGGTGCCGCGGATCATGGAGCTGCTCAAGGAGCAGGGGATCGATGATGTCGTCGTCACCGTGGGCGGCACGATCCCCAATGACGACGTCGAGGAGCTGAAGGCGCTCGGCGTGGCCGAGGTGTTCACGCCCGGCGCGACGTCGCAGCAGGCGATCGACTTCATCCGCGGCGCCGTCCGCGCTTAGGCGCCGGAGCCGGGGATGCCAGCGCCGCCGCCGACCAGCCGCGGTACACCCACGTTCCGGGAACCGATTGACTCGTCAGTCAACAGGGTAATATTGCCGACCACACTCGATTAGGAGGCCACCCAAGTTGAAGATTTGCGTCCTGGTCAAAGAGGTTCCGGACGCCGCTGTCGAGAAGCGCATCGACCCCTCGACGGGCCGCATGGACCGATCAGGTGAGAAGAACCTGAACCCGTACGACACACACGCGATCGAGGCAGCGATGCAGATCCGTGAGGGAGGCGCCGTCGGGGTGGACGAGATCGTCGCCGTGACTATGGGCCCCGAGAGCGCGGTGCGCGCTCTGCACAAGGCTGTCTCGCTCGGTGCCGACCGCAGCCTGCATCTAACCGACGGCGCGCTGGCCGGCTCCGACGTCGCAGCCACGGGATACGCGTTGTCCAAGGCGCTGGAGAAAGAGAGCCCGGATCTCGTGCTGCTCGGCCAGCAGTCAGATGACGGCGAGTGCTACACGATCGGCGCTGTGGTGGCCGACCACCTGAAGATGCCCTCGCTGACCCAGGTGATCAAGATGGACGTGGCGGACGGCGGCCTGCGCTGCGAGCGCCAGGCGGAGTACGGCTATGACACGGTCGAGGTCGAACTCCCTGCCGTCATTTCCGTCGGCGACGCCATCAACGAGACGCGCTACCCATCGCTCAAGGCGAGCATGGGCGCCAAGAAGAAGCCGCTCGAGACGGTCGCCAGCGCCGACGTAGGGATCGACGGCTCGCTCGTCGGGGAGGATGGCTCGCGCGTGCAGTGCGGCGACTTCCACGATCCGCCGGCCAAGGCCGCCGGCCAGATCATCGAGGACGAGGACACGAACGAGACGGTCGAGAAGATCGTCGCTTGGCTTGACGAAAGGAAGCTGGTCTAACCATGGCTGACGTTCTCACTTACGTGCTGCACCGCGAGGGCGAGTTCAACAAGAACTCCCTGGGCGCCGTCTCCGAAGGAGCGGCCCGGGCGCAGGAGACCGGCGGCCAGTGCCATGCGGTCGTCGTCGGCGGCGATGACCTGACCGACGAGCTGTGTCAGTCGCTCGGCGGCTACGGCGCCACCAAGGTGTTCCGGGCCAAGGGGCCCGAGGGCCTGGCCCAGCCGGTCATCGATGTGATGGCCAAGGTGATCGACGAGAACGGGCAGGGCTACGCGCTGTTCGGCGGCGGCCTGCTCGGGTTTGAGATCGGCGCTGGCCTGGCTGCGCGCAAGCAGGCCGGCGTGACGATGGAGGTCACGGCCGTGCGCGCCGAGGACGGCAAGCTCGTCGCCGAGCGTCCGATCCTCCAGGACTCGAAGATCTCGGTCTCCCGCTACGCGGGCGATCTGGGCATCATCATCGGGCGGATCAACGCGTTCGAGCTCCGGCAGGAGAATTCGTCCCCACCCACCCCGGCCGAGGTGGTCGACGTCGATGTCGAGTACTCGCCGTGGTCGAACAAGGCGAAGATGGTTGAGCGCGGCGAGCAGCGCGGCGCTGACGTCGACATCGAGGGTGCCGACATCCTCGTGGCCGGTGGTCGCGGGTTGGGCAAGCCCGAGGGCTTCCAGCTCGCCGAGGAACTGGCCAAGGCGTTCGGCGGCAACACCGCGGTGGCGGCGACGCGCGCCGTGGTCGACGCCGGCTGGTACCCGTACGCGGCGCAGATCGGCCAGACGGGCAAGACGGTCTCGCCCAAGCTGTACCTGGCGGCCGGGATCTCCGGCGCGATCCAGCACAAGGTCGGGATGCAGTCCTCGGAGAACATCGTCGCGATCAACAAGGACGCCAACGCGCCGATCTTCGAGTTCTCCGACCTGGGGATCGTCGGCGATCTGAACAAGATCCTGCCCAAGCTGACGGACGCGATCAAGGCGAAGAAGGGGTCCTGAGCTGAGATGTCGCGCAACAACGGTCATCCAGCTCCCAGTGAGTTTCCGCCCCCGGTCGATTCTGTCGGCGAGTTCGTCAAGCGCGAGCTCGACTCAGAGGACGAGCGGATCGACGTCGGCGTGGCGATCGTCGGCGGCGGCACGGCCGGACTGGCCACGGCCAACCGGCTGCTCCAGCTGCTGGGCGACGATCCGGAGACGATGGAGAAGCTGGGCGAGGTCCCGGTGGCGGTGATCGAGAAGGCGAAGACGTGCGGCGGCCACAACCTCTCTGGCGCGGTCATGCGCCCGGCGCCGCTGCAGGAGCTGTTCCCCGAGTTGAGCCGTGAGGATTGGCGCAAGGAACGCTTCGCCTTTGGCGAGGTGACCAAGGAGTCGGTCTACATGCTCACCGGTCCGAAGACGAAGCTTCGGGTTCCGATTCCCGCCGTGCCGAACTTCAAGAATCACGGCAACGAGGTCGTGTCCGTGGCGGCGCTGGCCCGCTATCAGCAGCGCCAGGCCGAGGAGGGCGGCGCCTACGTCCTCACCGAGACATCGGCCACGCAGCTGATCGTCGAGGACGGCAAGGTCCTCGGCGTTCGCTCCGGCGACAAGGGCCGGGGCAAGGACGGCGAGCCGCTCGGCAACTTCGAGCCCGGTACCGACATCAAGGCCAGGGTCACCGTCCTGGCCGAAGGCAGCTGGGGTCACCTCACCGGCGCGGCGATCAAGGAGTTCGGCCTGGCCGCCGGCCGCGAGCCGCAGGTCTGGGAGCTCGGGGTCAAGGAGGTCTGGAAGGTCAAGAAGCCGCTCGACCGCGTGATCCACACCTTCGTCCAGCCCTGGCCGCTGAAGGTGTCGTCCAAGTACGGGCAGCTCGGCGGCACGTGGATGTACCCGATGAAGGACGAGAAGACCGGCGACGACCTGGTCTCGATCGGGTTCGTCGTGGACCTCAACTACCGCGACGCGACGACCTCGGCCCACGACCTGCTCCAGGCATTCAAGACGCACCCCCTGGTCAAGGACATCCTGGACGGCGGCGAGCGTGTCGGCTGGGGCGCCAAGGCGCTCCCCGGCGGCGGGTACTGGTCGATGCCCAAGCTGTCGATGCCGGGCGCCGTTCTGGTCGGCGACTCCGGCGGCATGGTCGACACGGCGGCGCTCAAGGGCGTGCACCACTGCATCAAGTCGGGGATCCTCGCCGCCGAGGCGATCTACAACCATCTGAAGACCGGGGCCTCGCTCGAGACCTACGAGCAGGCCGTCGAGGACTCGACGATCGGCAAGGAGCTCTACCAGGTGCGCAACACCCGGCAGGCGTTCCAAAAGGGCTTCCTCGTGGGCAGCCTGCTGGCCGGTCCCGCGATCATGTCCAAAGGCCGCGTCCCGCCGGGTCGCCAGGAATGGCATCGCGATGACGCCGAGCCGATGTTCGTGGGCAACACGAAGGAGCGCTATCCGAAGCCGGACGGCAAGTACGTGTTCGACAAGCTGAGCTCGGTCTACATCTCGGGCAACGCGACTCGCGACGACGCGCCGAACCACATACGCGTGCACAAGAACGTGCCTCGGGAAATTGCCGAGACGTGGGCCTGGATGTGCCCGGCCGGCGTGTACGAGATCCCTGACGACGCGCCGGAGTCGGGACCCGTCGACGTGATCGTCAACTACACGAACTGCGTGCAGTGCGGGGCGATCACGGCCAAGGGCGGACGCCTGACGCCGCCCGAGGGTGGCGACGGTCCGCTGTACACGTTGACCTAGGCACCCGGGCTTGATGGCATAGCGGCAACTTCCAGCCGCGCGACTTGTTAACGGAGTATGAGGCGGATCGTCATAACCGCCGCCGCTGGCCTAGCAGTGCTTGTCGGCGGGGCGGTCGAGGTGAGCGCGACACAGTTGCCGGCGCACCTGCGCGGCTTCTCCTGTCAGCGCGCCGTGCGCCCGGTGGCTCGCACCGTCTCGGTCACTGCGGTGATGCGGCCGGTCAAGGGGACGAAGAAGATGGCGCTGCGCTTCGAGCTGCTCACGCGCACGAGAGCCGGCGGGCCGTGGAGTGGCGTCAGCGGCGGCGATCTCGGCAGCTGGGTCTCGCCCTCTAACCCCACCCTCGGCCAGCGCTCCGGCGACGTGTGGATCCTGCACAAGTCGGTGATCGACCTGGCCGCGCCGGCCTCCTACCGCTACAAGGTCTCGTTCCGCTGGACCGGCGCGCACGGAAAGACCCTCGCCACCACGAGCCGGTGGACGGCCACCTGCAACCAGCCCGAGCTTCGGCCCGATCTCCAAGTGCAGTCGATCGACGTGCAGCCGGACCCCGGGCATCCGAACCGCAACGTCTATGTGGCGACGATCGCTAACAACGGCGCCACCGCTGCGCGCTCGTTCGATCTTCAGTTCGCTGCGCCGGGCGGCGGGCCGCAGCAGCAGAACCACACGATCCCGTTGCTCAAAGCCCATTCGACGCTCAAGAGCCAGCTGACCTCGTTCGTCGGTCCGGTGTGCAGTAACACCGCGGCCAGCACGATCACCGCCGACCCCGACGGCACCGTCGACGACTTCAACCGCGCCAACAACACGTTGACGGCCGTCTGCTCCAGCTCGGCCGGCCAGCCCTAGCCGCCCGCTCTCGCGCGCTTGCGCACCCAGCGCACCGGGTAGATCCGCATCCGTCACGCTGAGGCCGGACGGACTGGAGGAGGAAGGCATGTTGCGGAGTTGGCGCTTGGCCACGATGAGCCTGGCTGCGGTCCTGGGGGTGGCTGCGGCGATCTCGGCCGGGAGCGCTCCCGCGGCACCGAGCAACCCGGCTTCGGCGCGACCGACCAAGCTCTCGGTAGGGGTCGAGGTGCTGCGCTTCGCCGCGGCCGGGCGAACGCTCACAGCCACCGGTCAGGTCACGGCGAAGCTGACCGACAACCGCGGGCACGTGACGACCGTGCACACGCGAGTGGCGCTGAGCGCCGCCTCCGGCGGAAGCTGCCGTGTGCTTCACCTGTTCCTCAACGAGCTGACGCTCAGCCTGCTCGGGCTGCATGCACACCTTGACCGGGTCACGCTCGACGTCACCGGCGATCCGCACGGCGGCGTGCTCGGGTCGCTGTTCTGCAAGCTCGCACGGGCCAAGGTCGCCTCGGCGCGGGCCTCGGCGGCCCGTGCCCTGAACCACAGCATCCGCCGTGGCCACGGGCACGCCGTGCGCTTCACCGCCTACCTACAGCCCGCGGTCAGCGCGAGCCAGGCCGCGGTCGCCACCTGCCCCGTGCTCGACCTGGTGGTCGGACCGCTCGATCTCAAGCTCCTGGGCCTGGTCGTCGATCTCAACCGCGTGCACCTGGTCGTGACGGCGACCCGCGGCGGCGGTGCGCTGGGTGACCTGTTCTGCAAGCTCGCCGACAACACCGTGACCACGACGACGTAGACGCCGCTCACGTGAGGGAGCCTCGCCGGAAGCCTCCTCGGCGCCGCTAGACTCCATATCACGATGAAGACCGAGATCCATCCCGAATACGTAGACGCTCACGTCCGCTGCACCTGCGGCAACGAGTTCATGACGCGCTCGACGAAGTCCGAGATCCACGTCGAGATCTGCTCGGCGTGCCACCCGTTCTATACGGGCCGGCAGAAGCTCGTCGACACCGGCGGTCGCGTTGAGCGCTTCCAGCGCCGTGTGGCCAAGGGCCGTCGTGGCGCTCGTCCGACCGCCAGCGCCTCCTAGGCGAGGGCAATCGCGTTGAGCGAGGGGGCCAGGGCCGAGGAAGGACGCCTGACCGCCTCGCGCGATGCACCGCTGGGCGGCCAGGCGGTGCTCGAGGGCGTGATGATGCGCGGCGTCTCCACCTGGGCCGTCGCCGTGCGCAAGCCGGCACTCGAGGGTGCGCCCGCCGGCGCACTCGGCGAAATCGACGTCAAGCGATTCCCGCTGCGCTCGCTGATGAAGCGCCGCCGCGTGTACCGGTTGCCGGTGATCCGCGGCGTCGTCGCGCTCGGCGAGTCGCTCGGCATCGGACTTAAGGCGCTCGGCATCTCGGCCAACGCCCAGCTGCCCGAGGAGGAGCAGGAGATCTCCGGTGGCGCCTGGGCCGGCACGGTGGTGGTGGCCATCGTGTTCGCGATCGGTCTGTTCTTCGTCGTCCCGGTCGGGCTGACCAGCCTGATCAAGCACCAGCTCGGCTCCTCGCTCTTGTTCTGGCTGGTGGAGGGCGTGCTGCGCACGGCGATCTTCCTCGGCTACCTGTATCTGCTCTCGCGCCTGCGCGACCTGCGCCGCGTGTTCGAGTACCACGGGGCCGAGCACAAGGTGATCTCGTGCTACGAGGCCGAGGATGAGCTGACGCCCGAACGGGCCAAGCTGTACTCGCGCCTGCATCCGCGCTGCGGCACGAGCTTCCTGCTCATCGTTATGATCATGGCCATCTTCGTGTTCGCGCCGATCGGCCTGCCGGCGTGGTGGCTGCTCGTGCTCACCCGGATTCTCGGCGTGCCGCTGATCGCCGGGCTCTCGTTCGAGGTCATCAAGTGGGCCGGGCGCAACCGGCGCAAGCGCTGGGTGCGGGTCGTCATGTGGCCAGGCATGCAGCTGCAGAAGCTGACCACCCGCGAGCCGGACCTCGACCAGCTGGCGGTGTCGATCGCGTCGCTCAGTGCGGTGCTGGCCGTCGAGAAGCCGGGCGAGGCCACGGCCGAGGACATGCTGGGTGTCGAGGTGGTCGCCTAGTCCGGGGCCGCGTTGGCGGGCCTACACTCGCTTCTGTGATTGATGAGCTGGTTGCGCAGATCGAATCGCGGTTTGGAGCGCTGCAGGACGAGCTGTCCGACCCGGCGGTGATCAGCGATCGGGCTCGTTTCACCGCGGCGAGCCGCGCTTATCGCGAGCTTGAGCCGGCGGCCAAGCTGGCCGTCGAGTATCGCCGCACCGCGGATGATTTCGCGGGCGCGCGCGAGCTGCTGGCCGAGGACGGCGACGACCCCGAGCTGCGAGCGCTGCTCGAATCGTCGCGTGAGCGGATGGCCGCGCTCGAGGAGGAGATCCGCATCGCCATGGTTGAGCGCGATCCCAACGACGACAAGAACGTGATTGTCGAGATCCGTCCCGGGGCGGGCGGCGACGAAGCCGGACTGTGGGCGGGCGTTCTGTACCGCATGTTCACCCGCTACGCCGAGCGGCGCGGGTTCACGGTCGAGCCGCTGGCGATCGGGGACGGGACGTACACGTTTGCGGTCAAGGGCGACGGCGCGTATTCGGTGTTCAAATTCGAGGGCGGAACCCATCGCGTACAGCGCGTGCCGGAGACCGAGTCACAGGGACGCATCCACACCTCCACTGCCACGGTTGCCGTGCTGCCCGAGGCGGACGACGTCGAGGTCGAGATCGACCCGAGCGATCTGCAAATCGACGTGTATCGGTCCTCCGGTCCGGGCGGGCAGTCGGTCAACACGACGGACTCGGCGGTGCGCATCACGCACAAGCCGACCGGGGTCGTCGTCTCGATGCAGGACGAGAAGTCGCAGCTGCAGAACCGCGAGCGCGCGATGCGGGTGCTGCGCGCGCGTCTGTACGAGCGCGCGCTGGCCGAGCAGCAGGCATCGATCGGCGCGTCACGCCAGGCCCAGGTTGGGACCGGCGAGCGCGCGGAGAAGATCCGCACCTACAACTTCGCTGAGAAGCGCGTGACCGACCATCGCATCGGTCTGCGCGTCCACAACCTCGACGCCGTGCTGATGGGCGAAATGGATGAGATCACGGCCGCCCTCCAGGACGACGAAAAGCGCCGCCGCTTGGAGGAGTCGGCGGTTGCCTGAGGCGGTCACGGCGGGACCCGATTCGGTGCAGGCGGCGGTGCGCGACGCGGCTGCGGCGCTGGTCGCCGCCGGCTGCGACACGCCGCGACTCGACGCCGAGCTGTTGTTGGCCTCCGTTCTGGGTGTGGACCGCGCGCGGTTGGTGGTGGACGCCGGAGCAGTGGTTGACAACGATGCTTTTCGGGTCTTCGAAGCTTTGGTGGCGCGGCGGGCGGCGCGCGAGCCGGTTGCGTACATCCTCGGGGTCAAGGAGTTCCGCCGTCTGTCGCTCGCCGTCGATCGCCGGGTATTGATCCCGCGACCGGAGACCGAGCTGCTCGTGGAGATGGGGCTGTCGCTGCCGGGCGGGACTGCCGTCGTCGACGTCGGCAC
This sequence comes from Solirubrobacteraceae bacterium, assembly GCA_045805545.1. GTDB lineage: Bacteria > Actinomycetota > Thermoleophilia > Solirubrobacterales > Solirubrobacteraceae > Palsa-465. The sequence goes on along the minus strand of JBJMLD010000106.1, from coordinate 3,195 downwards.
TGGAAGCGGCGCGGTGGCGCTGGCGCTCAAGGACGAGCGTCCCGATCTGCACGTGTCAGGGACAGACGTCGATGTTGACGCGGTGGCGGTCGCGTCGGCGAACGCGGAGCGCCTCGGACTGGACGTGGCGTTCGTGGTCGGCGACCTGCTCGGCGGATTGGCTTGCGACGCGGTGGTTGCGAACTTGCCCTACGTCGCGGAAGGGTCGGAGCTGGCTCCTGAGGTACGCGTTTGGGAGCCGGCGCGGGCGCTATTTGCCGGCGCGGATGGGCTGGATGTGATCCGCCGGCTGGTGGCCGCGCTGGATGACGTGCCGTTCGTCGCGTTGGAGATTGGCTTCGACCAGGGCGACGCCGTGGCGGCGCTGCTGGCGGACGCGGGATACGGCTCGGTCGAGCGCCGGCGCGACCTGGCCGGGCACGAGCGCGTGGTAGTCGGCCGGCGGTGAGCGCGGGCGGCGCGGATCAGCCCGACTCGCCGGCCGCGAGCTCGGCGGCCTTCGAGCGCTGCCTGGCCGTCGGTGGGGTGGCCCTGTTCCCGGCCGATACCGTGTACGGGCTGGCCTGCGACCCGAGCAATCGGATCGCCGTCGAGCGGCTCTACCTGCTCAAGCGCAGGCCGCTCGAGAAGCCCTCGGCGGTCATGTTCTTCGACGTCGAGCTGGCCGTCGCGGCACTGCCCGAGCTGGGTCCTCGCACGCAGCGGGGGTTGACCGCGTTGCTGCCGGGCGGCGTCACGGTGCTGCTGCCCAATCCGGCTGAGCGCTTCCCGCTCGCATGTGGCGCCGACCCGAGGACGATCGGGCTGCGCGTTCCGGTCGTGCCGGCGCTGTCGGAGGTCCGCTGGCCGGTACTTCAGTCAAGCGCGAACCGCGCCGGTGGCGCCGAGCCGCGCCGTCTGGAGGACGTGCCCGAGTTCTTCCGGGCCACCGTCGACCTGATCGTCGACGGCGGCGAGCTTCCCGGCGTGGCCTCGACGGTCGTCGACCTGCGGGGATACGAGGAAGGCGGCGGATGGTCGGTCGTGCGAGCCGGCGCGGTGGGGGAGGCCGAGCTCCGGGCGGCGCTCGGCTGAGCTGGGCTGGCCGTGCCTAGGCCTCTTCGGGGCTCACCAGCGGCGCGTCGGGCTCATCTTCCTCGTCGCGCTTGCGCTTCCGGCTGCTTCCGCCGGAGCCCGCGCTGGTCCCGAAATCGAAGAAGTCGCCGGCGGCGGCCAAGATGACGGCCACGACGAGCGCGGCCACGCCGAGCACGAGCACGCCGGCGACCGCCGCCAGCGGGATGGCCACGAACAGCGTGATCCAGCTTTTCACGAACGGACGCGCGAGCAGCACCGCGCCGATCACGAACACGGCGGCGCCGGCGGCCAGCAGCGCCAGTCCGGTATGCGAATGCACGGCCTGCCGCCAGGCCAGCGTCAGCGTCGCCTTGGAGATCTCGCCGCTGAAGTTCTCGTGGTGGGCTTTCGTGATGACGTAGACGGCCGGCGCGCCGACGCCGATCAGCTGCAGAACCAGGCCGCCGGTGATCCACGGCCAGCGCGCCTTTACCGGGCGCAGGCGGTGCCAGCCGCCGCCGCCGTCGTCGCCACTCGCCTCGAGGATGCCCTCACCCGCCACGACGCGCAGCGTATCCAGAGATTCCCGCCACTGCCACTGGTATCGTCGACTCGATGAGTACGGAGCTGCCGCCAGACTTCTTCAACCGACCTCTGGCCGAGGTCGATCCGGAGATCGCCGAGGTACTCGGGCTGGAGCTCGAGCGCCAGCAGCGCACGCTCGAGATGATCGCCTCGGAGAACTTCGTGCCGGTGTCCGTGCTCGAGTGCCAGGGCTCGGTCCTCACCAACAAGTACGCCGAGGGGTATCCCGGCAAGCGCTACTACGGCGGCTGCGAGTACGTCGACATGGCCGAGCAGCTGGCCATCGACCGGGCCAAGTCGCTGTTCGGCGCGGAGCACGCCAACGTCCAGCCGCACTCCGGTGCGCAGGCGAACGCCGCCGTCTATCACGCGCTGCTCGAGCCGGGCGACACGATGATGGGACTCGAGCTGGCCCACGGCGGCCACCTCACGCACGGGATGCCGATCAACGTCTCGGGCAAGCTCTACGAGATCGCCGCCTACCACGTCGATCGGGAGACGAGCCGGATCGACATGGACGAGGTCGAGCGGATCGCGCATGCGCGCCAGCCGAAGGTGATCCTCGCCGGCTGGTCCGCCTACCCGCGCTTCCTCGACTTCGAGCGCTTCCGCGCCATCGCCGACGCCGTCGGCGCGTACCTCGTCGTTGACATTGCCCACTTCGCGGGATTGGTGGCGGCCGGACTTCATCCGAGCCCGGTGCCACACGCCCACGTGACGACGACGACGATCCACAAGACGATCGGCGGACCGCGCGGCGGGATGATCCTGTGCACCGAGGAGCTGGCGCGCAAGATCAACTCGGCCGTGTTCCCCGGACAGCAGGGCGGCCCGCTCGAGCACGTGATAGCCGGCAAGGCGGTGGCGCTGAAGATCGCGGCGTCCGAGGCGTTCCGCGAGCGTCAGGAGCGCACGCTGTCCGGCGCCCAGGCCGTGGCCGAGGCGCTGCTCGGCGCCGGCAACGGCGTCAACGTCCTCACCGGCGGCACCGACGTGCACCTCGTCCTCTGCGACCTGCGGGAGTCCTCGTTGGACGGCAAGCAGGCTGAAGACAGGCTGCACTCGATCGGGATCACCGTGAACCGCAACGCCGTTCCGTTCGACCCGCGCCCGCCCGCCGTGTCATCCGGGCTGCGCATCGGTACGCCGGCCCTGGCCACCCGCGGGCTCCAGGTGGAGGACTTCGTCGAGGTCGGCGACGTGATCGCGGCCGCCCTGACGGCATCGGATGCCGAGTTCGAGTCCCAGCGCGCCGGGCTGACCGAGCGCGCGGCTGCAGTGGCCGAGCGCTACCCGCTTTACGCAGGGTTGGGGGCCGCGGCGGTCGTCTGACCCCGACGCCGTGGCAGCCAGTCCTTTGCGGCTGCCATCCTACGGCGGACTCCCATGCAATATCGGGACGCCGTTCTTGCCTTCCTAGTCGCGACGGCCGTGGCCTTGCTGCTGACCCCGGTCGCGGCGCGGCTGGCCTGGCGCATCGGCGCCACGGCCAAACCGAGCGAGCGGGGCCTGGCCACCAAGGAGACCCCGCTGCTCGGCGGGCTCGCCATTTTC
>JBJMLD010000105.1:0-13873 GCA_045805545.1 Solirubrobacteraceae bacterium | reverse complement strand
CGCCTCCCGACTCGCTCCTCCCCGCCTGACCTCACCGCCGCGCCTCAGCGTGCGGCGGCCGATCGCAGGGCCTCTCAGAGGAGCGACTTGATCCGCGCCGTACCCGCGGTGGCCAGTTGCCGCCGTGCCATGCATTTCCCAATACGTCCGCTTGCCGCCGCCGGCGCCGGCGCGCTGCTGCTCGCGGCCGCCGCGACCTGGCCCGCCGGCGCGCTCGCCCACGGGCTCGTCGGTCGCGCTTATCTGCCGGTGCCCGCGTGGCTGTTCGCCTGGGCGGCCGGCGCCGTGCTGATCGTCTCGTTCCTCGCCCTGCCCGCGCTGTGGTCGGTGCCGCGCCTGGAACACGCTCGCCGCACCCGTATCGCCAGCCTGCCCCGGGTACTGGAACCGATTTGCGGCGCGCTCGGCGTCGCCGCGTTCGGCTTCGTCGTCCTCAGCGGGGTCGCCGGTAGCCAGATCCCGGGCGCGAACCTGGCCCCGACCGCCGTATTCGTCCTCTTCTGGGTCGGGATCCCGGTACTGAGCGCGCTGTTTGGAGACGTGTTCCGAGCGTTCAACCCGTGGCGGGCTATCGCCCGGGCGGCCTCGTTCGCCTGGCGCGCCGCCGGGCGGCGCGTTCCGGCGCCCCTTCCTTATCCCGACCGCCTCGGCTACTGGCCCGCCGCGGCCGGGATCCTCGCCTTCGGCTGGCTCGAGCTGGTCTTCGTCGGCCGCCAGCACCCGGCCACGCTCGCCGTCCTCGCCGTGGCCTACGCGCTGGTCGCGCTGTGCGGAATGGCTGCTTTCGGCATCGAGGCCTGGACCGAGCGCGGTGACGCCTTCGCTGTCGCCTTCAACCTTTTCGCCCGCCTGTCGCCGCTCGAATATCGCGCCGGGGCCGTCTGGCGCCGGCCGCCGCTCGCCGGCCTGACCGACGTCCGCTCGCTGCCCGGAACCACGGCGCTCCTGTGCACCATGATCGGCACGACCACGTTCGACGGATTCATTAACGGACCGGTTTGGCGGAGCGTCTCACCGTCCCTGCAGCGAGCCCTGCGCGACCTCGGCCTCGGCGGCACCGCGGCGCTCGAACTTGCCCTGACCGTGGGTCTGCTGGCCGCCGTGGCGCTGTGCGTCGGTCTCTATCGCGTCGGCATCGCCGGCATGAGCCTGGTCTCGCCCAATCATCCCGCCCGACGCCTGGCCGGCACGTTCGCGCACTCGCTCGCCCCGATCGCGTTCGGCTACCTGCTCGCCCACTACTTCTCGCTCCTCGTCACCCAGGGGCAGGCCACCGCGTATCTGATCTCGGATCCGCTCGGCACCGGCGCCAATCTGTTCGGCACCGCCGGCGTGCGCATCGACTACGGGCTGCTGAGCGCGGCGCTCATCTGGTACGTCCAGGTCGGCGCCCTCGTGACCGGTCATGTGTCGGGGCTCGCCCTGGCCCACGACCGCGCCCTCGTCGTCTACGGCGAACCCCGCGCCGCGGCCGAATCGCAGCGCTGGATGCTCGTCGTGATGGTGAGCTTCACCTGCCTCGGCCTGTGGCTGCTCTCGGCGGTGAACACATGACCGCGCCGGCCTTGCTTCCCTCACCTGGAGACCATGACTACATATAGACAACGCATAACGCCGATCCTGGCCCTCGCCGTGGCGGCCGCGCTCGCCGGTTGCGGGTCGTCCTCCTCGTCGAGCTCGAGCAACTCGACCGCCTCGACCGCCTCGACGACGCAGACCGACTCTCCGACCACCAGCGCCGCCTCGACCAAGGGTCCCCCGCCGGCCATCTCCGAGCTCCCCGCCGCCGAGCATCCGCGGACCGACCAGTTCCCGCCCGCCCGCGGGAAGACGCTCCAGCAGCTCGCCTCCACGGTTCGCGCCAGCGCCCAGCTCGGTGCCGCCACCGGCACCTTCACACCCGGCACAGGACGATTCGCGTTCGCGCTGAATACGAGCACGGGCGCCTTCATCTATGCACCCACGGCGGTCTACATCGCGCGCTCGCCGAACAGCCCGGCCCAGGGACCGTTCCTGGCCCCGGCCGACCCGATGACCGTCCCGCCGCAGGACCGCAGCCAGCAGAACACCGGGCCGGGCGGCATCCGGGCCATCTACGCCGCCGAGCTCCCGCTGCCCCACGCCGCCACCTACACCCTGCTCTCGCTGACCCGCACCTCATCGGGGCTGATCGGCGCGCCCGGCGAGGTCGCGGTGGCGCCATCCTCCCCGATCCCCGCGGTCGGTCAGCGCCCGCCGGCCATCGCCACCGACACGTCGGGCTCGGTCGGCGGGAACACGTCGCTGCTGACGACACGGGTCCCGCCCGACGACATGCACGCCGTCTCGTTCAAGGACGTTCTCGGCAAGCGGCCGATCGTGCTGCTGTTCTCGACGCCGCAGCTGTGCATCTCCAAGGTGTGCGGACCGGTGACGGACATTGCCGTCCAGCTCGAGCGTCGCTTCGGCAAGCAGGCGGCCTTCATCCACGAGGAGGTCTACGTGAACAACCAGCCCAGTAAGGGGCTGCGGCCGCAGCTGAAGGCCTTTCACCTTCAGACCGAGCCGTGGCTGTTCACCATCGACCGCCAGGGCAAGATCGCGGCGCGCCTGGAGGGCTCCTTCGGCGTCAACGCGTTCACGCAGGCGATTCAGGCGGCGCTGCGATGAGGGGGTTGCGCATCAGCGCGTGGCTTGTCGTCCTCGCCGGCGCCCTGTCCATGACGGCGCTGCTGGCCGGCTGCGGCGGCAGCTCCGGCGGTGGCGCCGTCAGCGTGCCCAAGATCGCCGCGGCGCGCCAGTTCACCCTGTCGGGCTTCCAACCTGCGGCGCCGGTCGCGCCCGGGCGTCCGACAACTATGTCGTTCACGGTGCAGATGCCGGGCGGCAAACCGCTCACCGCCTATAAGACCGGGGGCGGCCCCCACACCGGCGTGCACCTGATCATCGTCCGCGACGATCTCAAGTACATCATCCACGAGCACCCGCCGGTGGGGCCGAACGGGCTGCTCCAGCAGAAGGTGCGCTTCCCGGCCCCGGGCCCCTACCGGGTGCTGGTCGACGTCTATCCGAACATCCCCGGCGGGCAGCCGAACTTCCAGCTCTTCCGCAGCGTGATCGTCAGCGGGAAATACCGGCCCTCGCCACTGCCGGCGTTCACGGGGAACCAGACGATCGACGGCTACCGGATCGATATGCAGGGCCACCCCTCGCTGCATGCCGTCCAGGCCCAGTTCGTCAACGTCAGCGTGCGCGATCCGCAGGGACGCAAGGTCGACTTCGTTCCCTGGTTCGGCGCCCTGGCCCACGCGATCTTCTTCCACCAAGGTTCGCTCGACTACTTCCACACGCACGTGTGCGGCGCCGGTGCCGTCAATTGCACCAGCGTGCTCGGCGGAGCCCGGGTCGCCGGTCAGGCCACCGCGCCGGGCAAGCTCACCCTCGGCGTGCTCTTGCCCGTGCCCGGCACCTGGAAGCTGTTCCTCCAGATGAAGCTGGGCGGCAAGGTCATCACGGCGCCGTACACGCTGAAGGTGAGCTGATGTGAGGCGCCGGCGGTGGCTGCCCGCCGCGGTGGCCGTGCTCGGCTTGGCGCTCGCGCTGCCAGCGGCGGCGTCGGCGCACGCCTACCTGGTCAAGACCGTGCCGGCGGCCAGCGGCGTGCTCGACTCGCCTCCGAGCCAAGTCGCGCTGACCTACGACGAGGCGGTCGAACCGCGCTTCGCGATCACCTCGGTGACCGACGCTTCCGGCACCCAGCGTACCGCCGGGGCGGTGCGTCGCTCGGCCGCCAATCCCGACACCTTGATCGTGCCGCTCCAGCGCGGTCTGCGCGAGGGCTGGTTCCTCGTCTATTGGCGCGCGATCTCGGTCGACGGCCATCCCGTCCAGGGCGCGTTCACGTTCGCGATCGGCCCCAACCCGGGCCCCGCGCCCCAGTTCCCGATCCCGCATGTGAGCGCGACTGCCGTCACCGCCCAGCTGCTCGTCGCCCGCTGGGTCATGTTCATCAGCGCGATGGCCGCGATCGGCCTGTTCGTCCTGCGCATGCTGATCGCGCGCCCGACGATCCGCCGGACGCCGGGCGCCACCCTGCGCGCGCTCACCGTCTCGTTCGTCGCGGCCTCGATCGTCGGGTTGATCGCGATTCCGGTCTATCTCGACTTCGCCATCGCCAACGACTCGCTGCGCTCGGTCTTCGACCTCGGGGCGTTAGTACCGCTGTATCGCGTCACCGCCTTCGGCCGCGGATATGTCGACATGGAGCTGTGCTTCGCGCTGTTCTGCGTCGCCGGCTGGATCGCGCTGTGGCTCGACCGGCCCGAGCGCGAGCAGCGCTCCTTCGCCGAGCTGTTTGCCACCACCGGCGCGCTCACCGCCGCCGTGGCCGTGCTCGTGATCCCGGGAGCGGTCGGCCACGCCGGCCAGACGTCTCCGCGCGGGCTCGCGTTGCTGTTCGATTTCGTCCATCTTGTGGCCGGCTCGATCTGGCTTGGCGGGTTGATCGGGCTGCTCGTGCTCTGGCTCTCGCTGACCGAGCACAAGCCCGCTGGCGCGCCCTCCCGAGTCGAGGTCCTGCGCGTCGTCGTACCCCGCTTCTCGAACGTCGCCTTCGTCTCGGTCTTGGTGCTGCTCGGCACCGGCATCGGCGCCACGATCATCCACATGCCGGCTGTCAACGCCCTGTGGAAGACCGGCTACGGGGTCGCGATCCTGGTCAAGATCGGTCTGCTCGCCGGCGCGGTGGCGCTGGCCTCCGGCAACCTGCTGCGGAGCAAGCCCGGACTGATGGCCGAACACGAGCAGGTGGAGCGCGGCGAGGGCGCCGCCCGCCTGCTCCGCCGGCTGGCCAGCGGCGAGGTGGCCATCGTCGCCGGGGCCGCGTTCGCCGCCGCGCTGCTCTCGAGCCTCGCGCCGCCGCCGCCGTCGTTCGCGCTACAGAACTCGGCGCTGGCCAAGGTGGGCCCGGGGCGGGTTGCCCACACCGTCCTGCACGGCGCCTACCAGCTGCAGGTCCTCGTCTCGCCCAACAAGGCGGCCGCGCCGGACGACTTCGCTCTGCGCATCACGAAGGGCGGTCAGCCGGTGCGCGGCGCGACGGTCACGCTCGCCTTCAACCACCTGGAGATGCAGATGCCACAGCAGGAGTACCAGCTTCGAGAGACCTCACCGGGGGTCTACGCGCGCTCGGCGCCGGCCCTCGTCATGGTCGGCAAGTGGGGCCTGTCGTTCCAGATCACGCCGCCCGGTCAGCCCCCATTCACCGCTCTGATCGTCGACCAGGCGAACGGCTGATGAATTCCCGCGCCGTCCGCCTCCGCCTCCTCGCCGCCCTCGTCGCGCTCGCCTGCGGCGTGGTGGCCCTCGTCGTCGCTATCCTGCTGGTCCGGGGCGTCGTCAGTTAGGAAACACCGTCCATGGCCTCTCGTAAGCAGCAGAAAGAAGAGGCGCGTCAGCGCCGTTTGGCCGAAGAGCGAGCGCGCCAGGAGCGCGAGCAGCGCACGCGCCGGATGCAGATGGGCCTCGGTGGCCTGCTCGCGGTCATCGTCGTCGCCGTGGTCGCGGTCGTCATCGTGTCCGGCAGCGGCGGCAGCAAGGCCAACGGCACCGGCAGCCCGGTCAAGGCCGCTGACACCAGCGGCGTCAAGCTCCCGGCTTTGAAGATCAGCGACCTGAATGCTGCGGTCAAGGCCGCCGGGTGCACCACGCTTGATACGCCCGACTCGATCGCCCGGACCGACGCGAACCGGACGCACGTCCAGCCGGGGACCAAGGTGCCCTACGCGACCAACCCGCCGAGCTTCGGTCCCCACTACCCGGTGCCCGCCTCGGACGGGGAATACGCGCCGTCGAAGACGCCGGTCGCCCCGTACGTCGTCCATGCGCTCGAGCACGGGCGGATCGATTACCAGTACAGCCCGAGTCTGCCCGCCGCCGACGTCAAGCAGTTGGAGGCGCTGTTCAACGAGGGCGACGGCCAGTGGGCGCCCAAGCAGATGCTGCTGCTCTTCCAGAACCAGACGAAGATGCCCTACGCCGTCGCCGCCACCGCCTGGGGTCACGTGCTGGGCTGCAAGACTTTCAACCCGCGCGTGTTCGACGCGCTGCGCGATTTCCGCCTCACCTACACGAACCTCGGACCGGAGCAGCTCGGAACCGGTCCCGAATAGCCGCCGGCTGCGGCGGGCCCGCCGGCTGGTCGGCACCTGCGTCGCGGCCATCATCGTCGCCGGCGCCGCGATCGCGATCTCGCGCAGCGGCGGCGCCGAGCTGAAGACGGGAGCCGAGGCGCAGCGGATCGTGGCGCAGGTCGGCCGGCTGCTGTCCGGCATTCCGCAGTCCGGCACCCGGCTGGGCGAGCCGACCGCACCGGTGCGGATGCTCCTCTACAGCGACCTCCAGTGCCCGGTGTGCAGCGCGTTTGCGCAGAGCGACGGATTCACGCGGTTGGTCTCAGACCAAGTGCGCGCCGGCAACCTGCAGATCGTCTACCGCAACCTCCAGACCGCGACCCGCGACCCCCACACATTCACGACCCAGCAAGTCGGGGCGCTCGCCGCCGGCCGGCAGAACCGCTTCTGGGACTACGCCGAGTTGTTCTACCGCCAGCAGGGGGACGAGAACAGCGGCTATGTCACCGCCGCCTACCTGACCGGGCTGGCCCGGCAGGTCCCAGGCCTCGACCTCGCGCGCTGGCGCACCGACCGCGCCGACCCGGCGCTGTCCGGCCAACTCAGCGCCGATGCGGCCGCCGGCCACGCCGCTCGTGTGTCCGCCACGCCGACGCTGGTCATGCAGGGCCCCAAGGGCGCCGTCCGCCTGCCCGATGCGATCCCCACCTACGCGCAGCTCCAGCACGCCCTGCACGCGGCGTCCTGACTGGCATGCTGAGTCGGGTGCCCCTTCCCAGCGCGCATCTCGGCCACTGGTATGTGCAGCTCGCGTTCGCCGTGCCGGCGCTCGTGGTCATCGGCTACATCGCGCGTGATTCGCTGCGGCGCCGGTGGCGCGAGCGCCGGGAGGCGCGCAGGAAGCGATGAGTAGCTCCGCGGGCGCCAGCGCCAGCACGGTCCGCCACGCGCTTGTCGCGATGGCCGTTCTCGCGCTGGTGGCGGCAGTCGCGATATCGGCGGCGCTTAGGATGCGCTCGCGGCAACCGCGCGGAGCGGGAGCTCCTCGCCAGCCTCGCGGTGGCGTTCGGACAGCTCGTGGATGTACTGGGCGACGATCCCTTCAACGCGCCGGCGCACCCGCGGCGGCCGGCGGCAGTCCGGCTCAGCATGGGTCTCTCGAGTCATCTGCCACCTCCGGCCGTCTTTGTACGATGGTCGCCGAACTTTATCAGTTGTTCGATGGTCGTCGTACTACCGTGTGGGGCCGGGGTTAGCGGCGTAACGGCGGCAGGGAGGAAGGGGATGGGGTGCTTTGGCGTTCAGGCCCGTGTGTTTGGGCGCCCGGACCGCCATAACGTGAGTGAGCGGCGGCGTTTCTGGGCGCTCGCATGCGTTTTGGGGGTTATTCGCCCATAGTGCATGCAAGCTCCCCGGCACGGCGTCGCTCGCATGCGTTTTTGGCGCTCCGGCCCGGGGCGGCCCGCGATTCACCCCATCCCCACCCTCCTTGCCGCCGTTCCGCCCCGCGTCACCCGCCCAGCCCACCCGCGACCCGGCTACGCCGCCGCCCAGCGGGTAACAGATTCTCCTGAGGCAACTGTGGCCCACGCACCCACCTCGCACAGAGCAACCCCGAGGCCGTCCGCGCACGAGCGGATGATGGGCCCGTGAGCTGGCGATCAACCCGCGCCGCCCGGCACGCCGACCGCGAGCCCAAGCAGGTGGCCGTGATCGACCTGGGCTCGAACTCATGGCGGCTGGTCGTGTTCAGCTACGTCACGGACGCTTGGTGGAAGCGCACGGACGAGCTGTACGAGACGGTGCGCATCGGGGCCGGGCTCGACGCCTCGGGCAGCCTCAGCGAGGAGGCCATGGAGCGCGGGCTGGAGACGCTGACCGTGTTCGAGCGCTTCTGCCGCGCCAACGGGCTGGCCCCGGAGAACGTCCACGCGATCGCCACCAGCGCAATCCGCGACGCCACCAACCAGGAAGAGTTCTTGTCCCGCGCGCGCGAGCGGACCGGCCTCACCATCGAGGTCCTGTCCTCCAAGGACGAGGCCTACTTCGGCTACGTGGCCGCGATCAACACCACCACGCTGACCGACGGCGCCGTCGTCGAGCTCGGCGGCGGCAGCATGCAGCTTGTACGCACTGCGGACCGCCACGCGCAAGAGATGGAGTCCTACCGCCTCGGCGCCGTCCGACTGACCGAGCGCTTCCTGCCCGGGGACGGGCCGGCCAAGAAGAAGGAGCTCAACCGCCTGCGCGACCACGTGCGCGAGACCCTGTCCGAGCTCGACTGGCTGCCCAAGGCCGGCCCTCGGTTGATCGGCACCGGTGGCGCGGTCCGTAACCTGGCCGCCGCCGCGGAGCGCGCGGTCGAGCAGCTCGACATCGGAGTCCAGGGCTTCCTCATCACGCCCGACGCGATCTCCGAGCTGGTGCAGACGCTGGCCTCGCAATCCGTCTCCGAGCGCGGTGACACGCCCGGGATCAAGCCCGGGCGCGGCGACATCATCCTGGCCGCCGCGGTTGCCCTGGAGACCGTGATCGAGATCGGGTCGTTCGACGGGATCGAGGCCACCGAGGCCGGTCTGCGCGAGGGAGTCTTCCTGGCCCGCACGCTGCTGGCTGGCCACGAGCCGCTGTTCGAGAACGTCCGCGAGGCGGCCGTGCGCAACCTCGCCATCCAGTACGAGTCCGACATGACGCACGTCGAGCACGTAGCGGAGCTGGCGCTGCAGATGCACGACTCACTGGTCAAAGCCGAGTTGTTCGAGCCCAAGCCGGGCGAGCGGGAGCTGCTGTGGGCCGCCTCGATGCTCCACGACGTCGGTATGACCATCTCCTACGACGACCACCACAAGCATTCGCGCTATCTGATCGTCAGCGCCGAGCTGCCCGGCTTCGACCCCCGCGAGCGCGCCCTGATCGCGCAGATCAGCCGCTACCACCGCAAGGGTGCGCCAAAGCTCGGCGAGATCGAGGCGCTCAGCGAGGATGGCGACGAGGACCTACTCGACCGCTGCTCGGTCATCCTGCGCCTGGCCGAGCATCTGGAGCGCGGGCGCGATCAGGCGGTGAGCGAGGCGCGCCTGCGCGCCAACGGCAAGGGCGTCGACCTGCACCTGGAGGCGGCGGGCGACCTCACGCTGCCCCGCTGGAGCATCGAGCGCTACGGCGACGGCGAGGCGTTCGAGCGCGTGTTCGGCCGGCGGTTGCTCGTCGGCTGACCCGCGGGCCAACTGATTCCGGATATCGTGCTGCCGGCATGAAGGGGATGAGGGCCGCACGGATCGCAGCAGCCGCATCAGCCGCCGCCGCAACGGCAGCCGCCACGCTCGCCGGCCTCGCGGCGCCGGCCGCCGCCGCCACGATCACCGATGTCTTCAACGGACAGACGATCAGCGGCAACCCGATCGCCTGCACGGCGCAGACCGACGGCGTCCGCGTCTGCCATGGCGCCGACGGAGGTGGCGGCGCGAGCGATCTGCGCCTGAAGACGTTCGACGGCGTCGCGCTCGAGGTCTACGTGATCCTCCCGCCGGCCCCCGGCTCGGGCACCGACGGCAATTACCCGTTGATCGTCCAGAGCCACGGCTGGGGCGGCAGCGCCGGCGGCCCGAATCAGAACGCGTACCTTGGCCCCACAGCCGACGGATGGGCGAAGGCCGGCTACGCCGTCCTCCAGCTCACGGCGCGCGGCTTCAACGACTCATGCGGTAGCTCCGCCTCGCGACTGGCCGCGCCGACCGCCTGCGCCCACGGCTACATCCGTCTCGACGACGATCGGTACGAGGTGCGGGACATCCAGTACGACGCCGGGCTGCTGGTCGACGCCGGCGTAGTCGACCCGAGCCGGATCGGTGCAACCGGACCGTCCTACGGCGGTGGCGTCTCACTTCAGCTCGCGACGCTGAAGGACCGGATGATGGCCGCCGACGGGTCGCTCTCCCCGTGGAAGAGCCCGGGCGGAACGCCGATCAGCCTCGCCGCCGCCGCGCCTGTGATCCCGTGGAGCGACCTCGTTTACTCGCTCACCCCCAACGGCCGCACGCGCGACGACGCGGTCACCTCGCCGACCGCCGACCGCAGCCCCATCGGCGTCTCCAAGGCATCGTTCGTCGGCGGTCTCTATCTGCTGGGCAGCCTGAGCGGGTACTACGCGCCCCCGCTCACCGACCCACAGGCCGACCTCACGACGTGGAACACCCTGATCAATGCCGGCGAGCCGTATGACTCAAACCCGCAGGACCAGGCGCTCGAGCAGCAGATCGCGACCTATCACTCGGCCTACTACCTGCTCGACGGCGCGTTCGGCGTACCGCACGAGGCGCCGCCCCCGCTGCTCATCGCCAACGGCTTCACCGATGACCTGTTCCCGGTCGACGAGGCGGTGCGCTACTACAACCTCGAGCGCTCGTTGTTCCCGGGCGACCCGATCGCCCTGTTCGACTGGGACGGCGGGCACATGCGCGGGCAGAACAAGGCCGCCGACAGCGCTCTCCTGGCAAGCCGCGTCAAGTCGTTCTTCGACCATTACGTCAAGGGCTCGGGCGCCCAGACCCAGCTGGGCGCCACCGCGCTGACCGAGACATGCCCGACCACCGCCCCGTCCGGCGGACCGTTCGAGGCCGCCAGTTGGAGCGCGCTGCACCCAGGCCAGATCCAATTCACCACCGGCGCGGCCAAGACGATCAGCTCGAGCGCGGGCGACGCCACGATCGGCAAAACGATCGACCCGATCGCCGGCGGCGGCGCCTGCGCCACCGTGTCCTCGACGGACCAGGGCAGCGGCGTGGCCACCTATCGCCTCCCGGCCGCTACCGGATCGGGCTACACGCTGCTCGGCGCCCCGACGGTGAGCGCCGAGTTGACCGCGACCGGCACGTTCCCGATCATCGCCGAGCGCCTGTGGGACGTCGACACGCGGGCGGGCACCCAGACGCTCGTTGCCCGCGGCGTCTACCGCCTCGACCCGAACCACCCGAACGGCCCGCAGACGTTCCAGCTCCACCCTGGAGCCTGGCACTTCGCGGCCGGCCACATCCCCAAGCTCGAGCTGCTGGGACAGGACCCGCCGTACGCGCGACCATCCAACGGCGCGTTCACGATCTCGGTCGGCGCGCTCCAGCTGCTCCTCCCCGTGCATGAGCAGCCCGGGTCGCAGTCGATCATCACCAAGCCGACCAAGCCAGGTGTGCCCGGCCGTTGCACGGCGCGCCCGCGATCGAAGATCAGCGCGGCCAGCGGCTCGCGCCGCGGCTTCTCCCTCCGCGGAACGGCCGGCGAATCGCCCTGCATCACCGACAGCGCAGCAGCACAGCGTCGCGAGCACGTCACCCGCGTGTACGTGACCATCTACCGCGCCGCGTCCCGCCACCGCTGCCGCTTCCTAAAGTCTCACGGGCGTCTGAGCGCCGCCCGCTCGTGCAAAAAGCCGGCCAGGTTCGCCGCGCGCGGGAGCACCCACTGGAAGCTGAAGCTCAAGTTCGCGGTGGCGCCGGGCCGCTACCGCGTGCTCGTGGATGCGGTCGACGGCCTGCATCACCATCAGGCGCACGCTTCAGCCAAGCTGGTCAAAGTCCGCCGGAACTCTTAACCAAAGCGTCACACACCCGCGGCCCCTCGGCCTTACCGTGTGCATAGTGAGCGCAGTCGCCCCACCCCCTTCGTGGCCCGCCGACCCGGGTCACCGTGAGGCGATCGACACGCTGCTGACGATGGCCGAAGCCGAGGACCGGTGGGGAGAATCACGCCGTGCCGCCGAGCTGCTCGACAATGTCGAGCAAATCGTCGGGACGCTCCCGCAGCCCTACGCGCAGATCCAGCGTCGCTGCCGCAGCCTGCGCTCTAGCCCGGGCATGGGTTAGTACGCAACAATGCGTTCTAGATTGTTTGCATGCTCTGGTTGCTGCGACACGCCGAGGCGGTTGACGGATTTCCCGACGACGAGCGGCCCCTGACCGAGCAGGGCACACGCCAGGCTGAAGCCGCCGGTCGTGCCCTGTCCGTCCTGGGCACGCATATCGACGCGTGCTTGAGCAGCCCTAAGCTCCGGGCGCTTCAGACCGCCCAGCTCGCGTGCGAGCCGCTCCGCGTCACAGTCACGCCAGAGCCGGCGCTGGCCGGCGAGCCGTTTGACGTGCAAGCTCTGACCGCCGGACTCGGCGACGTCCTGCTCGTCGGCCACGACCCCTCGTTCTCGCTCACGCTGCACGACCTCACCGGCGTTCAGGCCCGGATGAAGAAGGGCGGGCTGGCCGGCATCTCAAAGGGCGAGCTGGTCGTGCTGATGCGTCCGGCCGAGCTGGCGGCGATCACGGAGCTAGCGGAGAAGGTGGCGTGAGCGACCAGGTCGAGGCCGCCGCGGCCGCGTCCGGCCTTGGCGTGACCTCGGCGCTCGACACCAACGGGCATCCCGACGCCGCGAGCGTCGAGCTCACCGAACCGGCGCTCTACATCAACCGCGAGCTCTCCTGGCTGGACTTCAACGACCGGGTGCTGCAGCTGGCCGAGGACGAGTCGCTGCCGCTGCTCGAGCGGGTCAAGTTCCTGGCCATCTTCGTCACCAATCTCGACGAGCACTTCATGATCCGCGTGGCCGGTGTGCACGACCAGGTCGAAGCCCGCATCGACGCCCGCGGGCCGGACGGAATCCCGCCGAGCGAGCTGCTCGACCAGATCGCTGAGCGTGTGCGCGACCTCGACCACCGCCACGCGCGCCAGTTCGAGGATGTGATCCGCCCCGAGCTCGCCGAGCACGGCATCCGGATCGTCACCTGCGAGCAATCCGATGCCGACTCCCGGGTGATCGAGCGCCACTTCCGCGAGGAAATCTTCCCCGTGCTGACGCCGCTGGCCATCGGCCCCGGCCGCCCCTTCCCCTACATCTCCAACCTGTCGCTCAGCCTGATCGTCCGCCTGCACGACCCCGACCTCGACCACGACGTGTTCGCTCGTGTCAAGGTGCCCAAGGAGGTCCTGCCGCGCTTCGTCGAGATCGCCAAGGACACGTTCATCCCGCTCGAGGACGTGATCGCGGCCCACCTCGACGACCTGTTCCCCGGCATGGACATCATGAGCTGGGACCTCTTCCGGGTCACGCGCGACGCCGACTTCGAGGTCTCAGACGAAGCCGACGACCTGCTCCAGGCCGTGGAGGACGAATTGCGCCGCCGGCGCTTTGGTGAAGTGGTCCGGCTCGAGGTCGGCGCCGGCATGGACCCCGCCCTGCGCGGCCGCTTGATCGACTGGCTCGGGGTCGACGAGGTGCAGGTCTACGACGTCGAGGGGATGCTCGACCTCAGCGACCTGTGGCAACTCGCCGGGATCGAGGGCCATCCCGACCTGCGACAGCATCCCTGGACGCCGGTCACGCACCCGGCCTTCGGGCCCCGCCCGGGCGACGGCGACGAGCAGCCCGACGTGTTCGCGCCGATGCGTACCCGCGATGTCCTCGTCCACTACCCCTACCACTCGTTCGCCACCTCGGTCGAGCGCTTCGTCAAGCAGGCGGTCGACGACCCCAACGTGTTGGCCATCAAGATGACCGTGTACCGCACCTC
Source organism: Solirubrobacteraceae bacterium (assembly GCA_045805545.1). Lineage (GTDB taxonomy): Bacteria > Actinomycetota > Thermoleophilia > Solirubrobacterales > Solirubrobacteraceae > Palsa-465. Next base: position 213 of record JBJMLD010000105.1, on the reverse strand, counting down.
GGACGACTCGGCGCTCGTCCCGTCGCTGATCGAGGCGGCCGAGAAGGGTAAGCAGGCGGTCTGCATGGTGGAGCTCAAGGCGCGCTTCGACGAGCGGCTGAACATCCGCTGGTCCCGCGCCCTGGAAGAGGTGGGCGCGCACGTCGTACACGGCATCCCCGGGCTGAAGACCCACGCCAAGGCGATCCTCGTCGTGCGCCGCGAGCGCGGCGG
>JBJMLD010000104.1:0-12479 GCA_045805545.1 Solirubrobacteraceae bacterium | reverse complement strand
GCTGGACCTGGCCATGCTCGCTCGCCGCCTGCGCGTGCGCGGCCGTGCCCTGCTGATCCGTGGGCCGCAGCCCCAGATCCGTAGGCTGATCGAGATGATGGGCGTGCACAAGCTCCCGGGCGTCCGGCTCGAGGGGCCCTCGCCGGCGCTCGCGTAAACGGCTTTACGGGCCGCCCGAGTAGCCTTGTAGGCGGATGCCCGTCGCCCTTCTGTTAGCTGTCCTCTGGCCGGTGGCCGAGCTGTTCGTGGCTATTCAGGTCGCGCACGCGATCGGCGTCGTGCCGACGATTGTGTTGCTGATCGCCGGCTGGCCGCTCGGAACCTGGGCGCTGCGGCGTCAGGGCGCGGCGGCCTGGCGACGGCTGGGAGTGGCGGTGAGCGAGGGGCGGACACCGGCGCGCGAGGTCGTCGATGGCGCGCTCGTGGTGATCGGCGGCGTGTTGCTGATGATCCCCGGCTTCATCACCGACGCAATCGGCCTATTGCTGTTGGCGCCGCCGACGCGAGCGCTGACCCGCCCGCTGCTCGTGCGCAACCTCACGAGCCGGCTCGTGCTGCGGGCCACGCAGTTCAGCCGCCGGCCGTCGCCGTACGACGTGGACTCGACCGCCACCGACATCGAGCAGCCCCAGCTTCGTCCGTGAGCGCCACCGCCACAGCTGGACTCCAGACCCTGGCGTTCGGTGAGCTCGAGGCTGGCCTGTGGGGCTGCGTGTGGGCCGACGGCGCGGGCGGGACGGCGGCGCTCGGAAGCCTGGACGCGAGCAGCGAGGCTTCGACCGGCGCTGTGGCCGTGAGCGGATCCGCCGCGGCTGACGATTGGGCTCTCACCGGCCCGGACTGGGGCTCCGGAGACGGTCAGCTCTCGCTCACGGTGGCGGCCGCCAGCCCGCCGGCGAGCTCGAGCGCGCTGCCCGGCTTCGAGCAGCTCTGCCGGGTGCGTGGCCGCGCGGCGTTCGGTGGCGTCGAGCATGAAATCAACTGCCTGGGCGTGCGCACCGCGCGGCCGGGGCTCGACCTCAGCCGGCTCGACTCCGTGCGCGAGGTCTCGGCCTGGTTTGAAGGCGAGCAGGCATTGGCCTTGACCGCGCTGCGCCCGCGCGGCGCAGCGGGCCACGAGCGCGACGCCGTGAGCGCCGCCGTGTTCGACCCCGAGCGGGTGAGCGACGTCGAGGACCCGCGCCTGTCGACCACCTACGGACGCGACGGACTGCCGCTGCGTGCCGGCCTGGAGCTGTGGCTGGCCAGCGAGGTTGGCGAAGATGGCAAGGACGGCGAGGAGCAGCAATTTCCGCGTCGCGCCGCCGGAGAGGCGCTCGGCGCCGGCACGAGCCTCAGCCGTCCCGGGTTGGAGGTGCTGGCTCGTCCGCTGCGCTGGCACAGCCGCGGCCTGGAAGGCGCCGGCCTGTATCTGCTGGCGCGCGCAGGATGAGCCGGGTCACCGCTGTCATCAGTGACTTCGGCGGCGTCCTGACTTCTCCCCTGCTCGACTCGTTCGTCGCCTTTCAGGACTCCTCCGGAATCTCGCTCGAGCAGTTGGGCATGGCAATGGCCGCCGTGGGCGCGCGTGAGGGCGCCAACCCGCTGTTCGAGCTCGAGACCGGGCGCATGACCGAGGCCGACTTCCTGCGGCTGCTCAGCGAGGAGCTCGGGCGCCAGCTGGGGGAGCCGGTCAGCCTGCACGGGTTTGGCGAGCGCTACTTCGAGCACCTGCACCCGAACGAGTCGGTGATCGAGTACATGCGCGAGCTTCGCCGGCGTGGCTACAAGCTCGCGATCTGCACCAACAACGTGCGCGAATGGTCAGAGCGATGGCGCTCGAAGTTGCCCGTGGAGGAGATCTTCGACGTCGTCATCGACTCGGCGTTCGTTGGCTCGCGCAAGCCAGAACCGCGTATCTACGAGCTGACGTTGGAGGAGCTGGGCGTCCCGGCGCAGGAGGCCCTGCTGGTCGACGACATCGAGCTCAACTGCACCGCCGCGCGCGAGCTGGGCATGCAGGCCGTGTGGTTTCGCTCATCCGAGCAGGCCATCGCCGACGTCGAGCTGGCGCTGGCCGACGGCGACGGCGACGGCGGTGGCGACAGCGACGGCGACGGCGACGGCGACTGAGCCGCGCCCCGGCCGTCAGTTGTCGCTGCCCAGCCGGTCCCAGCAGTACAGCTGAAGGCACTCGCTGGCCAGCTCGACGCAGCGCGTCTCGGACAGCCACGGGAGCACCGTGTCGAACGCCTGCTCCTCCCCCACGCCGGCCTCGAATGCCTCCTCGCCCCGGAAGCCGGCGGCGATCTTCAGCGCCTCACGCCGGTTCTCGCCCAGCGACGAGAAGACGTTGACCAGGAACTCCTTGTTCGGCAGCGGGTGGCCCACCTCGAGCGAGGCGTGCCAGGCGGCGAGCATCGAGAGGTCGTGTTCGTCGAGATCCGCCACCGCCTTGGCGTAGTGCGACTCGAGCTCTGATTCGGGGATCTCGTCAACCCAGGCGCGGACGACCTCGCCCAGGATCTGGCGGCGCGCCTCTCGGCCGACCGAGTCGGCGATGACGCGTATGGCGTTCTGCGGTTCTATGAAGCAGAGTGACATTGCGGCTCCGGCTCGGGGATGCGAGTGCCGCAGAAGGTAGGCGGTGGCGCGGACGGATCGACCGTGCCGGCGCGGGCCGGATCCACCGTGCCCACGGCCGATTCCAGCTGGCCGCGTCGGCCGCTCAGCCGGGAGGCGTCGACGGGGGGCCGGGGGCCGGGTGCGCCGGCAGCAGCAGCGGCCCCCGCGGGCGCTGGGTGAAGTCGAAATCAGACCGCAGGTCGCCGAGCAAGGGGCTCCGCTCGCGTACGGTGGGACGCGGGTCGGGCCGGCCATCGGTGGCCGGATCGAGGCGCTGACCGAACAGGAAGTCGTCCTCGATGAACTTGTTGTAGGCGTCGTGGCTGAGGGTTTGATGGTCGATCATGCCCTGCCGCGCGTAAGGGCTTATCACGATCCCCGGGACGCGGAGGCCGTAGCCGTTCTCGTCTGCCACGGGCGGCACGACGTGGTCATAGAAACCGCCCCAGTCATCCCAGCTGAGGAAGATCGCCGTGCTCTTCCAGTCGGGGCTGTTCATGATCGCGTTGATCAGACCGGTCACGTAGGTCTGGCCGGCGCTGACCAGGGCCGGCGGGTGCTCGGACACCGTCCCGTTGGGATTGATCCAGGACACGGCGGGCAGCGTGCCGTCCTGGGCTTGGAGGAAGAAGTTCGTCAGCGTCTGCACGTTGCCGAGCTGGTGGTTCTGGCGCACGGTCTCGAACGAGGGCAGCGGATTCCAGATCCCGGGCGTCCGAGCGTTCTGAGGCACAGGTGAGCACGTGACGGCCGTATCGTCCTCGCAGTCGGGCTCGCTGCCCTTGAACACGTAGTAGCCCCAGCTGACGTCCTGCTTGTGGAGCAGGTAGGTCAGATCGGTCCAAGCGTAGTGCGAGTGGCCGTTTGACCCGTTGGGGGTCTGCAGGGCGTTGGTACACGAGAACGGGTTCAGCGGGTCGATGCAGAAAGCCGACCACTCGGACACCATGAACAGGTGCTGGGGCAGGCTCCAGGACGCGTTGGGCTCGTACATGTGGTCCTGGAGCACATAGTTCTCCGCGTACGCCCAATAGTTGGGGATCTCCCGCGCGTCGTGGTAGCCCAGGGCGTCGAGACAGCGGCCCTGCACCCCCTGCTGGCAGGGGCTGCAGTTCGGATCGGTGGTGCTGCAACGCAGGCCGTTCTCGGCTTGTGCCACGAAGCCGTCCATCTTGCCGCCGTCGATGTCAGCAGCAGCGTTCACCTGGCCATGCGGGCCGCCTGCGTTCTGATCGACGGGATCGTGAAACGGCGCCACGCATCCACCGTGCAGTGGGTCGGGCACGCACACGCCCGGAGGAATCCCGTCGACGCCGGGGTAGGTGCCGAAATAGGTGTCGAACGAGCGGTTCTCCTGCATGATGATCACCACGTGGCGGATCTTGTGGATCGCATCCACGTCGACCGGCAGCGGCGCCGATGTGGAGGTGATGTTGCGCGTGTCCCCCGGGAGGCGGACGCGTAGGTTGAGGCGCTGTGTCGAGGTGAAGCGACGCGCAAGCTTGTAGGTCGAGTGCCGACCGAGCTTTACCAGGGCGAGCAGAACCCAGTGTCGGCCCTGCTGCTGCTCGAGCGCCACCCGCTGCCCGGCATGCGATGGGGACACGCTGCCGCTCAACGTCACCCGATCGCCTGGCGCAAGCCCCTGGGTCGAGGCGCCGAGGCTGACCACGGCGCGCACGCGCTGGGTGATCGTTCGGCTCCGCAGCGCGCCGGCGCTCACGTACCACTGCCGGTTCGTGTCGGGGCGCCTTGTGAGCCGGTATTGCCCGAACGTCGTGCCGGATGCGCGCAGCACGGGCTGGAAGCGCCCCTGCCCCGGAACGCGCTCCCACAGCAAGATCGGCGCGGGCTTGCGCCGCGTCGCCGGCAGCGTGCCGGTCACGGTCACGCGGGCGCCGGCCGCAGCCGGGTTGGGGCTGGCCAGGACGGAAAGCGGCGCCACGCTGGCCGCGGTTCCAGCGCCGGCCAGCGCGTTCAGCGCCATACCGGCCGAAATGACCGACAACACGACGGCGAGGATGCGCCGCACCACACCTCCCGGATCCGGGACGAACGTTCCGGGTCGAAACCCGCAGAACCGAACTAAGTTGCGCCCCGGTCGCCCCCGACTTTACAAACCCAGGGCGTCGGATGCGCCCTGGAGCGCCGTCGGATCGGCCTCGTTTTCAGGCCCCAGACCAAGCGTCAGCCGCTCGCCGCGCTCCCAGTTGTGAAGGCCGAGGTCGAGCGCGGCAAGCTCGAGTCCGCACGCCGAGGCGAGCTCCGCGGCCCGGCGCTCGAGCAGCAGCGGATCGCCGATGCCGAGGGCGCGCTTGGCCGCAACCGTCACCTCGTTGTTGCCCCCGAGTTTCAGCGCGCCGGCGCGCAGCTCGAACACCCCGAGCTGGCCGAGCGTGACGAGCAGATCAAAGCGCGCCTCGCGATGCAGGCCCGGCAGGGCCAGGCGCTCGAACACACGATCGAAACGACGCTCCGGCGTCCAGGCCGCCTCGCCGGTGAACGCCGCCGCTTGCGATCCGGCCCGGCTCGCCCAGGCGCGATAGGCCTCGAGCGTCCGGCTGCCGCGGTTCGCGTCGTGCGCGCTGCGCGGACCGGTCTCGGCCTCATCGAGGGCCGGCAGCTCTCCGCTCGCCCAGGACGTTCTCACGCGACTGATGGCGGCGAAGGGATCGTCGCCGACAAGCGGGCCGAGGTACGCGATCAGGAAGGCCAGCCAGGCCCGCTCCTCGACATCGCCCGCCGACGCCACCTCGGCGTAGAGGCCAGGAGGATCGGCGGCCAGACGGCTCAAGCGCGCCTGGGCGAAGGCCAGCTCCTCGGCCAGTCGCTGCGCGTCGGCGCTCGAGCGTAGCCCGGGCGCGAGCGGTGAGGCGTAGCCGTCGTCAGTGCCGCGCGAGAGCCGGCGAACCCGCAACCCTCCGGCCGTGGATGAGCCTCTCGTGCGCGCGCGGGTCGAGCCGCCCCCTGCACGCGAAGGTGTGCGCGGAAGGTTCGAGCGGGGAGCGCTGGAGGAGACGATCGGCCGCAGCTCGATCTCCTGCTCGCGCGAGCAGATCGGGCAGTTCTGGATCAGGTGGTTGTGGCGGCAGAACGTAGGCATCGTTCGTATTCAATCCTGGCAGGCCGGATCGGGACTTGAGCGTCCGTCGTGTTAAGAGGCGTGGCGCCGGCGATACGTCCGGGCCTTGGCCCGGTTGCCGCACACCTGCATGTCGCACCAGGCGCGCGAGTGATTGCGCGTCTGGTCGTAATAGGCCCATTCGCAGGCCTGCTCGCGACAGGCCTTGAGCCGCCCCCAGGTGCCGTCGGCCATGGCCGCATGCACGATCGCCAGGAGCCGGCCGAGGGCGCCGTCGACGCCGTTGGCCTCTGCTTCGAGGCGCGCGTGAGCGCCCGCGTCGAAGCGCAGCCGCACCCGCGCCCGCGCGGCGGCGGCGTCGAGCACCGCCGCGGCTTCTTGGGGTGCCGGGTCGCCCTCGTTGTGCGCCAGCAGGGTCTGGCGGAGCGCCTCGCGCAGCTGGGTTGCCCGGTTGAGATCCCCGGCCGTGGCACGCACATCGCCGTGGGCGAGTCCGTGCTCGGTGAGCCAGGCGCCCAGGCTGGCGGCGTCGGGCAAGCGCTCGATCGCCTCCTCACGATCGAGCGTGTTCACGAACAGGCGCACCTGCTCGAGTTGACCAGGCGCTTCTTCCCGTGCGTTCATAACCACTCATCCTAGTTCGTCGGTTACAAATCTGGAGTAACCGGCTATAATACTTAGGCAGTTATTACCCTTTATCGATCAGGAGAACAAGCATGTCGTCGCTCAATTCCATCGCCGCCAGGGAGCGGGTTCGTGACCTCCGCGAAGCGGCACAGACAGCTCGGATCGCTGCCGGCGCGACGCCCGTCACTCGCGTGACGCTGCGCTATGCGTCGGCCGCCGACGCGGCTTCACTGCGCCATCTGGCCGATCTCGACAGCGCCGAGGCGCCCGCTGGGGCGGCGTTGGTGGCCGAGGTCGACGGCCGGTTGCGCGCGGCACTGCCGCTCGACGGCGGGGCCGCCATCGCGGACCCGTTCCACCGCGGTGCCGAGCTCATCGACCTGCTGCGCGTCCGCGCGTCCCAGCTGGGCCCGAAGCTTCACCGGGTCTAGCCCGGCCGCCTGGCGTCCAGCCGGTCCGGCGGCGTCTAGCCGTTCCGGCCGAGCCGCGCGATCCCGCCCAGGAACAGCTCGGTGGCGAATCGCGCTGCGCCGTCGATGTCAGGCGGGTCGCGTTCGGCCATGCGCACGCCCAGCTCGAGCGCCACCCCCGCCATCGCGCCGGCCATGTAATCCGCATCGAGTGCCGGGACGTCGCCCCGCTTGATCGCTACACGGAGGTCGTCGAGCAGATCCTCGACACCGGCACCGAGGATCGGGTCGCCGAACAGCGCGCGAATCGTCCCCGCGTTGCGCTGCAGCAGCTCGAACATCAGCTGGTCCTCGACGAGGAACTCGAACCAGGCGCGGTAGGCGTCGCCGACGAACGTCTCGAGTGTGCGGGCGCCTGCCCGCACGTCACGCAGGCGGCGGCGCACCTCCTGAGCGCTCTCGTCGAGCACGGCACGGAAGACCGACTCCTTGTCCGGGAAGTAGTTGTAGAACGTGCCCGAGGCGAGGTCCGTGCGGCGGATCACGTCGCGCACGCCGGCCGCGTCGTAGCCGAGCTCGGCGAACACGACCCGCGCCGCCTCGAGGATCGCGGTGCGGTTGTGAGCCTTGGTTCGCTCGCGTCTGCCGTTCGCTGGCGGGGACGACGTCATGCCGCCGCGGCAAGTTCCTCGGCTCGGGCGCGCGGGGCGATCGGCAGGGCGAACCCGGCGGTCCGGGCCCGTCCGGCCCCCGCCTTCAGCTCCTTGCCCAGGCCGTACAGGTAGTTGTCGAAGTCGACCTGCATCGTGTGCCGCTTGGACGCCACGTAGCGCTTGAACATCCTTGCCCGCTCGCGCTCGATGTCTGCCTCCATGTCGGCCTGCGGTGGCAGGTGGTACTCGCCGCGGAGATAGGCGGCAATCCAGCGCCCCTGGGCCTCTGCCAGCGGCATCGTTGCCCCGAGCGGCTGTAGCAGCGCCATGAACGCGAGGTTGTCGATCCCCGGTCTGAACACCCGGCGGTAGAGCGGCAGGTCGTTGTCCGGAGCCGAGATGAAGTCCTCGTTGAAGAACGGGAACGTGACCTTGTAGCCGGTGCACCACACGATCACGTCGATTGGCTCGACGCTGCCGTCCTCGAAGCGGACGCTGTCGCCGCCCAGCGAGGCCACGTTCGGTTTCCACGTCACCTCGCCATGCGCGATCCGGTTCAGGAAGTCGGCCGAGACCGTCGGATGGGCCTCGCCGATCTTGTGGTCCGGCTCGGGCAGGCCGTAGTCCGTCACACGCCCCACGCCGATCCGGTACATCGCCATCAGGATCGCCCGCCGGAACGCGAACGGCAGTATCGGGGTCAGCGCATTGACGCCGATCTGGTCGAGTGGGCGCCCGAACAGGTACTTGGGCAGGATGTAGGCGCCGCGACGCGAGGAGATGAACGTCCTGCGCGCGACGAAGCTCGACTCCACGGCGATATCCATCGCGCTGTTGCCGATCCCGACGACGAGCACGTTCCTGTCCTTGAAGTCGCTGTTCTCGACGTAGTGGTGCGCGTGCGTCTGGACCCCTTCGAACGCCCCGGGATAGGCCGGTTCAGGCCAGCGCGGGTTCCAGTGATGTCCGTTGGCCACGAGCAGCATGTCGTAGGCCCGGGTCTGGCCGGTGTCCAGCGCCAGCTCCCAGACTCCGTCTGGACGGCGCTCCGCACGCTTCACGCCGGTCTCGAACGCGATCCGGTCACGGAAGCCGAAGTGGTCGACGTAGTCGTCGAAGTACTTGGCGATCTGCGTGTGATGGGGGAAGTCCGGATACGAGGGCGGCATCGGGAAGTCGGAGTACTCCATCCGCTCGCGCGAGGTGTTGATGTGCAGCGAGCGGTAGGCCGACGACATGCCGTTGCGGTTGCCGAACACCCAGTTGCCGCCGACGCGGTCGGACTTCTCGAAGCAGTCGAACGAAATCCCGCGCTCATGGAGCGCCTTGGCGGCCGCGATCCCAGAGGAGCCGGCGCCGATCACGGCGGCGTACGGAAGTTCGGTCATTGCGGCCACCCTAGTCAAAAATGACGGGGGCGTCAAGTTTGTTGGCGGCCTCCATCCGGCGATGCTCGCGACCGCGCTCGAGCACCTCGCGAAAGCTCTTGAAGCGGAAGATCAACACGAGCGCGGCGAACCCGAGCACACCGCTCAGCACCGCGGTGGCGATCTGCTGCCCGACCGAGAAGGCGGCCACGTCGGGACTGTGGGCGAAGATCGTCAGCAACAGCGCCTGCTGGACGCCGGCCCCGCCGGGCGTGAACGGAAATACCGAGGCGACGACCTGCACGGCGAGAACGAGCAGCGCGTTGCGTACTGAGCCGCCGATGTGGAATGCGTCGAGCAGCGCCCAATAGGCCGCGAAGCGGAACACCCAGCTGGCGAGCTGCCAAGTCGCCATCTCGCGGCGGTAACGCCGGCGGTCGCGGAGGATCGTGAAGCCCTGGCGCACGCGCTGCCAGAAGGCCTTGACCTTGGCCGAGAGCAGCGCGAACGCGACCAGGAAGGCGATCCCCAGCGCGGTCAGGAAGAACAACGTGAAGCGCGGGTTCGAGGCGAAGAAGCTGATGTCGAAGGCCGGCAGCTTGGAGAAGTCAGGCGGCTTCGGGAAGACACCCTGGGTGAACGCGAAGCACATGATCAACAGGCCCATGAACCAGTCGAAGATCACGCCTGTCCACAGCGCCGAGGCGATCGTCGGATAGCTGCTGGGCGGAATCGACACCCGGGTCAGGAACAGCTGGGCGATGCTGCCGCCGCCGAGCGGGAACACGTTGTTGACGGCATAACCCACCATGTAGGCCCCCCAGACATCGCGCCAGCGGACCGGCTCGCCGGGATAGGCGGCGCGCACGGCGTTGAACAGAGCCCGCGAGCGGAGCGTCAGGTACACCGAGTAGAGCGCCAGCGCGATGAGCAGCGACAGCCAGCTCAAGCTGGCCAGCTGCGAGAAGAATTGCCCGGCGTTGTGGAAGAAGCTGCTGATCGTGCTGCCGACCGAGGCCGTGTGCTGAGCAGGCCGGATTAGGCCGCTGGCGGCAAGCAGAGAACCCATTCGCCCACACGGTAGCCGCGCCTGGCGCGAGGGCCGTTGTTAAAAGGCCCGGGGGGCCCAGATCCATCTGGGCCCCCCGGAGAGTCAGGGAAGTGGGGGCGCAGTTCCCTGACCGACAGGGGCGAAGTTTCCCCGCCCCAAGCCTTACTAAACCTAAATTGTGCTCCGCGTGCCTTTTCTCCGAGGCACGAGCGCCCGCACGCGATTAAACGTAGCAGGGACCCAGTCAGCCCGGGAAAAGCTTCAGCTCCTGCGGTTTCCAGGCCCGCTGAAGAACTCCTCCCCGGGCCGGACCGTCCCGGCCGCCTCCGCCTCGTGCCGAAGCGTACGATCGACCTCGCCGCTCCAGGCCCCGATCGAGAGCATCTCGCGGTCCTGATCCATCGGGGTCCACCCCAGATCCTTGTTCACGATCCGCGCGCACTTGCGCCCCTCCGAGATCGCCGTGACGATCAGCGACTGGCCGATCCGGGCGTCCCCGCAGGCGTAGACCTTCTTGACGCTCGACCGGTAGGTCTGCTGCGTGCGGATGTTGCCGCGGTGGTCGATGTCCAGGCCGAGCTCCTCCACCAGGCCCGCGTGCTCCGGATGCTCGAAGCCGATCGCGATCAGCACGAGGTCGGCATCGAGCACGAACTCCGTACCCGGCACCGGCGTCAGGTCGCGCGAGGAGGTGCCGGTCACCTGGCGCGCCCACACCTTCCTCACCTGACCGTCCTCGCCCATGAAGCCGGTGACCTCGGTGCCCCAACGGCGCTTGCCGCCCTCCTCGAGCGCGTACGTGGTCGACGTCCGCTTCGGTGGCAGCGGCCAGGGATGGCGTGGGTCGCGGCCGTTCTGCGGCAGCGCGGCGTAGACGTCGAGCATGATCACGCTACGCGCGCCTTCGCGGTGGGAGTTCGAGATGCAGTCCATGCCGGTGTCGCCGCCACCGACCACGATGACGCGCTTTCCCTTGGCGCTGATCTCCTTGCCCGGCTCGGTCGGGCGGTACGGCCGGCCCTCCTGGGCGGCCACGAACCGGTTTCGCTGGTACAGGTAGTCCATGGCGAAGTGGATCCCGGCCAGGTTACGACCGGGCGCGTCGAGGTCGCGGGAGACGCGTGAGCCGATCGTCAGAACGACCGCGTCGTGGCGGTCCCTGAGCTCGGCTGCGCTGACGTCGCGGCCGCCGACGTCGGTGTTGTAGACGAACTCGATCCCCTCCTCCTCAAGGATGCCCACCCGACGGTCGATGATCGACTTCTCGAGCTTGGCGTCCGGTACGCCGAAGCGCATCAAGCCGCCGGGTCCCTCGTCGCGCTCGTAGACCGTGACGTTGTGACCACACCGGTTGAGCTCGGCGGCCACGGCGAGCCCGGCGGGACCGGCGCCCACCACCGCGATCGTCTTGCCGCTGCGGCGAGGGGGCGGCTCGGGCACGACCCAGCCCTCCTCGAAGGCGCGCTCGGCGATCGCCATCTCGATCTGCTCGATCGTGACCGGATCGTCATTGATCGCCAGCACGCATGCCGACTCGCACGGCGCCGGGCAGATCCGGCCCGTGAACTCCGGGAAGTTGTTGGTCATGTGGAGCTGGTCGATCGCCTCGCGCCACTTGCCCCGGTAGACGAGATCGTTCCAGTCCGGGATCAGGTTGCCGAGCGGGCATCCTTCGTGACAGAACGGGATGCCGCAATCCATGCAGCGAGCACCCTGGCGCGCCAGTTCCTCCTCGGGCTGGAGGCGGAAGTACTGCTGATAGTCGCGCACGCGCTCGCTCGGGTCGCGCTTGTCGAAGCCGACCCGGTGAATCTTGAGAAAAGCGCCTAGCTCGCCCATCGGGCCGGAGAGGCTAGCAACGCGCTGCCGTCGCACCACCGGAACAAATAGAGTGCGCCCGTGCGCGTGCTGGGGATACGGGTTGCTGGGGTGTTGGCGATCGTGCTCGCGGCGTCACTCGCGTTGGGCGCCGGCGTCGGGAGCGCTGCCGCAACTGTGCCCGGCGCGCCGGCCATCACATTGCACGCGTCGCTCACGAAGATCATCGGCGCTCGGTTCATCACCCTCAGCGGACGCGTTTCGGGCGCGCCGGTCGGGAGCGTGGTCAGCCTGACGGAGAGCCCGTTCCCGTACCGGAGCGGCCACGTGCTGCGCACACGCGCGCCGGCCGCCGACGGGACGTTCTCGTTCACGCCTCGTCCCGACCGCGACACCCGCTACCGGGTCGACCTGACCGGCACCTCGGCCCATGCCAGCGTGCAGATCCTCGTCGTCGGGCACTTCCGGACCGGGGTCAAGGCCCTCCCGCTCGGCCAGGCCGAGGTCAAGGTCATCGTGTTTCACCCCAAGGACTTCCGCTGGAACGGCGCGCGCGTGAGCTGGTGGTTCGCGGCCGGCTTCCGCGGGCGGTTCGCCTCGATCCCGGCGACGCGCACTCGTCGGATCAACGCCTACGCCACCGAGTTCTCGACCATCGTCTCCGGGCCCGCCGGGCACTTCCGCTGGCGGGCCTGCTTCCGCGCCTCCGACGATCATGCGCTGTTCATCCCCAAGGGATTCCGGGGCTGCACCGGGCGGGCCTATTCCGGACTCGGCTTCCTGCCCGTTGGCTACCCGTCGCCCGCCGGGGTAGCGCGCGCGGCGGGATTGCTCGGCAGGCGCGCCGGCCGCACAGCGTTCGCCGTC
>JBJMLD010000103.1:0-7119 GCA_045805545.1 Solirubrobacteraceae bacterium | reverse complement strand
GCTCTACCTGCACGGCATCCCGACCAGCTCAGACGACTGGATCGGCGTGCTCGAGCGGACAGGCGGAATCGCTCCCGACCTGACCGGCTTCGGCCGCTCGGGCAAGGGCGGGCACCTCGAATACACCCTGGCCGCGCGCGCGGGGGACCTGGAGCAGCTGCTCGATCACCTCGAGATCCCCGCGGTAACTCTCGTCGGCCACGAATGGGGCGCAGTCGTCGGCCTGACGCTCGCCCTGCGCGCCCCAAGCCGCGTCGAGCGCATCGTCCTCGTCAACCCTCTCCCGCTCGACCAACGCGCCGGCAGCCCAGGATCGAGACGCTTGTGGCGCATGAGAGCCGTCGGTGAGCTGGCCATGGGCGCCACCACCAAGTGGCTGCTCAGGCGCGAGCTGAGGAAGGCCAGCACCAGCCCGGACGAGACGTGGCCAAACGCACGGGTCGACCAGCTCTGGGACCAGTTCGACCAGGGCACCCAGCGCGCGATCCTCCGCCTGCATCGCGCCACCGACGAGACCGTGCTGAGCCATATCCGTAGCCGGCTAACCGCCATAAGCCAGACCGCACTGATCCTGTGGGGCGACCAGGACCCATGGTTCCCGGCCTCCACGGCTGAGGCCTACGCGAGCGCCCTGCCCGGCGCCACCGTCGAGCACTTCAAAGACGCCGGCCACTGGCCATGGCTGGACGATGCCGACGTGCTCGAGCGGCTGGCGAAAGCTGTCGAATGACGGGGTGGCACCCCAACCTAAAACGCCTCGCCCCGACCCTCGTCGCGGCGGTGCTGGCCACGGTCTACGTGATCGTCTCGCCGCCCAGCTTCGACCTTGCCGCGCACCTGCTGCGGGCCAAGCTGTTTCGGGCTGAGGGCTTTGGGCTGTGGAACAACTGGTGGTACGCCGGCCACCACACGCTCGGCTACAGCGTCCTGTTCCCGCCGCTGGAGGCGCTGACCTCGCCCCAACTCGTCGCCGCCCTGGCCGCCGTCGGCACGGCGGCGGCTTTCGAGGTGCTCGCCCGCCGACATTTCGGAGAGCGCGCCTGGCTCGGCTCGCTGTGGTTCGGCGCCGCCACCGCCACCAACCTGTACACGGGCCGCTTGGCGTTCGCGTTCGGGCTGCTGCCGGCCGTGCTGGCGATGCTCGCGCTCCAGGCGAAGCGGCCCTACCTCGCGACCACGGCCGCCGTGGCCACGGCGCTGGCCAGCCCGGTGGCGGCGCTGTTCGCCGCTCTCGGCGGGGCGGCACACGCCATCGGCAGCTACATCACAGATCGCCGGCTCAAAGCCATCGTCCCCGGCATGGCGACGGTCGTGGGCGCTGTCCTGCCGGTCGCGGCGCTCGCGATCGCGTTTCCGGAGGGCGGCAGCGAGCCGTTCACTTTCGCCACGCTGTGGCCGGTGGCGCTGATCGCAGGCGCCGCGTTCGTCGCGGTTCCGAGCACCGAGCCGACGGTCCGCGCCGGCGTGCTCCTGTACGGCCTCGGCTGCATCGCCGCCTATGCCGTCGAAAGCCCGATTGGCAGTAACGCCGCGCGGCTTGGAGCTCTCCTCGCCGGGCCGCTGGCCGCACTGCTCTGGTTCAAGCGCCGCCCGAGCTGGCTGCTCGCGGCCGCATTGCCACTCGCCTACGTGCAATGGCAGGCGCCTGTGCGTGACGTGAATCGCTCGGCCAACGACCCCTCGGTCTCGGCTTCCTATTACCGGCCGCTGCTCGCCTTCCTCGACCGGCAAGCCGGGCCGCCGTTCCGCGTCGAGATTCCGTTCACAAAGTTCCACTGGGAGACCTACGACGTGGCGCCGTACTTTCCACTCGCCCGCGGCTGGGAGCGCCAGCTCGACATCAAGTACAACCAGCTGTTCTACAACGGCACGCTCACGCCGGCGACGTACCTGGCCTGGCTGCACGAGCTTGCCGTGCGCTTCGTCGGCGTCTCCGACGCACGTCTGGACTTCTCGGCCGAGAAGGAGACGCAGCTGATCGACCGGGGGCTGCCCTACCTGAAGCTGGTGCTGCGGACCAAGCACTGGCGGGTCTACGCCGTGCGCGACCCAACGCCAATCGTGAGCGGGGACGCCACCCTCACTCAGCTCAGCGCCGGGTCGCTGACCCTGACGGCGCGACGCGCCGGCGCGGTCGACGTCCGGGTCCGCTTCACCCCTTATTGGACCATCGCTGATGGGTCGGGCTGCGTCCAGCCGGCGGGGGATTTCACCGCGCTACAACTCCGAAAACCGGGGCGTGTTCACCTCGCAATCAGCTTTGCACTCGGCCGAATCGGCGCCCGATCGCCACGATGTACGTGAGGGCCGTCAGTTACGATCCGAGGTCGTGCGTCGTCGCCTCGACCTGATTTCCACCCGCGTGCTGCCCCACGGGTGGAAGGACGTGATCCGTCAGATCACCCTGTTTTTCGGGGCCTATCTGCTCTATCAGCTGGTTCGCGCCGTCGTCGCCGGCAACGGCTACAAGCCGTTCGGCGACGCGACCAAGATCATCCACGTCGAGCGCGTCCTGCACGTGTTCGTGGAACCCAGCATCCAGGCCTGGGTGTCCGGGCGGCACTGGCTGATGGACATAGCCGACTGGACGTACCTGAACGCTCACTACATCGTCACGATCGCCGCGCTGCTGTTCATCTACCTGCGGCGAAACGACTCGTTCTACTTCGTGCGGAACATGTTCTTGATCGCGATGGCGATCGCGCTCGTCGGCTACGCGCTGTACCCCACCGCGCCGCCGAGGCTGATGCCCGAGTGGGGCTTCACGGACTCGATCTCGCAGTTCATGGGCGTCTCGCACCTCGACTACGGGCCGGAGAAGGCGTTCCTCAACTTCTACGCCGCCGTACCCTCGATGCATGTCTGCTTCGCGATCATGATTGGATGGCCGATGGCCAAGCTGGTCTCGCGAAGGCCGGCCAAGATCGCCTGGGCGCTGTACCCGCTGTTCATAACGTGGGTCGTCGTCGCGACGGGCAACCACTACTTGAGCGATGCCTTCCTGGGCGGCGTCACCGCCTGGATCTCGGCCCTGCTCGCGGGGAGGCTGCTCGCACGGGCACGCCCAGACGCCTGGGCATTCCAACCGGCACCCGCCTAGCAGCCCTCGACAAAGCCCATGTCCACACCTGAGCGAACCGAGCCTGCCCGCGGCCGGCCTCGCAATGGTCGGCGCCGGCGGGAAGGCCCGACAACTCAGGAGCTGATGCGCGACCGGCTGATCGAGTCGCGCCTGACGCCCAACGCGATCTCGCTCACCGGCTTCACCCTGAATCTAGCCGCGGCCGCGCTCGTCGTCGGCCGCCTGTTCTTCCTGGCCGGGATCGCCTTCATCGTCGGCTCGATCATGGACACGCTCGACGGCCGCTACTCGCGCATGTCCGGCAAGGGGACCCCGTTCGGCGCGTTCCTCGATTCAACGCTCGACCGCCTGGAGGAGGGCATCGTGCTCACCGCGGTCGGCGCCTACTTCGCCTCGCGCCACAACCAGGTCGCGGTGGCCGCGGTGGTCGCGGCCGTGCTGTTCAGCTTGATGGTCTCCTACACCCGCGCCCGGGCCGAGGCGCTCGGCGTGGCCTGCAAGGTCGGACTTGCCACACGTCCGGTGCGGGTCGCCATCCTCTCGATCGGCTTGGTGTTCGCCAAGGGCGCCTCGCTGGGGAATTTCGAGTTGCTGGCGCCCGCCGTGTACGTGCTCGCGGTCCTGACCGTGCTCACCACGATCCAGCGGATCGTCTATGTGCGCGGGCAGCTCAAGGCAGAAGCCTGAGCCCTCGCGACCCAACTACGCGGTGAGCTTGGTCGCGACTGCCGTATACAGGCAGCCGGATCCGACTCTGGACATGCTGGCCCGCACGTGCCATTGCACGCGCTGACCCCCGGGCGGCAGGGGTGGAGCAGGAGGCGCGACGGATAGGTCGAGCGCGACCACGTCAAACTCGGCCACCGCACCAGCCAGCGGGTCGACGCCGGCATCGACGCTGTCGTTCGCTGAGAAGGCCACGAACTGATGTGTCGCGGCGGAGCCGCCGCTCGTGTGGAGGACCTCGATACCGCCGACCCGCGAAACACCGTGGTAGGTGAAGATCCCGCTGTTCGCGCCGGCGCCACACGTGAAGGTGATGGATCCGATCGGGTCCAGTGACGCCACGGGTACATCCGAGGTCGAAGGCGCCACCTCGTCCTGGCGGAGAATCGTGGAGCTGGGCCCGCGGGCAAACGCGCTCGCGTCGCTACCGCCAAGGCTGCTCGCGTTGGTGGCGAGCGCCGCAACGTCGGCGTGCGTGGCCGATGCGGCGCGGTCGGCGCTCAGCGCACGCCGGGCCGAGTCGGCGCTGCTGGCCAGATCCGCATGGGCCGCACTGCGCACCTTGCCGAGCTTCGACTCCTTGACCTCGCGCCCGCCGAGGGTGTCCTTCTTCAGCTTGACGGCACTGATCGTGCCGTTCTTGATCGCCTTGCCGTTGATACTGACCGCGGCGTAGCCCGTACCGCCGAGCGCAACGAACAGCGCGAGCAAGGCGACGGCGTTGCTCTTTGCCCAGATGGCAGCTGCGTGCAGGTTCATGCCTTCCTCCCGATTGACGTCCGTCGTTGACCTGAACTACGGCCAGACGCGCCGTCCGGTTCGGTGTAACAAACCGCCGCTTGAGGAATAAATAGGTCGTCTGCGCCGCTACCAGAGACCGCGCGGGCTTCATCTTCAAGAAGGGAACTCCTCACAGTGAGCACGACCAACGGTTCCACTAACGGCGCCGCGCGCTATCAGGCGGACAAGGTCCGCGTCGCGATCATCGGCGTCGGCAACTGCGCGAGCTCGTTCGTGCAGGGCGTTCACTACTACAAGGACGCCGACGCGCGCGAGTCGGTTCCGGGCCTGATGCACGTCGATCTCGGCGGCTATCACGTGCGCGACATCGAGTTCAGTGCCGCGTTCGACATCGACGCCGACAAGGTGGGCAAGGACCTGAGCGAAGCGATCTTCGCCGGCCAGAACAACACGCTGAAGCTCGGCGACGACATCGGCAAGCTGGGCGTCGAGGTGCAGCGCGGGATGACTCACGACGGGCTCGGCAAGTACCTGAAGGAGAAGATCACCAAGGCGCCGGGCCCGACCGCCGACATCGTCCAGATCCTGAAGGACACCCGGACCGACGTCGTCGTCTCCTACCTGCCGGTTGGCTCCGAGCAGGCCACGAAGTGGTACGTCGAGCAGATCCTCGAGGCGGGTTGCGGCTTCGTCAACTGCATCCCCGTGTTCATCGCCCGCGAGGAGTACTGGCACAAGCGCTTCAAGAAGGCCGGACTTCCGATCATCGGCGACGACATCAAGTCGCAGGTCGGCGCCACGATCGTGCACCGAGCGCTGGCACGACTGTTCCACGATCGCGGCGTCAAGCTGATGCGCACCTCGCAGCTCAACGTGGGCGGCAACATGGACTTCTACAACATGCTCGAGCGTGAGCGTCTGGAGTCGAAGAAGATCTCCAAGACGAACGCGGTCACCTCGATCATGGGCCACACGCTGCCGGCCGACGACGTTCACGTCGGGCCGTCGGACTACGTGCCGTGGCTGACCGATCGCAAGTGGGCCCACATCCGGCTCGAGGGTCAGGCCTTCGGTGACGTGCCGCTGACCGCCGAGCTCAAGCTCGAGGTGTGGGACTCGCCGAACTCCGCGGGAATCGTGATCGACGCCACGCGCTGCGTGAAGCTGGCGCTCAACAACGGACTCGCCGGCCAGCTCGACGGCCCGAGCTCCTACCTGATGAAGTCGCCGATGCACCAGCGCCCCGACTCCGAGGCCCGTGATCTGACCGAGCAGTTCATCGCCAAGTATTCGCGCAAGAGCGTGGCCAAGACAGCGGCCAAGAAGAAGAGCTCGGCGAAGGCCGACTAGACGACCAGGGGTCTATCCTCCGCGCCGTGCCCGGCGCTCTCGCGATCGCGCAGGTGACGCCGTTCGCCTGGGAGGCGGCGAACGAGGTCAACGAATACGTCGCGCGGGTCTCCGATGAGCTCGCACGACGGCGCCACCGCGTCCTGTTCATCGCTCCAGCGGAGTCGGGATCACTGGTCCGTGACACCCGGCGGGCCCTGCGCGGATCGCCGGAAGGCCTGCTCGACCGCGCCGCCGGCGGCAGCCCGGTGGTTCTCGGCGTAGGCGAGGTGCTGCCGTTCTCCCCCACCCAGCGACGCGCCGCCTCGCTGCCGGTGGACGTGGCGCGCACGATCGAAGACGCGCTGACCACGCTGCCGCTGGACCTCGTGCACGTGCACGAGCCGTTTGCCCCCAGCGCCTCCAGCAGCGCGCTGCGTCACTCCCGGGCGCTCAACGTCGGCAGCTTTCACGCTCCCACCGAGCGGATCCTCTCAACGCAGCTGACCCGGCCCCTGTCGCGCCTGCTGTTCGGGCGCCTCGACGCGCGCACGGCCAGCTATCGCTCGACGCGCGAGTTGATGCAGCGCTTCTTCCCCGCCGAGTACCGCGTGATCCTCCCCGCCGCCGACGCCCCGACGAAGGCGGCCGGACGCGAGTTCGTGATGATCGCCCGCGAGGAGCGCGCAGCACTGCGCACGTTCCTGCGAGCGCTTCGCCTGCTGCCGCGTGAACTCGAGTGGCAGGCCACGGTGTGGTCCTCGCGCGCGCTGGCCGCGCCGGCCACACTCGGCCGTGCCGTGCGTGACCGCGTGCGCTTCGTCGACGCCTCGCAGATGACCGAAGCCGAGGCGCTGAGCGCCGCCGGCATCGTCGTGCTCGCCTCGGACGGCGTGCGCGCGATGCCTGGGACGCTCCTGCACGCGCTGGCCGCCCACGCCGTGCCTGTCGCCTCGCGTCTGCCTGCCTACGAGGAACTGCTCGCCGAGGGTCGCTACGGACTCGAGTTCGAGCCCGGCGACGTGCAGACGCTGGCCGCCCAGCTCGAGCGTCTGATGACCCAGCCCGGGCTGGGGGATCAGCTGCGCGCCAATGCCGAGCCGCTGCGCGCCGAGCTGAGCTGGCCGCGGGTGGCGGACGAACTCGAGGAGGTCTACGACGGCCTGATCAAGCGCCGCCACGACGGCCGCACCGACGCCAAGACAAGACGCAAACTGGCCGGCCGACCGCTGATCGATGTC
>JBJMLD010000102.1:0-8058 GCA_045805545.1 Solirubrobacteraceae bacterium | reverse complement strand
TCGAGCTCGAGCACGAGGCGTACTACGCCAAGACGAATCCGCTCGGCTTCCACCCCGGCCAGACCCTGCTCTCAGCTGCTTTCTATCCGCTGCCGCGCAAGATCGTCGGAACCAAGCCGAAGGCGGCGGGCCAGTGGGTGGTCGACCGCCTGTTCCCAACCAACTCGGGCAACCGCTCGAGCTTCAACCCGGCGATGTTCGGCGACTTCTTCTCCGACTTCGGCTGGGCGACGATCGTCCTCTACGACCTCATGGTCGGCATCGTGGTTCGTCTCCTCTGGGACTACTACGTCCGCCACAAGTACAGCGAGGGCATGCAGATCCTGTTCGCCGCGACGCTGCCCGTGCTCGTGATCATGGTTCGCAACAGCGTGGTCGACGCGTTCGCGCGTTCGCTGTTCCTGAGCGGGCCCCTGCTGCTCTGCCTGATCGTCTGCTCGCGCCAGCGGGTGCGCCGCTTCGCCGGCTACCGCGTCCGGCCCGAGGTCAAGACGCCGACCACCTAGCTTTCGGCCGGCGTCGGCGGGCTGACGAGGTGGGTGTTGACTCGGTGTCTTGGGCGGGATGATCTGTCAGCGAGGGTGACGTAGATCGGGCCGCTCCGGTTCTGCCGTGTCGGCCGCCATACCGTTTGCCAGCGCGGACCGTTTCGGCCGCTTCCAAACACTGCGGTCGTTTTCTGTCCCTGGCGTTTGGAAGCCTCCGAATCCGCCTCGGCTGACAAACGCTATGGCCATCCAACGGTCATCCGACGCGCCCATCACTCCCAACCGCAGGCCCCAGACGCACCCTCCCCAGCGCCTTTCCACAGAATTGGCACAAGCACGGCACGGAAGGGCGCATCCACCTGACGGCGCTAAACGGCAGCGCTCGCCCCGGCCACCGCCCGCGTCTCCCCGCGACGCTCGGCCAGCATGTCCCGTACGCCCTGGCGCAGGGCCTCCTGGTTGCGCTCCTTGGTGAACGTCTCGGCCTTGGCACGCGCCGCGCGGGCCATCTCGCGCCGCCGCGCGGTGTCGGCGTGCAACTCGGCCAGGCGCTCGGCGATCGCGTCCGGGTCGCGGATCGGCACGACGAAGCCCTCCTTGCCGTCCTCGACGATGTCGCGGCCGATGTTCTCGGAGATGATCGCCGGCAGCCCGCAGGCCATCCCCTCCAGGATCGACACGGGAAAGCCCTCGACCAGCGACGGCAGCGCGATGACGTGACAGCCGCGCAGCACGTCGGGGAGCATGAAGTTCGGCATCGGCGGCACGTGTCGCACGCGCGGGCGATCCGCCCACGGCCCGGTCACCGCGTGCGTGCGGCCGATCAGGAGCAGCTCCGAATCCGGCAGCGCCGCGCGCTCGAAGCCATCGATCAGATACGAGAGTCCTTTGCGCTGGCTGAGCTCGCCGACGAAGGCGACGCGGAACGCCGTCTCGTCTTCGTGCTCGGCCGGCGTGAACAGCTGCGAATCGACGTACCAGGGCACAATGAACGTACGCCCCGGATCGATTCCCGCTTCGGCGAAGTTCTGCTGGTGGTGGCCGGAGACCATGATGATCCGCTCGGCCATCTCGATCTCCCGCACGTAGCGCCGGCGCACCCAGTCCGGGTACTTGTACACGCGCATCGTCGCCGCCCAGTCGGGCTTCAGCCGCACCTCCTCCTCCAGCACGGCCTCGGTGAACCGATAGTGCGCGATCGGGTAGTCGAGGACGCGGCCGATTCCCAATTCGCCGGCGCGCGCGAAGATCCGCATAGTGGTTCCCTGCGAGCCGATCACGGCATCCATGCCTCGCTCAAGGCGCCGGCTGGCCCGGTAATCGAAGGACAGCCGGGCCGGGCGATAGGCGATGAACTTCAGTGGCTTGGGCAGTGGCAGGCGGCTGAGGGCGACATTCGTCACCTCGAGCGTGGTGCCGATCCGGATCGCCCGCGCGCCGACCTGGTCGGTCACCGCGCGCCGCTTGAGCTCGACCTTCAGCTTCTCCGCTACCGGCCCCGGAATCGTCCGCGGCAGGTCGGCGACCTGCGAGATCCCGTAGCCCGCGGTCGAGATGTAGAGGTCGAGATCGCCGACCTCCGCGAACGCCGCCGCCACGTCCCGCAGATGTCTCTCGCCGCCTGGATTCGCCACCACCACCCGATCTGGCACGGCGCGGGATTGTAGGTGGCGCCCCATATACTCGCGCCGCGTGCCGAGTCAACCGGAGCGAGCAGAGGACCGGACGAGCGCGCTCCGCCGGCACTTTCACCCAGAGGACGACTTCGGCGGCTTCACCGAGCTCGACGGCGCGATCCGCTTCTACGCCCGCGTTCGCGAGCTGCTGGCGCCCGACGGCGTCGCGCTCGACATCGGCTGCGGGCGCGGCACGCAAGCCGAGGATCCGGTGCGCGTCCGCCGTGAGCTGCGCATCCTTCGTGGCCACTGCCGGCGGGTGATTGGGATCGACGTCGATCCAATCGGCGCCGAGAACCAGTTCATCGACGAGTTCCGGTCCATCGGCCCCGACCTGAAGTGGCCCGTGGATGACGACGGGGTCGACCTCGCCGTGGCCGACTTCGTCGTCGAGCACGTCGCCGACCCAGGCGGGTTCTTCGCCGAGGCGGCGCGTGTGATCAAGCCCGGCGGCTATCTGTGCATCCGCACGATCAACGTGCACAGCTACCTGGGCATGGCGTCGCGCCTCGTGCCGTCGCGCCTGCACGCGGCGACGCTCAAGCGTGCCCAGCCGGTGCGCCAGTCCCAAGACGTGTTCCCGACCGTGTACCGCTGCAACTCGCGCAAGCGCCTCGCGGCCGCTCTTGACGCCCATGGCTTCGACGGTGCGGTCTACACCTCAGAGGACGAGCCGGCCTACCTCACCTTCAGCCCGTTGGCCTACCGATTGGGGCTGGCGCACCGGCGATTTGCTCCGCGCGGAATGCTGATCGGACTCCTCGCCTGGGGCCGTCGGCGGAGCTAGCCGATGCGCCTCGACCACAGCCTTGTGTAGGCTTGACCGGCGGCGGGGGCTTCAGCCTGCGCGATTGCGGAAAACTGGCGCTTGCCATCCGAATCGCTGCTATACCTTTGAGCCGATTCCGCTTGAAGCGTCACGATTGCGACAAGCGGGCCTTGGCGCGGGGGGACCGCCTGTCCCGCTGAAATCTGGGAGACACGGACGAATATGAGTCAAGAGCGCAACCAGGCGACGATCCGCGACTACGTGCTCACGCTGCGCAGGCGCAAATTCGTGATCCTCGGCATCGTGATCGTGGCCGCGGCGGTGGCCGGCGCGCTGTCGTTGACCCAGAAGAAGACGTACACCGCGCAATCCTCATTGCAGGCGCTCGACCCATCGCAGAGCGCCGCTTTCGCCGGATTCCAGCAGCAGCAGCAGAACCTGCCGACGACGACGGCCGCGCAGCTGGCTCAGACGGTCACGCGGCCCGATGTGATGCAGCGCGTCAGGACGACGCTCCGCCTCCCGCTGACGATCAATCAGATCCAGTCGAAGATCGCTGTCTCGCAGGATCAGCAGTCGAACTTCGTGCTCGTCAATGCCAGCGCTTCGACGCCGGCCGCTGCGGCCGCATTGGCCAACGCGACGGCCAGGGCCGTGGTGTCGATCTCCAACTCCGACGCGCGTGCGCAGTTCGCGCATACGGCCGATCAGGAGAACCACAAGGCCGCGGCGCTGATCGCGCCGTTCGCCGGCAAGCGCTACTCGGCGTTGCCGCCCTCGCAGCAGGCACAGTTCCAGGCCAACTCGCAGACCGCCGCGCAGCTGGAGCAGCTGGCCGCCCGCCTGACGGCGCTCAGCAACGGCGCCGTCGTGGCGCAGACGGCCGCATTGGCCACGCCACCGACCTCCCCCAGCGCGCCGCATCCGACCTCGAACATCATCCTCGGGGCCTTCGCCGGCCTGGTCCTGGCCTTGCTCGTCGTCTGGTTCCTCGAGTCGCTCGACCGCCGGCTGCGCCGGCCCGACGAGGCCGAGACGATGCTCGGGCTCCCCGTCGTCGGGGCGCTGCCGGAAGGCGTGCTCGGCCGCACCCCGGGCCAGGGTGACGATCCCACGGGCCTGTCGGCGTTCCGCATGATCCGCACGCAGCTGCGGTTCCTGGGCGGCGATGAGGCCCAGGACCAGCGCTCGATCCTCGTGACGAGCCCGATGTCCGGCGAGGGCAAGACGACGGTCTCACTCGGCCTCGCCCTGTCGGCCGCGTCGAGCGGCCTGACCACGCTTCTGATCGAAGCCGATGTGCATCGACCGGTCCACGCCAAGCGGCTCGGGCTGAACGCCGGCCCGGGCCTGGCGGACTACCTGAAGGGCGGCCTCTCACCAGGCGAGATCCTTCAGACGTTCCGCTTCGTCGATCCCTCGCTGCACAAGACCAACGGCAGCACGCCGAACGGCAACGCCTCGACGCTGACCGTGATCACGGCCGGCAACACCGCCTCGTTCCTCGGCGCCGAGCTCGGCTCGCGCAAGTTTGCCGACATCGTCGCCGAGGTCACGAAGGTCTACGACCTCGTGGTGATCGACAGCGCGCCGCTGCTCGCCGTGGCCGAAACCTCGGAAATGGTCAACTTGGTCGACTCGATCGTCGCCTGCCTGAGGCTGGGCAGCACCACGGTCGAGCAGGCCCGCGCCGCGCGCGCAGCGTTCGAGCGTCTGCCGAAGCGACCGACCGGGCTGGTGCTGACCGATCTGGCGCAGGACGCGGGCGGCTACTACGGCTACGCGTATGAGTACAGCGGCCCGAAGTCCGCTAAGTCTGCGCACCCGGTCGAGCATTAGGCACTGCGCGCGGGCGGTGCACCGGACGGCTGCCGGCGCGGTGCTCGCCATCGTCGCCGCGGCGCTGACGCTCGGCCTGGACGCCTGCGGAGGCTCAGGCGGCGCGCCCGCCTCAAGCACCGCCTCGAGCGCGAGCGGCCCGTCGGTGCCAAGCGGCACCACGGAGCTGGGCGCCGGCGTCAAGGTGGTGTGGGGCCGGCCAGGCAACGATCAGTCCCCGAAGGCGGTTGTGATGCTCATCCACGGTGGCAGCTGGAAGGGGATCGACCCGGCCGCGTTCAAGTCGACGCTGGCGATCGCGACGATCTTTCAGAACCTCGGCTTTGAAACCGCGACAGTCGAGTACAGGCGCGGCGCGCAAGGGATAAACGATGTGCAGCGGCTCTACCGGCAGGTGCGCCATCGGGTCGGGGCGCACACGCCGATCTGCGCAGTAGGCACCTCGGCCGGCGGTCACATCGCCCTGATGCTGGCCGTGCGCAATCCCGACCTGGCCTGCGTGATCGACCTGGCCGGTCCGACCAACCTGCCCGCGCTGCGCACCGACCCCGGCGGCACCACCGGCTATCAGATCGCGTTGAGTGCGTTCGGGAACGGAGCGCTCACCGAGCTCAGCCCGGCGCTTCACGCCGGCTCGATCAGGGCCAAGCTGATGCTCATCTACGCCGCCAACGATCCGCTCGTACCGGTTGCCCAGGGACGGGAGATGGCGCGCGCCGATCCGCGCGCGAAGCTGATCGTGCTCCCACCGGGAACGGCGCCGTTCGTCCACACCGGGGTCGGGGCGCCCGTGCAGCGGACGGGCGTCGACGTCGGCGCCAACATGCGCGCACAGGCCGACGAGGTGCGCTTCCTCAACGCGGTTGGGGCGGCTCACTGAGCCCGCCGGCGCGCTCCCGGAGGAAGGCGTCGGTCTCGGCCAGCGCGCCCGGAGTGCCGATCTCGTAAAAGCGCTCGGTGGCCTCGAAACCAGCCAGCTCGCCCCGGCGCGCGAGCTCGCCGTACACATCGCTCAGGTCGGAGGCCTCCGGTCGTACGCCACGCATCGCCGCGGCCGACATCACGCCGAGGCCGTAGTCGATCCAGTGCATGTCCGGCGTGGGGTGGCGCTTGTCGTGCGTGATCACCCGGCCCGCGGCGAAGTTCGTGTTGCTCGTGTCCCAGCGCCCTTGGTTGCGCAGCACGGTCATCAACGCCGGCAGCCCGGCGGACTCAAACGCGCGCTGCACCGCCCGGTAGTCGATACGCAGGAACGTGTCGCCGTAGAGCACGAGAAAGAACTCGCCCAGGTCCGGCAGGGCCTGGCGGATGGCGCCGGCGGTTCCCACCGGCGCGGGACCGTCATGCGAGTAGCTGACGTCCAGACCGAGCTCGCCACCGTCGCCCACCGTCTGCTCGATCTGCTCCCCGAGATGCCCGATACACACCACGATCCGCCGCGCTCCATAGCTACGCAGGAGCGTCAGCTGGTGGAAGATGAACGGCGCGCCGGCCACCTCGATCAGCGCCTTCGGCACGCGCTCCGCCTGATCCCCGAGACGCGTGCCCAGCCCGCCCGCGAGAATGCACACGGGCGCCAGCTCCTCGCTCATCGGCGTGCTGCGGCCGCCCGGTCCCCGGCGGATCGGTAGCCGCCCGTCTCCTGCGCGCGCTCGACGCACTCCCAGGCGTAGCGCGCCGAAGCCAGGTCGCCCAGCAGTTCGGCGGCCGGAGCGTTGACCGCCACCGCCGCACGCAGGTGCTGCCATTCGAGCTCCCACGAGCGATCCTCTGAGCCGAACTCGATCGTCTCGGCATCGGGCGGGCCGAGCTCCGGGCGCATGGCGTAGATGTGCAGCCGCGGCGAGCCGTAGGAACCGTGCAGTCCCTCGACTGCAAGCTTGCCTGTGCGGCAGTAGATCTCGAGCGAGAACATGTTCTTCCACTCCGTCCAGGTGACGTGGAACATGCCCCAGGGTCGGTCGTCGTAGCCCTGCTCGCCGAGCACGACGATCGCGTTGTCCTCCACCGCCGGCGTCCAGTACTGACTGCGCAGGAGCGCCGAATGCAGGGGCAACGGACCGAGCAGCCAGTAGAAAATGTCGAGGAGATGCATGCCCTGGTCGATCAGCTCGCCGCCGCCGGAGAGCTCGGGGCGCATCCGCCATTCCTTCTCGTAGCCGAGCCGCCCGCCGTGGCCGTATCGCGCGCGCGCGAACATGACGTCGCCGAAGCGGCCCGACCTGGCCTCGGTGACGGCCTGGGCGATGGCCGGATGGAAGCGGTGGTTGAAGCCAACCTTGACCAGCCGCTCCGCGGAAGCCGCCGCCTCGGCGATGGCGTCGATCTGACCGACGCCGATGCCTCCCGGCTTCTCGACCAGAACGTGCGCGCCGGCGCGCAGGGCGGCTATCGCGTTGTCGGCCAGCAGGTGGTGCGGGACGGCGACGACCACCACGTCGGGAGCCACAGCCAGGAGCTCTTCGAGACTTCCGGCCGCGACCGTCCCGAACTCCTCGGCCAAGCGCTGAGCGGCGTCACCATCGACGTCGTAGATACCGACCAGCTCGTCCTGGCCCAGAACGCGGGCCCGCTTGGTCCCAATCAGCCCCGCCCCGACGATCGCCACGCGCAGGCGTCCTGGCTGCGGACCGCTCACCGGAACTCCGAGCCCACGCACCCCTGGAACTCGAACTCGAACCGCAGCTCGGGCGCGCCGGCGGCGGCCATGGCCAGCCGCGTGTCGTCCGGCCGCGTGGCGTAGACGAGGAGGAATCCACCGCCGCCCGCGCCCACGAGCTTGCCGCCGATCGCCCCCGACCGGCGGGCCAGCGTGTACAGCGTGTCTATGCGTTCCGAGGTCATTCCGCTCGATCGCTTGCGCTTGTTCTCCCAATGCTCATGCATCAGCTCGGCGTAGGCCTCCAGGTCGCCCGCCTCGAGCAGCTCGCAGCTGCGCCGACCGAGCTCCTTGGTCCGGTGCAGATTCTCGGTCATCTCCTGCTCGCCGGCTTTGCTGCGCTCGGCTTGATCGGACAGGATCGTCGCGGCCGAGCGCTCCTCACCGGTGAAGAACAGCAGCAGGTTGTTACGAAGTGCCGACAGCGTGTCGTCGGAGAGGATCAGCGGCTGCACTCCGACCGTCCCGTCGGCCTCGAAGGTGTAGGCACAGATCCCACCGTGGGCGGCGACGTACTGGTCCTGCTTGCCGACGGGATCGCCCAGCCGCTCGATCTCGATCGCCGCCGCGTCCTCGGCCAGTTGTCCCGGCGTGGTCGCAAGGTGCTGGCCAAGCGCGAGCGCCTTG
>JBJMLD010000101.1:0-18595 GCA_045805545.1 Solirubrobacteraceae bacterium | reverse complement strand
TCGGGCCGCTAGGATGCCACGAGACGGCGATCCCGAGCTGGTCGGTGCTCGACGAGCGGATCCCGCTCGCCGCCAATGCCCACCAGAGCGGGACGGTCCGCTTCGGCACCGACCCCGCCAGTTCGGCGCTCGACGTCAACTGCAAGGCGCACGACCTCGACAACCTGTACGTGGTCGACACGAGCTTCTTCCCCTCCAGCGCCGCAGTGAACCCCGCGCTCACGGCGATGGCCAACTCGCTGCGGGTCGGGGATCACCTGGTCGAGCGCCTCGACGCGCGCGTCGATGAGACCGCCGCTTCGTCCGTCAACGCCCAGCCCGTGGAGGTCACATCATGAAAACCGCCGAGAAGGTGGCCAGCAGCATCGGCAAGGGCCTCGTCGCCGGATTTGCCGGCACAGCCGCGATGACCGTCTCAAGCACGCTCGAGGCGAAGCTCCGCGGTCGCGCCCCCAGCAGTGCGCCGGCCCGAGCCACGGCCAAGGTGCTCGGGATCGCGTCGTTCGAGGACGCGATCGCGCAAGCGCGCTTCAACGATCTCTCCCACTGGGGCTACGGCACCGGCTGGGGCGTCGTCCGCGGTCTGCTCGACGCGGCCGGACTCCCCGCGAGCAAGGCGACGGCCGCGCACGGCGCCGCCATCTGGGGCAGCGCCCAGGTCACGCTCCCAGCGCTGGACGTGGCACCCCCGGCCGTCTTCTGGGGACCGCAGGAGGTCGCGATCGACGCATTTCACCACACGGTCTACGCGGTGGCCACCGGGCTTGCCTACGAGCTGCTGAGCTCTCGCAACGGAAACGGGAGCGCGTGACGCGGACATGAAGGCCGGGACGGCTCTGCTCGCGTTGCGTCTTGCCGCCGGCGGGGTGTTCGTGGCCTTCGGCGTCGGCAAGTTCATCAACCATGGCTCCGAGCTGGCTTCCTTCAAGACCTACGGGCTGCCGGCGCCAGAGCTCTTCGTCGCCGTCATCGGCGCGGTCGAACTCGTCGGCGGATTGGCTCTGATCGCCGGGCGCTTCACTCGCCTGGCCGCACTGGTCTTGGCCGGCGACATGGTCGGCGCGATCATCTTCTCGGGGCTCGGCCAGTGGGAAGTGATCAGTCTCACGCTCGCCCCGGCGCTGCTCGTCGCCATGCTCCTGCTGCTGCGGACGGGACCCGGACCGCTGACCGTGAGACGATGAGATGCGCGCGCTTGCCATCTCCGACATGCACTTCGGTGCGTGGACGGGCGATCCGCTCTTGCGCCACCGGTTCGCGCTCGACGCGCTCGGGCCGCACCTGGACGGCATCGACGAGCTGATCCTGCTCGGCGATGTCTTCGACCTGCTGTTCGCGTCGGTCGAAGATGCCTTCGCTCAGGCCGAGCCGTTCTTCGACCTGCTGGCCGACAAGCTGCGCGGCAAGCGTGTGGTGTTCCTCGCCGGCAACCACGATCACCACATCGTGGTGCGCTCCCTCCGCGCCGCGGTCGAGTTGAAGATCGCCACCGGGGCGAAGGCCGAGGAGTTCGCCGACCTGTTCGGCATGCAGCACCAGAACTTCTTCCAGCGCTTCCTCGACCGCAAATTGCGCGGTGTGGAGTCCGAGATCGTGTACCCGACGTATCGCGTCGGCAACGTGCTCCTCTCGCACGGGCATTACCTCGATGCGCATCTTCAGAACTCGCTGGGCAACCGCCTGCTGGCCCGCTCGGCCTGGCGGGTGGCCGGCGGCCGACCGCAGGCGATGCTGTCGATCGCCGACTACGAGTCGGTCATCGTGCCGCTCACCGAGCTGCTCTTCACGGTGGCGCAGATGCCCCGCGGAACGATGGCCCAGCAGGCGTTCTATGCCCAGTTCCGCCGCCTCGGTCGCCTGCTCGACCTACCCGGCGCCGCCCGCCGGCTCGGTCGGCAAGTCGTGCGAGGCCGCGGCAGGACGAACGGCCACGGCACGGCCCCGCATACCCTCCATCACGCGCAGCAGCAGCACGACCTCCCGGGCGTCCGCGCCTGCGACCCGGCCGCGCCGGTGGCCATCGGCATCGAGGCCTACGCCCAGGTGGTGCGAACCCTCGGTTGGGACGAAGGCGTCGAGCACATGGTGTTCGGCCACACACACCAGCCGCTCGACGGCATCTGCGAGGCGAGCGACACGATCCGTTTCTGGAACACCGGCTCGTGGATCTATGAGCCGCCAAAAGGCCCGCCCGACCTCTACCACGAACGCGCGTGGCCGGGGACGGGCGTGCTGATCGACACCGACTGCGACTCGCCGATCCTCGTCGAGATGCTTGCGCGCGGGGAGCTACGCGCTGCCGCGAAGATCGCGGAACGCGTGTAGCAAGGCGTCCCGCGTCGCTGCGTCGGGCGGGGGCTCGGGAAGCTCGCGCATCGTCTCGATCATGTGACGGAAGTCCGCCAGATATCCGGTGCAGCCGTCGCACGCCGCCAGGTGCGACTCGAACCGGAGCCGCTCGCCGTCCGGCAGCGCGCCATCCAGGTAGTCGGTGACGAGCTCGACGAACTCGCGGCATACGAGCGCATCGTGGTCATGCGCGCGCCGGCGCCAGAAACGCATCATGTCGCCACCCCTACGAACGGGACGAGCGCCGAGCGCACGCGGGCGCGGGCGCGGTGCAGCAAGACTCGCTGATTTGCCTCGGTTATCTCGAGCAGCGAACAGACCTCCGCAGGCTCAAGACCGACGAGATCACGCAGGGTGATCACCGCGCGTTGCGTCGGCACCAGTTGCTCGACCGCATCCAACATCTGCCCTCGCAGCTCCGAGGAGAGGAGATGCGACTCCGGATCCGTCTCCAACCGCGGCGGCGCACTGCGCCAGCGTCCATCCGACCCGAACGCGGCCGGGTCGACGGCCGGGCGATCATCGTGCTCGAGCGCGGAGAACGGGACGGTCCGGGCATCGCGCGTCGCGCGCGAGCGGGCTTGGTTGACCAGGATCGAGAAGATCCATGTGCTGAGCGAGGAGCGTCCCTCGAACCGATCGATTCCCTTGATCACGGCAAGCCACGTCTCCTGCACGACGTCATCCACGGCGGTGTGGGTCCGCACGAACGTCCGTGCCACGCGCCGGAGCGCGCGGTCGTGCCGGGCCACGAGCGACTCGAAAGCCGACTCGTCCCCGGCCCGCACACGTTCGAGCAGCCTTTGATCGTCGTTCACACGAGAGCCGGTTCCTGGCCATTACCCAGGCCCCAATAGTCTCGCCACGGCCGCGGGCGTTACAACCGCTAGCCGAGCGCGTTGACTGCGCGCGCCACCACGAGCAGGATCGTGACGACCGCAGTGAGCGACTGAGTGGCCATGAGCAGCTTCGCCATCGGCGTCAGCGGCATGGTGTCCGTCGGGCTGAAAGCAGTTGCGTTCGTGTAGGACGTGTAGAGGTAGTCGATGAACCCGGGCCGCCAGCCCGGATCCAGGTGTGGCTGGGCCATTTGGGGGAACAGGAAATCGGCCCGCCGCTGAGCGTCATGCGGCGTCAAGCGGCGTCCGGGGCCGCCGCGATCCAGTTCCCAGAACCAGATCCCGAAGATGAGGACGTTCGTCAGCCACAGCACCACGCCGGCGAGCAGCAGCGTGTGTCCGCGCGGATGGCTGCCGTCCACGAGAAACCTGGCGAGGAGGACGAGTGAGATCAGCGTCGTGAGGCTCACGAGTCCGATCAGGGACACGATCATCGCGCGCAGGCGGGGCGACTGCATGTGGTGGCGGGTTGGCGTCGTGAAAACGAGTCCGAGCAACAGCCCGCCCTCGACGGCCGGAACCAGCCACTTCGGTCCCATGATCAGCGCGTGCGGGAGCGTGAGGTAGAGCATGAGCGCCGCGGCGGCCGCCAGCTGCGCAGGCCAGAACTGCTCCTCGTGCCGCGCTGCGCGGGCGCGACCACGCAGGACGGTAGGAGCTGGAGCTACGGCGCGCATATGCGTCGGTGCGCTCAGTGTCCGTGGCGTTACAGAGATTCGCCTTTCCCGCGTAACGAATGCCGCGCCAGGGTGACTGAACTCGGTGGATGATTACGGCGCGCCGCGGGATGGCGTAGCGGCAAGGGAGTTCAGCGTCACTGCAGACGAGGTGACGTGCCAGGAGCTCGTTGAGCTGATCACGGGTTATCTCGAGGGAGAGCTCGCGACGCGCACGCACGGGCAGGTGGAGGAGCACCTCGTGATGTGCGACTGGTGCGTGACCTACGTGGAACAAATGGACGCCACGATCGGCCTCCTCGGCAGCCTGCGCGACGGATGATCGCCTACAAGTTCCTGAAGGCAGGCCGAGTCGGACCTTTCAGCGGGTTCTCGTGGCCCGAGCCCGGCGTCTGGGTTACGGCCGACGCCGGCGCCGACGTGTGCCGAACCGGCGTTCACGCGTGTCGCCCGCGCGATCTTCCGTGGTGGCTGGCCGATGAGCTCTGGGCCGTCGAGCTCGCCGGCGACGTGCAGACCGACGCGCACAAGGTGGCGGCGCCGCGCGGAAGACTGCGCGCGCGGATCGAGGGGTGGACGCGCGAGTGCGCGCGCGACTACGGTGAAGCATGCGCATGGCGAGCGCGTGACACGGCATCAGTCGCCCTGAGACGCGCTGGCGACCGACGAGCCTCGCGGCAGCTCGACGCCTGCGACACGCTCGATCGCGTGCTGTCAACCACACGCCGGCTGGCCGACGAGCTGCCAGATTCACGGATCGGTCTCACGATGGCCGGCGACGGCGCTTTCCGGGCGATGACCGAAGCGCCCCCCACGAGCGCATACATCGCCGCGCATATCGCGCTTGCCCTGGGCGGCCCAGCTGCCTACGCCGCCGAGCGTGAGTGGCAGGCGCAGTGGCTGATCGACCAGCTTGGGCTGAGCCACGCGCCGTAAGGCGTGCGCTCTACGATCAACAATCTGTCCCGCCCCCGGGTTGGGATGATGTCGTGGGTTGATGATCAGGAGGCTGAGGAGACTGCTCTGCCTTGTCGCAGTCGTCGCTGCACCTACAGCGTGTGGGACCGACGATTCGTCGCCTGCGGCGGGCAACTTCACCCCGCACGCGCGGGGCGTGCTGACCGTTGCCACGACAGTGGTTCCAAGCCCCGGCTTCTGGGAGGGCACGGCGAGCCACCCGACTGGCGGCCTCGAATACGAGCTCGCCAAGGATCTGGCCCAGCGGTTTGGCCTGAAGTCGGTGCGGATTGTGCTGGAGCACTTCCATCGGATCGTGTCGGGGCAGCTCGGCGGGGCCGACCTCGCGCTCGATCTGATCACGCCGACGGCTCAGCGCGCGCAGGACCTCGACTTCTCGTCCCCGTACCTCGATGCTGCTCCTACCATCCTGGTCCGCAGCGGCACGCCGGTGACGGATCTCGACGCCGCTCAGCGGCTGAGATGGGGCGCGGTGCGCGCGACGACGTTCGTGAACATCATCAACGAGTCGATCATGCCGGATGGACCAATGCGCGTCTACGACAACACCGACGAGATGCTGTCGGCGCTCCGGACCGGGAAGATCGATGCGGTACTGCTCGACATGCCACTCGCTCTATTGACAGCGCAGGGCTCGCACGGACGCCTGCGGGCCGCTGCCCAGCTCCCGAGGCACGAGACGATTGCCGCTGCGCTGCCGAAAGGCTCGAGCAACTTTGATGCGGTCGATTCCGCGATGCGCGCGTTCGCCGCTGACGGCACGCTGCAGCACCTGCTGAGAGTATGGGTGGGTCAAGCGGCGGCTGACGCCGAATCGTCGATTCCGCTGCTCCATACGACGCTGTGAGCTCCCTGCTCGGACTCCCAGGCTCGATCGCCGTGATCTCCTTGAAGTCGCCGTCCGGGCCGGCGTGGGAATTCCTGGTGCTGTTCATCGTCGTGATCGTCGGGCCGCCGCTGCTGCAGCGCGCCCGGATTCCGGGGATCATCGGCTTGCTGCTCGGCGGGTTCGCGATCGGGCCGCACGGTCTCAATCTGATCGGTGCCGGCAACACGACGGTGCCCGAGCTGGGTCAGATCGGACTGCTGTATCTGATGTTCGTGGCCGGAGTCGAATTGGACCTGGCCTTGGTGAGGGTGTACCGGCGCGCGGTCGTGTCGTTCGCGCTGATCACGTTCATCTGTCCGATGCTGCTGGGTTCTGTGATCGGGTTCTCGATGAGTTGGGACCCTCCGGCAGCCCTCCTGCTCGGTGCGCTGTTTGCCTCCCACACGTTGCTTCTCTATCCGACGGTTCGGCAGGCCGGGCTGACGACGCATCCCGCCGTCGCCACCGCGGTCGGCGCGACGGTCATCACCGACACGCTCTCGCTGGTGGTGCTGGCCGCGGTGTCAGGCTCGCAGCTGGTCGGCGGCTCGACGGCGTCGATCGCCGTGCAGGTCGCGGTCGGCCTCGCCGTGCTGCTGATCTTCTCGCTGATCGTGTTGCCCCGCGTTGCGCGACTGGCATTTCGTCAGCTCGGGACTGACCGCGTGGTCAGATACCTGCTCGCGATCGCCTCATTTCTCGGTGCCGCGACGCTGGCTGACAGCTTCGGCATCGAGGGCATCGTCGGGGCATTCTTCGCCGGCTTGGGGCTGAACCGGCTCGTGCCAAACGAGGGTCCGTTGATGGACCGGATCGACTTCTTTGGCGCGGCGGTCTTCGTTCCGATCTTTCTGGTCTCCGTGGGGATGCTGCTCGACCCGAAGGTGATGGTCGAGACCGAAACGCTGAAGTTCGCGGGCCTGTTCATCCTGGCCTCGATCGGGGGCAAAGCGATCGCCGCCGGCGCGGCTCGATTCACGCTCGGTTACTCGGCGCCGGAGGCGGCTCTGATGCTCGGCCTGACGATCCCCCAGGCGGCCGCCACGCTCGCCGCGACCGTAGTCGGATTCAACATAGGCCTGTTTGGCCAGTCGGTCGTCAACGCCGTCCTGGTGTTGATCCTCGCCTCGATCATCATCGGCACCGTGATCGTCGAGCGATCGAAGCGGCGTGTGCTCGCGCCGAGCGCGGAGCACGAACCGATTGGGAAGCGGGTACTCGTCGCCCTCGAGGATGCTGGACAGGCGCCGCTCGGTTTCCAACTCGCCGCTCGTGTCGCGGCACCTGACAGCGGCATCGTCCGCGGGCTGCTGCGTTCCTCGCCGACCGATGCGCTCGACCGTGAGCGCGACCTCGTGCAGTTGCGCACGGCGGGCTTCGCCGTGGGTCTCGACACCGATCCCGCGTTGCTCGTCCACGGGTCGCTCGAGGAAGGAGTGATCAACACCGTGGCCACCCATCATCCGTCGTTTGTGATCATCACCCAGCAGAGCGCGTCCGCCGCCCCGGCGCTGGGAACCGCGGGCGAGGCGCTCGCCGCAACGCTCCCCTCGCCGGTCGCGATCGTCGTCGGCGAGGTCGCGACGATCACCGAGGTCCAGCTGGTTGAAACCCACTCGGCCGAGGATCCTCGCGAGCCGAAGTCGGTCGGGCTGGCGGAGGATCTGGCGTCGAGAATCGGAGGCAAGAAGCTGATCCGCAACCGGCTGTCGGAGTTGCCATCCAATGGCGAGCTACAGCCGGGCCAGATCCGTATCGCTGCGGTCACCTCGTGGGAAATGCTTGCGGCCTCCGATCCGCCCGCCGGCGCCGCGCTGATGTTCGTCCTCGAGCCCGCAATTACCGCTGACGCGGTCGGCGCCGCCGATGCAGAGCTCCGGCTTCGGTGAACCGGCTTCTCCGCGCTGATTGGCCAATCTCATGGGGACAGCGCGTCGGCCAGTTCGTCGAAGCTCGTGCAGGTCAGATCGGGCGCGGAGAAGAACTCCGGGTAAACGGTGGCGGACCGGTTGATCCATGCCGCCGCGAGGCCGGCCCGCTTGGCGCCGTCGACGTCCCATGGGTGCGCCGCGACGAGCATCACCTGCTCCGCTGACACCTCGCAGGTGTCGGCGGCGAACCGGTACGACTCCGGCGCCGGTTTCCAGCGACCGATTGCGTCGACGGACAGAAACTGCTCGATGCAACCGGCGAGGTCTGCGTTCTCCAGAAGCTTGCGCGCCGTCTTGGCCGAGCCGTTCGTGAGCGTCACGAGCCGGATGCCGGCCTCATGCAGCCGCCGCAGCCCCGAAGTGACGTCCTCATGCACGGGCAGCTCGCTCATGGCCGCGACAACGTCATTGGAGAGCTCATCGGGATTGCCGGCGAGGTCAGGCAAGCCAGCGACGAGCGATCGCATCGCATTACCGGCAATCGCCGCAAACTCGGCGTAGGCGCCGGCAGCGGCAAGGGCAAAGCCATCACGGAGCGTCTGTGCGAACCAGGTCGGCACGACATCGCCGGATATCCCGGCTGCCTCGAGACGCCCCGACAGCGCGCTCATGTCCGACAGGGTCTCGTTGACGTCGAGAGCCACAACCGCGGGAATCAGCATGGCGGGGAGAGGTAGCTCACGATCGGCCTCCTTCAAGCGCGGGCGATCAGGTAGTGGTACTGGTTGTTGAGGCGGTAGCTGCCGTCCGGCTGACGATACGCCGCCAGACCTTCGATCAGGGCACGACGGAACTCAGGCGCCCTCTCCGGTCCGATCAAGACGGCGAGCCCTGCGGGGGCGGCGAGAGCCCTGGTCATCGTGCCTTCATCGGGGAACTGGAATGCCCAGGTCAGATTGAACGCCGCCTCCGGACTTAGCCCTGCCGCGCTCGCGATGTCCTCGAGCACGCCGGGCGCCGAGTAGTCGGGCTCGGCAGGCGCGTCGGCGGGGCGCGGCGGGAAGTACGGTCGGGCGATCTCCTTCATCGCCTCGAGATCGTTGTGCGCATGCGCGCCCCAGACCTGGACGACGACGCGTGCGCCCGGCTTGGCGACACGACCGGCCTCTCGGACCGCGTTCACGACGTGCTCGGCGAAGAAGAACGCATTGAAGCCGGTCACGAGGTCGAAGCTGTGATCGTCGTAGGGCAGCGCCTCCATCTCGCCGACGCGCAGGTCGGCATCCGGCAGGCGCTCCCGCGCGAGCGCGATCAGCCCCTCCGAGGCGTCGATCCCAAACGGGCGCGCGCCGCGCCCAGCGGCCAGTCGCAGGAACGCACCGACGCCGCAACCGATGTCGAGTACCGCCTGCCCGGGTTGCAGGTCGACCCGGTCAAGAGCGGCTTCGTACGTCGGAACCTGTTGGTCCTCGGACAGCGCCCAATCGGCTGGGCGGGCGCCCCACAGCGGTCCCCACCGCTCAGCGCTCCCCGTCAGCGTCAACGTCGAAGGCGACCGCATCCCGACTCCTCTCGATAAGACTATGAATCATAGTTACAGTAAGCTATGAAGCGTAGTCTTGTCAAGCGAAAGGGAGCCCCTCGGTCAATGGCGACAAGCGAGCTCAGCCTGTTCTCGGTCGAAATCCTCGGCCTCGTCGGCCGCCACGGCGCTGGACCACACGATCTGTTGCAGATGGCCAAACGCGGCCGGTTCTTCAACTGGGCCGGCGAGAGCCAGTACTACACCGAGCCCAAGCGTCTGGCCGAACTCGGGTACCTCGCGGCGCGCAAGGAGCCAGGTAAAACCCGCGAGCGGACCTTCTACACGCTCACCGACAAGGGACTCGAGGCGCTGCGCGATTATGCGCGCACGCCGGTCACGTTCACGCCGCTGAAGAGCGACGCGCTGGTCCGTCTCCTGATCTGTGATCTGGTTGGCGAGGATGTGACGCGCGAGAGCATGGCCACCCTGCGCGACGACATCGCGGACATCGAGCAGCGGCTCGAAGACCTGCGGGCAAGCGCGCATATGCTTCCGCACCGCGAGAAATACCTGTCGATCGTGGCCGGATTTCTGAGTCAGACGCTCGAGCTGCACCTCGAGCTGATCGAAGAGGTCCAGCGCGAGCTGTCTCCGAGCTGAGCGACTGATCGCCGATTAGGACGCTGGATCCTGGCTGGTCCACTCCGACCACGGAATGATCCCGCGCTCGGCTCGCGCGGGCTCGTCCAGCATGGCCAGGTACTCGATGAGGTGGCCGTCCGGGTCGCGGAAGTAGACGGCGGCCGCCGGCATCCAGCCGATCACGCTCGGTTCCGTGGTCTCGCTGCCGAAAAACGACAACGGCGTGATGCCGTTGGACCGCAGGGCATCGCACGCGCCCAGGACGTCGGCCAGCGACACGGCCAGCGCAATGTGAAGTGAGAGGCCCATCGGCGCCGAGCCGAGCGACCATATGCCGAGCATGGCTTGTCCCGGAGCGCCGATCCAGAAGAACGCGGTGCCCCGCTCAGGCAGCTCCAAGGCGACCGGCAGGCCGACGACGTCGCGATAGAACGCGGTCGACCTTTCCAGATCGCTGACCGTGAGGTGCGTCTCGAACAGACCGGTGATCTTGGGAAGCGCGTTCATCGGCGTCGTGTCATCGCGGCCGCGTAGCCCAGTCGCTCAGCGCGCCGCCAGCCCGGCGCCCACTCGTTCTCGCACAGCCGGGACGGCGAGCGCCAGCACCAGCCCGAGCAGGAGCCAGGCTGCGACAATGTAAGGGAAGACATTGAAGGGGGACGGCGGGGCGGGGATCAGGTTGCGGTAGAGCACGTACAGGGCTACGCCGGCGCCGGCGATGGGCACGATGATCCCGATCCAGGAACGGCGATCGCGCTGCGTGAGTTCGAGGCGCAGGGCGCTGACGCTGACCAGCGTGTAGAGCACTAGCAGGCTGAGCGTGCCGATCGTGGCGAGATAGAAGAACGCATTCAGGGCGCTCGTGCCGCCGAGGCCGAAGCCGAGCAACAGCGCCAGGGTGAGGATCATGCTGGCCGCCACGCCGCCGCTCGGGGTCCCGCTCCGGGAAGATACCGCGGCGATCCTGTCGTCGAGCAGGTGATCGCGGGCAAGCGCGAACAGCGTCCGCGACGCGACCGCGACGCCGACCAGCGCAGCCCCCAGCGAGCTGAGCACGGCGGCCACGTCGAGCAGGTCGGCCATCGTCTGACCGACATAGGTATGGGCGAGGTCGCCCAGCGGCGCCGTCGAGTTCGCAAACGCGGACACGCCGGCGCTTTCGGTGCCGAACCCGAACACCTGCCCGCTGATGCAGATCACGTAGAACACCGCCCCGAAAGCAACAGCGGCGATGATCGAACGCGGGATTACCTTCGTCGGCCGCTGCGACTCCTCGCCGACCGACATCGATGACTCAAACCCGCCGAAGGAGAGGATCCCGAACGTGCCGGCCAGGGCAATCGTGGCCAGACCAGTGCCGTGCGGGATCTTTACGACGTCGAGGTTCAGCGCCTGATGCGCCGGCGCGTGTCCGAAGGCCAGGCGCGCGAAGATGACCGCGATCAGTGCGGTGATAAGGATCAGCGAGATCGCCTCGATGGCTATCACCGAACCGGCGGTCAGCTTGATCCCCCGCGCGACGAGCAGCCAGATGAGCGCCCAGGAGACGAGCGCGATCGGCAACCAGCCGATGCTCGTCGCGATGCCGGCGTGGCGCAGAAACGCCTGTGTGAAGGCCGCCATCCCGAGCACCGACACGGGCGGGAACACGATGTAGGTGCCGATCAGCGCCCAGGAGGCGAAGAACCCGGCGCGCGGCCCCAGCGTCTTGCCGATGAAGGCGTACACCGAGCCGGCGTGGCTGAACGCCGACGAGAGCCGGACGAAGCCATAACCGATCAGCGCCATGCCAAGGCCGGCCAGGACATAGGCCAGCGGCGCGGCGTGCCCGAGCAGCTTCGCCGCCTGGACTCCGGTGACCGACATCGCGAGCGTCGGCGCCATCCCGCCAACGGACAGCGAAACCGTGCTCCAAAAGCCCAGGTCCCGTCGTAGTTTTCCCGGCGCCTCACTGGGTGGAGCGTCCTGCGCCACCACTACCGCGGCTTGCGCATGCGCCATGGCCGCCCCATCAGTTTGGTTACGAGGGCTAGCATAACCCCGACCGCAGAAGGGCGCACGTTCTGCGGTCAGAAGGGAAAACCCATCCCAAGGGCTAAGAACGCCATCACCACCGAGGCGATCGATCGGCCGGTCGTCGCCACAAAGCTACATATCCCGACCCCTGCGCCGGAGCGCACATCGCGCGCGGAGCTCGTCGAGGCGCTGCGCGCGGCCGCCCACGCCCGGCTGATCCTCGTCTCCGCGCCGCCGGGCGCCGGTAAGACCACGCTGCTGGCGAGCTGGTACGCCAGCCCGCTGGAGGAGCGGCCGTTCGCGTGGCTCTCGCTCGAAGATCGCGACAATGATCCCGTGCGCTTCTGGGGCGGAGTCCTCGC
Organism: Solirubrobacteraceae bacterium; assembly: GCA_045805545.1. Lineage (GTDB taxonomy): Bacteria > Actinomycetota > Thermoleophilia > Solirubrobacterales > Solirubrobacteraceae > Palsa-465. The sequence continues at coordinate 6,408 of JBJMLD010000101.1, read as the reverse complement.
CGCCCTGCGTCTCGTCGAGCCCGACTTCGGCGGCGGGATAGACGGTGCGCTGCGCGCCCCCGGCGCCGACGTGACCGAGCTGGCCATGCCGATGCTCGTCAACGCCCTGGCCGAGCTGGAGCACCAGCTCGTGCTCGTGCTCGACGACTACCACGAGATCGAGAACGGCGATGTCCATCGGTCCGTGGAGTTCGTCATCGATCACCTGCCGGATTCGATGCAGATCGCCGTGGCCAGCCGCAACGATCCGCCGTTCGCGCTGGCTCGGCTGCGTGCGCGGGCGGAGCTGCTCGAGCTGCGCGCCCAGGATCTGCGGCTCACCGCGCAGGAAGCGGGCCTGCTGCTCAACCAGGGCATGGAGCTCGACCTGGCCGAGGACGAGATCCGCAGCCTCCAAGAGCACACCGAGGGCTGGGCGGCCGGATTGCAGCTGGTCGGCCTATCGCTCCGGGGACGCACCGACCGTCATGCCTACATTGCGTCGTTCGCCGGCGACGACCGCCAGATCGTCGATTACCTGGCGCCCGAGGTGCTCGACCGGCAATCAGCCCTCATGCGGCGGTTCCTGCTCCGGACCTCGATCCTCGAGCGGTTGTGCGCCGGGCTTTGTGACGCCGTGGTCGGGACCGATGATTCGGCGGGGGTCCTGGTCGCCCTGGAGCGGGCCAACCTCTTTCTGATCCCGTTGGATTCGCGGCGCATGTGGTATCGCTACCACCACCTGTTCCGGGACCTGCTCGCCCGCGAGCTGCAGGGCACTGATCTCGACGCCGTGAGGGAGCTCCACACGCGCGCGTGCGCATGGCACCTCTCAGAAGGCCTGATCCCGGAGGCCATCCGCCACGCCACGGCCGCTGGCGACTACGCCCAGGCGGCGGAGCTGATCGCCGCCAACTGGCTCACCTACGTCAACCAGGGGGAGCTCGAGACAGTCGAGGCGTGGACGGCGGCGCTACCCCCGCACTTGGCCGACGCCGATCCTCGCCTGTGCATCGCTCGCGCCTGGATGCTGCTGGTGCTCGGCCGCCCGGGCGACGTCGAGCCCGCGGTGTGTGCCGCCGAAGCCGGCGTGCTGCCCGGCCCGATGCGTGACGGGTCGCGCTCAGTCGAGTCGAGTGCGGCGATGGTCCGGACCTCGGCCCGGCTGTTACTGGGGGACGTCGCGGGGGCGGCCGAGACAGCGGCCCTGGCCGAGCGGCTCGAGCCGGATCGCGAGGCCCGGTGGCGGCCCTTTGTGACCAACGCAATCGGCATGACCGCGTATTGGTCGGGCCAGACCGAGCGGGCGCTGGAAGCCTTCACCGAAACTGTGTCGGCCGCCGAGCTCGTCGGCAACCACACGGCCGCGATCTATGCCCTCGGCTACCGGGCGGTGATCGCGGCCGAGCGGGCCGATTACCCGAGCGCGGATCGGCTTGCCGAGCGTGCCCTCACGCTGGCCGGACGCCAGGAGCTGAGCGTGCACTGGGTCGCGGTCATGGTTCATTACGCGGTGGGCGAATCCGCTCGCGGTTCAGGTGACTATGTCCAGGCTAGGACCGCCTTCGAGCGAGGCCTGGCCCTCGCCCGGCGCGGCGGCCTGCGCCTCGACACCGCCTACGGGCTGCTCGCCCTGGCCCACCTCGCGCTCTCCGCCGGGGACGACCGTGAGGCACACGAGCTCTACGAGCGCGCGGAGCGCCAGCTGGCGGCGTGTCCCGACCCGGGCATCCTGCAGGAGCGCCTCATCCGCTTGGGCCGCGCCGGCGTCGCCGGCACCGCCGGCGCTGCCCGCCGCTGGGTCGCTCCGTCCGCCAGCCGCCGCGTCGCCGACGACCTAAGCGAACGCGAGCTGACCGTGCTGCGGCTGATGCCAAGCCAGCTCTCCCTACGGGAGATCGGCGACGAGATGTACGTCTCGTTCAACACGGTCAAGACCCACGCGCGCAACATCTACGCCAAGCTCCGAGTCGGCAGCCGCGAGGCGGCGGTGGCGCGGGGGCGCGAGCTGCACCTGCTGTAGCTCGTGACACTAATGGGCCGCCGCCATCTCGGGCTGGCTCGCCTCCCATGCTGCGCGTGCTTCTGCGGTGGTCGGGTCGAAGTCGGGCTTGATCCGGCGGAACAGGTCCTCGAGGTCCTCCCACAGCCGGTACGCGGACGGGCGGCCCCAGAACCAGTAGCCGACGTAGGCCTTGTCGATCACCAGCCCGGGCGCCAGCACGAGCGTGTGCGGCACGCTGGCGTCGTGATGCGGATCGGTGTACTCGTCGATCCCGAGCGTGCGCTGGACCTCGAGCTGCTCGTCGCACAGGTAGGTCCACTGGGCCGGCGTTGAGATCTTCAGCTTGTAGGTCTCGTGCTGGTCGTTGGGGAGGACCGTCACCATGTTGGCGAAGCCCACCGCGCACCACTCGTACAGCTTGATCAGCTCCTTCTGATGCTGGCGCTCGCGTGGGCAGTGCTCGCCGCGCCCGAGCAAGAGCACCATCGGCTGGTCGCCCTGTAGCTCTGACAGGCGGTGCATGTCCCCGTTTTCGTCGGGCAGTTCGAAGTCCGGCACGGTCATCCCAGGCTGGAGCTTGTCGGCCATGAGTTGGTTCCTCCTCTTACGGGTCTAGGGTCGGATGCCTGGTATCTGCAGGCGGATGCGGTAGACGCTGGTCAGCGCTGTGATATAGAGGGTGCGGGCGTCTTCATCGCCCCAGGCCAAGTTGTGCGGGGCTTCAGGGAGGCGCAGCGTGCCGAGGTGCGCGCCATCCGGCGAGATCACCCACACACCGTCCGGGCCGCAGACGTAGACGTTGCCGATGACGTCGACCTTGAGCCCGTCGATGGCATCCTCGCCGTCGGCGTCGGTCATGTCGAACAGCACATCGCGTGAGGCCACGGTGAGGTCGGCCGCGAGCTCGTAACGCATCACGACCTTGCGCTCGGGGTCCCAGTTGCCGACGTACAGGTAGCGCTCGTCGGGCGAGAAGGCGAGGCCGTTCGGTCCCTCCAGCTCGTCGGTGACCAGCATGACCTCACCATCCGGACGTACCGCGAACACACCGCTGTACGGCAGCTCCTTGGCGGGATCGTCGAACACACCCGGCAAGCCGAACGGCGGGTCGGTGAAGAACAGTGTCCCGTCGGAGCGGTAGACCAGATCGTTTGGGCTGTTCAGCCGCTTGCCCTCGTATGCGTCGGCCATCACCGTGACGTTGCCGTGTGGCTCCACGCGCAGGACGCGGCGGTTGCCGTGCTGGCACATCGTCAGCCGGCCTTCCGGGTCAAACGTCAGACCGTTCGATCCCGGTTGGGCGTAGCGCCCGATGTCGAGACCCGTGTAGCCGCTTTTGGAGCGGAACACGGTGAGCTGCCCCGACGGTTGCCAGCGGTAGATCTCGTTCGTGTTAGGCGAGCTGAAGAGCAGCGATCCATCGCCGCTCCACACCGGGCCCTCGGTGAACACGAACCCACCGGCCACGCGCTCGAGCAGCGCGTCACCGTCAAGCACGTCATCCAGCCGAGGATCAACCCGGTCGATGGCGAGCGAGGCGGCCTGCACCGGCCGCGCGCGCTCCGGCGCGTAGAAGTCGAGCGTCGCCGTCCGCATCCAGATGTAGTTGTGAGGGGAGGCCGAGATCGGGCCGTTGATCCCGAAAACCGCGATCACGAACTGCTGGCCCGGTCGCGCGTCGTCCGTGAGCAGCACGCGGTTGGGCGCGTTGAACCCGGCGGCCACTGGCCCACCGGTGTCGCCCAGCGCGTGCGGCAACTCACCGTCCACCCAAACCTCGGCGTAGTCGTCGATTGCCACTTCGAACACAACGCTCGCCCCGGTCGGGTCGAGCTCACCAACCCCTTCGGGGATCGTCACGGCGATCCGGTACCAGTTGAAGCAGACCCGGCCCTGGCTCAGCCGCAGCTGTGTCTCGGCCGGCGACAGGGCGCGCCAATCGCTGTCGTCGTAGTCGACGGCCTCGGCATGGGGCACCACGTCATACGTGTGGTTCGGCGTCAAGCCGGGTCCCAGCGGATCGTCGGGATGGCCCACCTCCACGAAGTCGATCTCGGCCACGTGGGCGTCGGAGTAGCGCCAGGCGCCGTCGACGAGCGCAGCGCCGTCATCGGTCTGCAGGTCGATCACCGCGTCGGGACAACCGGGCAGCAGCTCGGTCGGACCCGGCAGGCGTGCGGCGACGTCGGTGCGGGTTTGCGTGAGCATCGTCATGCCTCGACCTTCACCCGGAGATCGCCGTTGCCGGAGCCGACGTGTTCGCTCAGCGACGCCGCTCCGAGTACCGCGAGTTCCTGATCCTCGTCGGCCGAGGTCGCTCCGCTGACGCCGACCGCGCCGATCACCTGCTCGTCATGCACGATCGGGATTCCGCCCTGGAGCGGGACGGCGCGGGCCAGATGCAGGGCCGAGGCACGTCCGCCGGCGGCCTGCTCCTCGAAGTCCTTGCTCGGGCGCCGGTAGATCGCCGCAGTGCGCGCCTTGTCGGTGGCCACGCCGACGCTTGCCACCTGCGCCGCGTCGGGACGCCACACATAGACGAGATCGCCCGCCGCATCGACGACTGTGCACACCGGCGCAACGCCACGGCGCTCGCATTCAACGGCCACCGTCTCGGCGGCCCGCCGCGCACCCGCGTAGGTAATGGAGGGCACGCTCGCCGTGGAGAACGACGCCGCCGCGCCGGCCAGCGAGATCGCCTCATCCTCGTCGGGCGTCTCGCCGCTCGTACCGATCGCGCCGACGACCTCGTCGCCGACCTTCAGCGGGATCCCGCCGGTCAGAGCGCGGGCGCCGTGCAGCGCCAGCGCGCCGAGGCGGCCGCTGCTCACCTGCTGCTCGAGCTCGCGGCTCGGGCGCACGAATACGGCCGCCGTGTGTGCCTTGTCCACGGCAACGCGTGAGGACGCGATCTGCGCACCACGCGTACGCCGCAGCGCCACGAGCTCGCCGGAGGGCTCGACGACCGCGATCACCACACGGTGACCACGCTCCACGGCGTGGCGCTCAGCCGCGGCCAGCACGGCCTCGGCGCCGGCCTCATCGATGATCTTGCGGGTGCGAACGTCGGCCATGGTCAATGCCCCTTTCAAGGCGTAGGAAGCTCGACGACCCAGATCGCCGAGTCGGTGGTGATGAACAGCAGGTCGTCCTCGGCGCCGCCGAAGCAGAAGTTGACGGCCCCCGGGAGTGCGATCTCGCCGAGGTGCTCGCCGAGCGGGCTGAAGATCTGCACACCGGAGAACGACGAGGCATAGACACGGCCGGTGGCGTCCACCTTCAGGCCGTCGGGAAATCCTGGCGTGACCACGGCGAACAGCCGCTCGCCGGTCAGCTTGCGCCCGTTAAGCACGTCGAACGCCTTGATGTGGTGCGGCCGGGCCGGGTAGTAGCTCCCCGGCTTCTGGTTGGCGCCGCTGTCGGTGACGTAGAGCACCGACCCGTCAGGAGAGAAGGCGATCCCGTTCGGCTTGTTGAAGCCGTCGGCCACCACGTCGGTCTCGCTGGAAACTGGGTCGTGCCGATACACGTAGTCGCCGAGCACGGGCTCGGGGCGGAAGCCCTGGAGGTGCCCGTAGCTCGGGTCCGTGAACCAGACCGCTCCGTCGCTCGCCGCCACGACATCGTTCGGCGAGTTGAACCGCAACCCGCGCCATTCGGAGACGACAGTGTCACGCCGCCCGCTGGACCGGTCGGCCCGGCTGATGCGGGCCGGGGCATCGAGACCACCCTGCTCGCACACGAGCAGCCGACCTTCGCCGTCGTGCGCCATTCCGTTGGCGCCATTCGCGTCCTGTACCACGACTGAAACCCGGTCGAGCTCAAGCGGGAAGCGCGATCCGTCGAGGGCCAGCCGCTTGATCTGCACTCGCCCGTCAGCGGCGGGCAGCGCCGTGAAATACAGCGCGTCCTCGTCGGCGAAATAGACCGGGCCCTCGTGGGCGTCGACGTCGACGACGCGCCGCGCGGTCACCGCGCGCGCATGCAGAACGGCGCTCACGACACCCGCCCCCGCGCCTTGTCGATCTCGTAGGCGGCGGTGATCAGCCCGATGTGGCTGAACGCCTGCGGGAAGTTCCCTAGCTGCTCGCCGCTCGCCGTGTCGATCTCCTCGGCCAATAGGCCGAGGTCGTTGGCGTAACCGACCAGCTGGTCGAACAGCTTCTCCGCTCGCTCGATCTCGCCCGCCTTGGCCAGCGCGGAGACGAGCCAGAACGAGCAGATCACGAACGTGCCCTCCTCGCCGCTCAGACCGTCGGCGTTGAGCCCCTCCTCGTTGCGGTAGCGCAGCACGAGCCCGTCCTCGGTCAGCTCATCGGCGATCGCGTCGATCGTCGAGCGCATCCGCTCGTCGGTGGCGGGCAGGAAGCCGAAGATCGGCATCAGCAGCTGCGCGGCGTCGAGGTCGTCGGAGTCGAACGACT
>JBJMLD010000100.1:0-7786 GCA_045805545.1 Solirubrobacteraceae bacterium | reverse complement strand
GAGAGCAGGGCGTGGGGGCCGAGGTTGGCCTTGTAGGGCCCGGGCATGCTCCGGGCGCGGCCGCCCAGCTCCTCGTGGGCCTCGAGCAGGCGCACCGGCGCGCCTGCCTCAGCGCAGGTGATCGCCGCGATCAAGCCCGCCAAGCCGCCGCCGACCACATTGATCTCATCCACCACGGATCCTCCGTTCGCGCGGGTCACTCCCATGTACAGAACAAGGTACGCGGCAACTGGCCTAACTGTAAGGTCCAGTTGTGGTCGATCAGACCGAGCCAGTTGCCGGCCCCGAGGTTCTGCTGAAGGTCGAACGCCGGGCCGGCGCCACGCTGCACGAGCAGATCGAGCAGACCCTGCGCGAGCACGTCCGCAGCGGTCGTCTGCCCCCCGGCAGCCGCGTTCCCTCTTCGCGCGCGCTGGCCGGCGAGCTCGGCGTCTCGCGCGGCGTCGTGCTCGAGGCCTACGCCCAGCTCGTCGCCGAGGGGTATCTGATCGCGAGCCAAGGCGCGCCAACGCGAGTGGCCCCGGGTTTCATGGCCGAGCGCCCGCCGCTCCCGGCCGCCTCGCTCGGACCGCGCCACCGCTACGACTTCGACCCGGCGCTCCCCGACCTGAACGCGTTTCCCCGTGAACGCTGGGTCCGCTCGCTGCGGGCCGCGCTCAGAGCCGCGCCGTACGAGTTGCTCGGCGCCGGCGACCCTCGGGGCATCCCGCAGCTGCGCAACGAGCTGTTGCGCTACGTCTCGCGGGCGCGCGGTGCGGCGCCCGAGCCCGAGCACACGCTGATCTGCTCCGGCTTCGCCCAGGGCTTCGCCACGCTGTGTCGCACGCTGAAGGCGCGCGGGCTCGAGCGCGTGGCGATCGAGCAGCCGGGTTACGCCCGCCAGCGCCAGATCGCCGAGCAGAGCGGCCTCGAGGCGGTGCCGATCGCCGTCGATGAGCTCGGGCTCGACGTCGCCGCGCTGGCCGCCTCCGGATGCGAGGTCGTGGTCGTCACGCCGGCCCACCAGTACCCGACGGGCGTCGTGCTCGCCTCTGAGCGCCGCGCCGAGCTGCTCGAGTGGGCCGACGAGGAGGACGCGCTGATCGTCGAGGACGATTACGACTCCGAGCTGCGCTACGACCGGCTGCCGGTCGGCGCGCTCCAGGGCCTGGCGCCCGAGCGCGTGTGCCACATCGCCTCGCTCAGCAAGCGCCTCGCGCCTGGTCTCGGCCTGGGCTGGGTTCTCTCGCCCTCGTGGCTGACCGGAGCCTTGACCTATGAGAAGGCGACATCCGACGGACCCACGCCGGTGATCGAGCAGCTGGCGCTGGCCGACTTCATCGCTCGTGGCGAGCTCGATCGTCACCTGCGCCGGATGCGGCTGCGCTACCGCCGCCGGCGCGACGCGCTGGTTGCGGCGCTGACCGAGGCCTTCCCGGATGCCCGCGTGACCGGGATCCCCGCAGGCCTGTTCGTCACGTTGTTCCTCGCCGACCGGGCGGACGAGGACGCGCTGGTGAGCGCGGCCGCCGGCCGCGGAGTGGGGCTCGAAGAGATGGCGGACGACGGCGCTGGTCTCATCCTCGGTTTCGGCAACCTGCCACGGGCGGCCATCATCGAGGGCGTCCGCCGGCTCGCCGGCATGTGAGAATCCGCCACCGTGGACTTCGGCTTACGTGATCGCGTCTGCATCGTGACCGGAGCCTCGCGCGGGATAGGCGAGGCGACGGCCGTCGCGCTGGCCCGCGAGAGAGCCCGGCTGCTGCTGATCGGGCGCCGCGCCGACGCCCTGCAGCGCGTCGCCGAGGCGGTCCGCGCCGCCGGCGCGCCCGCCGGCGAGACCCTCGCCCTCGACGTGACCGAGCCGGACGCCGCGGAGCGCGTCGTCGCGGCCGCGAAAGACCGTCTCGGCGGGATCGACGTGCTGGTCAACAACGCCGGCACGAGCGCCGTGCGCTCGCTCAAGCAGCTGACCGACGCCGATTGGCAGGAGCAGTGGGACCTGCACGTGATGGCGCCGATGCGGCTGATGCGCGCCGCCGCACCGGCGATGGCGCAGGCCGGCTGGGGGCGGATCGTCAACGTGTCCTCCTCATCGGGGAAGCGACCCTCGCAGACGAACATGGCCTACTCGGTGACCAAGGCGGCCGAGCTGTCCCTGTCACGCCACTTCGCCGACCTCTACGCGCGAGAGGGGGTGCTGGTCAACGCGGTGGCGCCGGGTCCGGTGGCCAGCGAGCTGTGGACAGGCCGGGGCGGGCTCGCCGATCAGCAGGCGCAGGACAAAGGCATCACGCGCGAAGAGGCTCTCGAGGCCGCGGGATCCAAAGTCCCGCTCGGCCGGTTCGGCCGCGAGGAGGAGATCGCCGCCGTGATCGTCTTCCTCTGCTCGGAGGCCGCCTCCAACGTGGCCGGCGCCGCCTGGTCGGTCGACGGCGGCGCGGTCCCCAGCATCATCTGAGGATCAGCTCGGCCACTTCGTCGGGACGCTCCAGGGCGAGTAGGTGTCCCGCTCCCTCGATCGTATGCAGCGTGGCGTTCGGCAGCTGCCGGGCCAACACCTCGGCCATCTCCTGAAAGTCGCTCACGTCGCCGGTGCCGATCGCCACAGTCGTCGGGGTCTTGATAGCGCTCAGGTCGAGGTCGGGCAGCTCGGGGTCGGGCTCGGCGGCGAGCTGGAGCTCGAGCGAGCGGCGCGTCATGTGGGCGACGAGGACGCGCACCTCCGGGTCGCGGTTCGTCCGGTCCACCCACATCCCGAGGTTGAGTTCGATTGCGCGGTCGAGATCGAGCGCCTCGAATGCCTGTTCCTCCGCCGTCCCGTACCGCACCATCTCCGCCGAGGGTTCAACTCCCGGGACGAGCGCGCCGAGCAGCACGAGCGCGCGCACGCGGTCGGGCACGAGCGCCGCTGCGCTCAGCGCGATCAGACCGCCGAACGACGCGCCGACGACGGTGACGGCGTCGAGCTCCAGCGAATCGAGCACGGCCACGAGGTCATCGACGGGTGAGAAGGAGCCGGGGTCGGACACGGTTTGACCGAACCCGCGCATGTCGTAGCGGACGACCGTGCGCGACGGAGTCAGCCGCGCCAGCAACGGCTCCCACATCCGCTGGTCGGCGATCCCCGCGTGCACGAGCGCGATTGGCTCGCCGTCGCCGGCGGCCGACCATCCGAGGCTGGCGCCGGGCACGTCGATCGAGCCGGAGCGCGACACAGCCGGGTATTGTGCCGCAGCCATGAGCATCAACACCGGCGCGATCGGCAAGAGCTACGACCCCGTCGTCTACGCCGTGGGGCGCGAGAAGATCCGCGAGTACGCCTCGGCCGTGGGCGAGACCAACCCGCTTCACTTCGACGTCGAGGCGGCGCGGGCCGCCGGTTACGCCGACGTGGTCGCGCCGCCGATGTTCGCCGTTGTGTACGCCGGGCGCGCCGTGGCGCCGGCCCTGTTCGACCCGGACGTCGGGCTGAACTTCGCGATGATGGTCCACGGCGGCCAGGAGTTCGTCTGGGGCCCGGTGGTGGTGGCCGGTGACGAGGTGACCACGACGAGCACGGTCAAGGACATCTCGGAGCGCGGCGGGATGGCTTTCTACGTGTTCGAATCCGTCTCGGATAACCAGAAGGGCGAGACCGTGTGTACCGCGACGTGGACGAACATCGTCCGGGGGGCGTCGTGAACGCCGGCGAGAAGATCGAGCTCAAGGTCACGCCCGACCCGTATGTGACGGTGCGCTACGCCGGCGCCAGTGGCGACTTCAACCCGATCCACATCGACGAGGCGTTCGCCCAGCAGGTCGGTCTGCCCGGGCGCATCCTGCACGGCCTGTGGACGATGGCCCAGGTCGCGCGGGCGCACACCGAGGCGGCCGGCGGTCCGGACAAGCTCAAGCAGCTGAGCGTCCAGTTCCGCGGGATGGGCGTCCTCGGCGAGGAGATCACGGTCTCGGGCACAGTGCGCGAAGTGAACGGCGACATCGCGGTGATCGACTCCGAGGCCGAGCAGGCGGGCAAGCGGATCATCCGTAACGCGGTGGCCGAGATTCGGTTGTAAGACCCGGGGGCGCGCATGCGGCCCCCGGCCGGTCGGTGCATGCACCCGCGGGCATGCGGCGCGCTCGCCATCCAGGCTCGGCTATGTGCGCCGCGCCCGCGTCATCCAGCTGGCCAGCGGCGCATGCGCCGGTGGCTGCCAGCTAACAGGCGACCGGCCCGCTCGGCTTCGGCGCGGTACCCGCCTCCTGGGGCGGGGCCGAGGAGTTGACCGTGACCGGGTAGGGCGCGACGAGCGTCTGCTCGAGTGCCTTCAGGCTGTTGGTGAAGTCCGTGGCCAGGTCGAGCGGGGCGCTCGTGGCGCAGCTGCTCATCGTGATCCGGTTATCGGCCGGATTCGGCTTAGGCAGCGAGGGCACGGAGCGGTCGACCTTGGCGAAATTGAAAGCGCTCGTCAGGTCGCCGACGACGCTGCGCCGCCAGGCCGTCAGGTTCGGCACCTCGGCGCCGAACCGGGTCTCGATGAAGCGCAGCAGCGAGGTGTGATCGAACGTGTCCTGCGAGACGAAGCCGCCGCGCGCGAACGGGGAGACGACCAGCAGCGGCACGCGGAACCCGAGCCCGATCGGCCCGGCCACGCCGGCCGCATCGGCGGGAAGCGGGTTGACCGTCAGGTACTCGCCGGGGGTGCCGGCCGGCGCCGTCGGCGGCGGCACGTGGTCGAAGAAGCCCCCGGTCTCGTCGTGGGTGATGAACAGGGCCGTCTTCTTCCACACGCCGGGGCTCGACACGAGCGTGTTCAGCACGTTCGCGGCCACGCTCTCGCCGAAGATCTCGGGCGCCGGCGGGTGCTCGCTGGCGATCAGTGGCGCCAGCACCCACGAGACCGCGGGCAGCGTGCCGGCCGCCACGTCGGCCTGGAACGTCCCCGGGTAGGTCGGTGTCAGCGCCTTGGCGGCCAGCGTCGGATTGGTCTGGTACTGCTTGAAGTACGGCAGCACGTTGTCGCCGAAGTTGCCGTCCGGGTTGCCGTAGACCTTCCAGCTGATCCCGCGGGCCTGGAGCTGCTCGGGCATCGTCGTCCACGTGAGCGTGCCGAAGCGTTCCACGCGGCTGGCGCTGGTCGAGAGGATCGGGCCGCCGGCTGTGCCCGCCGGGTCGAGCGTGGCCGAGACCGTGTACAGCCGGTTCGGGTCAGTCGGCCCGATGACCGAGCAGTGATAGTGGTCGCAGAGCGTGAACGCGTCGGCCAGCGCGTAGTAGAAGTCGAGGTCGCGGCGCGTGTAGTAGCCCATCGTCAGCGGACCGTTGGTGGCGCCGTCGGCGGCCAGGTGCCCGGTGACGAAGCCGTCCATCTTGCCGCTGTCCCAGTAGGTGTGTTGCGGCCCCCAGCTGTGGTCGATGTCGTTCGTGCACTCCCCGTTCGCGTAGGAATCGAGGTGGAACGGGTAGAGGTGATCGCCGTCGAAGCCGCCCGGGTAACCGGGCTGGGCGAACACGTTCAGGCCGCTGCCGTCGCTCAGCGGCAGCGCGCTGGGATCGGCGAACCCGGTCACGCCACGATAGGAGCCGAAGTAGTGATCGAACGAGCGGTTCTCCTGGACCAGGATCACCACATGGTCGATGTCTGTCAGCTTCCCGCAGCCCGGCGAGGCGGCCAGCGCCTTGGCGATCAGCCCGTTGGTGAGAAGTGTTGTGCCACCAAGCGCGGCGCCGCCGCGCTGCAGCACCTGACGGCGCGTGAAATCCCGACTCATTTTCCCTGCTCCTCTGTCTCCCGCTGGAACGGCCGAGAGGCTACCGAACGGAACCGTTCACTGAAGCAGTTCGCCATCAGGGGCCGACCTACACTCAGGGTGTGCTGACCGAACGCCAGGAACTCGTGCTGCGCAAGGTCGTCGAGGAGTACCTCGAGGGCGGCGCGCCGGTGGGCTCAAAGGTCCTGTCGGCGGGCGTCGAGTGGGGCCCGTCGACGATCCGCCACGAGCTCTCCTGCCTGGAGGAGCTCGGGCTGCTGGCTCATCCACACACCTCGGCCGGGCGGATCCCGACCGAGGCCGGTTACCGCTACTTCGTCGACCGGCTCCTGCCCGAGGACGACGGCCAGCCGCGCCTGGCGCTGTCGCTCGTGCGTCGCGAGCTCGACGAGGCGATGCGCGTGACGACCGAGACGCTGTCGCAGGTCACGAACCTGCTGGCCATCGTCACCGCGCCACCGATCGACACCTCGACGATTCGCCACGTCGAGGTGCTGCTGCTTCAGCCGCAGGTCCTGATGGTGGTGGTAATCACATCGACGGGCGGCGTCACCAAGCGGCTGTTCACGTTCGGCCGGCCCGTCGATCCCGGCATCGCCGACTGGGCGGCCAGCTACCTGAACGAGCGGCTGATCGGGTTCGGCCTCGGCGCGCGGATGCTCCATCAGCGCCTGCACGACCCGTCGCTCTCGCACACCGAGACGGAGTTCCTCGACGCGCTCTCGCCCGTGTTCACCGACCTGGAGGAATCCTCGCAGGACACCCTCTACGTCGAGGGCGCCTCGCGCCTGCTCCGCCTCGACCGAATCGAGGACATCTCGGACCTGAATGCGCTGATGGACATGCTCGAGCGCCGCGTCAACATGCTCGGGCTGCTGCGGACGGTGCTCTCGCAGCGCGACGTGCTGGTCAGGATCGGAACCGAGAACGACGCGCCGGCGCTCCGCTCGCTGGCCTTCGTGGCCGCCGGCTATGGGCTGCCCCAGCGCCGGCTCGGTGCGGTGTCGGTGATCGGGCCGCTGCGCATGGACTACGGGCAGGCGATCCGCTCGGTACGTGAGGCCGCCTCGCAGCTGTCGAACTTCATCGCCGAGGTCTACGACGAACGATGAGCGCGAGCCAGATGCCCCGCGACTACTACGACGTGCTCGGCGTTGCGCGCGATGCCACCGACGCCGAGATCAAGAAGGCGTTCCGGCGGCTCGCCCGCGAGCTGCACCCCGACGTCAACAGCCACGACCCGGGCGCCGAGGACAAGTTCAAGGAGGCGGCCGAGGCCTACGAGGTGCTGTCCGATCCCGAGCGCCGGGCCACCTATGACCGCTACGGCCACGAGGGCCTGCGCAGCGGCGGCTACGCGCCCAACTTCGAGGGCTTCGGCTCGGTGGCCGACATCTTCGAGGCGTTCTTCGGCGGCAGCGGCGGATTCGGCAGCGCCTTCGGTGGCGGCGGCCGGCGCGCCGGCGGCCCGATCGAGGGCGGCGACGTCGGCGTCAGCGCCGAGATCGACCTGGCCGAGGCTGCCCACGGGGCCAAGGTCGACGTCAGCTACGAGGTCATCTCGCTGTGCGAGCACTGCCATGGCAACGGCGCCGAGCCGGGCACGCCGATCGAGACCTGCCCGCGCTGCGGCGGTTCGGGTCAGCTGCGGGCGGTGTCGCGCACGCCCTTCGGGCAGGTGATGCGCACGGCGGCTTGCGACGTCTGCCACGGTGACGGGCGCGTGGCGCGCGACCCCTGCAAGGTGTGCGGCGGCCGCGGGCGCAAGGTGGAGCGCGCGCGAGTTTCAGTCGATGTGCCGGCCGGCATCGCCGACGGGCAGCGCATCCGGATCTCCGGACGAGGACATGCCGGCGAGCGCGGCGGCCCGCCCGGCGATCTCTACGTCCAGGTCCGCGTGCGCGAGGATCCCCGCTTCCTGCGCGACGGCGACGACCTGGTGACCGCGATCGATGTGCCGGCGCCGCTGGCCGCACTCGGGACGATGGTCGAGGTGCCGACGGTGGACGGTCCGGTCGAGCTCGACGTCCCGGCCGGAACGCAGCCGCACGAG
>JBJMLD010000099.1:0-7070 GCA_045805545.1 Solirubrobacteraceae bacterium | reverse complement strand
GCCCTCGCGCTCGACCGCGGTGCCGATCATGAAGCCTGGGACATCGGCCAGGAACAGGAGCGGGATGTTGAACGCGTTGCAGGTCCAGATGAACCTCGCGCACTTGTCCGAGGAATCGACGAACAAGACGCCGCCCTTGACCTTCGGCTGGTTGGCCACGATCCCGACGACGTGGCCGTCGAGCCGTCCGTAGCCGACGACGACCTCCTTGGCCCAGCGGGCGTGGATCTCCAGGAACGAGCCCTCGTCGAGCAGCGCCTCGACCAGCTCGAGCATGTCGAACGGCTTGTTCTCGTCGAGCGGGATGATGTCCCGGATCGGGCGGTGGGTGGCCGGAGTGCCCGGCGCGGCATCGGGCGGGTCCTCGACGTAGCTGGAGGGGAAGTAGCTCAGGTAGCGCTTGGCGAACTCGATTCCCTCCTCGTCGGTGGAGACGAGCGCGTGCCCGCAGCCGCTCTTCGAGGTGTGCATGCGCGCGCCGCCCATCTCCTCGAGCGTCACTTTCTCGCCTATCACCACCTCGGCCATGCGCGGCGAGCCGAGGTACATCGAGGCGTTGCCCTCGCGCATGATCACGACATCGCAGAACGCCGGGATATACGCGCCGCCGGCGGCGCTCGGCCCGAACAGCACGCAGACCTGGGGAACGACGCCGGACAGCCGGACCTGGTTGAAGAAGATCCGCCCGGCGTGCCGGCGGCCGGGGAACATGTGCACCTGCTCATTGATGCGAGCGCCGGCCGAGTCGACCAGGTAGACGATCGGGGTGCGCAACGACAGGGCGCGCTCCTGGATGCGGAGGATCTTCTCGAGCGTCTTCGCGGACCAAGATCCAGCCTTGACCGTCGGGTCGTTGGCCATCACGGCCACGCGCCGGCCGCCGATCGTGCCCATCCCGGTCACGACGCCATCGGCGCCTAGGCCGTCCTCCTCCCAGCTGGCCAGGAGTCCGTCTTCAGTGAACGAGTCGCGATCGACGAGCTGGGCGACTCGCTCGCGCACCGGCAGTTTGCCCTGGGCGGCGGCGCGCTCTCGATGGTGCTCGGGTCCGCCGGCCAGCGAGCGCTCGATCGCGGCCTGGAGCTCGTCGGCGGCGGTGTGATCAACGTCGGTCATCGGTCCTCACGGTTCAAGGGTACGGTGGGCGCGGCCCCGGCCTCCGAGCCCGGCGGCGGCGGCAGCGGCCGGCGCGGGCGCAGCCCGACGATCATGCCGATGGCGCCGATCACGAGCAGGAACAACGGCCAGCCCACGAGCGACCCGCGGCCGGACGGCGCCGCGCCGACAAGCACAGCGAACTCCACCAGCAGGAGGACTCCGAGATAAGCCGGGCCGGGCTCACGGTCGGCGCAGGCAAACGCGATCAGCCCGAATCCCACCGCCAGCACCCACAGCCTCCAGCCCCACCCCGCACCGCCGGCCACGCCCGTCGAGCCGAAAGAAACGAGGGCCGAGTTCGCGAAGCCGCGAAGAGCCGCTCCTAACAGGAAGCTCCCGGCCAGAACCACGGTGACGACGCCCCCGGCGTTGATCAACTGCACCGCGTGCCGACCCCACCGATCACGCAACCGAACCGCGCCGGCCGCAAATCCCAGCGTGAGCACAACCGAGATGGCGCGGAACGTCCCCACCCCGTGCGGCGCGAACACCCACTGCACGAACGCCTCAACGGCAATCGCGCCGGCCAGGGCCGCCACCAGCGTGCAGACCCCGGAGTTCGCCCGCCATGCCGCTGCGGCGGCCAGGGCCGCCTCGAGCCCGAAGATCCAGACGTCGCCGCCGGCCCCGGGCGGCCGGTGCGCCCCGAGTATCTCGGCGAGCAGCGTCAGCGCGACGACCATCGGCAGCAACCCCGCCAGCAGCAGCACCGAGTGGTATGTGCGCGGCGTTTCTCCTTCGAGCGGAGCCAGCCAGCCCATCAGGAATAGGAGCGAGGCCACGAGCGCCACCACGACGAAGCGCGGCCCGAGCGACCACTGGGTCATCCGCAGCTCGATCACGACCGCGGCCAAGGCCAGCGGCACGGCCCCGGCCGCGATCACGTCGCCGCGGTGAGGATGGGGACGCAGCCGGTCGAGCGCCGCCCTCAGCAAAGTCATGACAGGCCGGGGTTCTCCACCGGCTGCTCGCCCGAGTAGTCGTAGAACCCCATTCCGGATTTACGTCCGTACCAGCCGGCAGCAAGCATCTTGCGCAGTGTCGGCGGCTGGGCGAAGCGCCGTTCGCGGAACTCGTCGAACAGCACGTTGCAGATCGAGCCCATCGTGTCCAGCCCGACGAAATCGGCCAGAGTTAGCGGGCCCATCGGGTGGCCGGCGCCCGCTTTCATCGCGTTGTCGATCTCGGCGATCGAGCCTACGCCCTCCTCGAAGGCGCGGATCGCGTCGAGCATGTACGGGACGAGCAGCCGGTTGACGATGAAGCCGGCGGTGTCGCGCGTCTGCACTGTCAGCTTCCCCAAGCGTTGACCGAACTCGACGCCGACGGCCAGTGCCTCATCGGAGGTGGTCACGCACTTGACGACCTCGAGCAGCTTCATCACCTGCGCCGGATTGAAGAAGTGGAGGCCGAGGAAGCGGTCGGCCCGGCTGGTGGCGGCGGCCTGGTTGATCACTGCCAGCGACGAGGTGTTGGTCGCGAAGTACGCCTCGGGCTTCACGATCCGGTCGACCTCGGCCCACATGGCGAGCTTCAGGTCGAGGTCCTCGGTGATCGCCTCCAACACGAGATCGCACGAAGCGAGCGCACCATAGTCAGTCGTGCCCTCGATCCGGCCTCGCACCCCATCGGCGTCGGCCTGAGAGATCTTCTCCCGCTCGACCGCTCGCGCCAGCTGTTTCTCGATCTTGCCGATGCCGCGAGCCAGCGCCGCGTCGTCGACCTCGCGGACCACGACCTGGTAGCCGGCCTCGGCGGCCACCTGGGTGATGCCGTGGCCCATCAGGCCGCAGCCGATCACCCCAACCTTCTCGATTTCCGCCATGCCTTCTCCGTGTTCGCGAATGATTTGAGGGCGGGGAGGCTAACGCCACTGCACCGGGCCCGCCGAGAGCACATGGCTGCCCAGGGGCCGTCCCAGCGTGGCCTGCGCCGCGCGCGACGCCTCGATCAGCGCCTCGAGCGAGATACCAGTCTCGATCCCCATCTCGTGCAGCATCGAGACCAGGTCCTCGGTGGCGATGTTGCCGGTGGCGCCGGCCGGAACGGGACATCCGCCGAGCTCGCCGAACGAGGATTCGAACGACTGCACACCGGCCTCGAGCGCGGCTAGCACGTTGGCCAAACCCTGTCCCCGCGTGTTGTGGAAGTGCGCGGTCAGCTCGACTCCGGGCAGGGCTTCGAACGCGGCGGCGAAGAACTCGCGCACCTGCACGGGGTTGGCCATCCCGGTCGTGTCGCCGAAGCCGATCTCGGCCGCGCCGGCGGCGACCAACTCACCCGCCACCCAGAGAACGCGATCAACTGGCACCGCCCCCTCGTACGGGCATCCGAACGACGTCGAGATGACGCCCTCGCAACGCAACCCTTCGCCCAAGGCCCGGGAAAACGTCCGAGCCAACCCAGCCAGGGACTCCGCCACGGGCCGCCCCACGTTCTTCTGATTGTGCGTCTCGGACGCGGACAGGAAGCCGTTGATCTCCCGAAAGCGCGACCTGTGCGTCAGCGCCCGCTCCAGGCCCCGCTCGTTGGGAATCAGCACGCTGACCGACACCGAGTCGGGCAGTCGCACCGCCTCCAGTACCTGCTCGGCATCGGCCAGCTGCGGGATCACGTCCGGGCGAACGAAGCTCGTCACCTCGAGTCGACGCAGACCGGTGCTGCCGAGCTGTTCGATCAGCCTGATCTTGTCCGCGGTGGGGATGACCTCGGGCTCGTTCTGGAACCCATCCCGCGGCCCGACCTCGCGGATGCGCACGCTTTCAGGCAACCCAGCCATGTGTGCCAAAGAGGCTACTTGTAGATCATCTGCAGCCCGAGGAGCTGGGGGATCGTCACGAACGAGTAGCCCCGTGCCCGCAGCGTGTCGATCTCGTTGGGCAGCGCGGCCAACGTCTCGGAGCGGTCGCCGCCGCCGTCGTGCTGGAGGACGATCGAGCCCGAGTGCGCGTTGCCGACCACGTTCGAATAGATCGCGCCGGTCCCCGGTCGCGACCAGTCACGCGGATCGACGTCCCACTCGATCGTGATGAAGCCCATAGAGCGGGCCAGCCCGATCAGCGACGAGCTCACAGCGCCACCCGGAGCGCGGAACAGACATGGGCTGAAGGCGGTCAACCCGCGAATCGCCGACGCGGTCGAGGAGATCTCGCCGGCGGCGAATGATCCTCCCCCGGACACGTTGGCGTGATTCCAGGTGTGGTCGCCGATGACGTCGCCGTCGGCCAGCATCCGCCGATACACGGCAGGGCCGTAGGTCCGCACCTGTTCGCCGATCCAGAAGAACGTGGCCGGTACGTGTTTCTGCTCAAGTACGTTCAGGAACTGAGGCGTGTCGTACCACGGTCCGTCGTCGAAGGTCAGCGCGATCACTCGTTGGCTGCGCGAGCCGTTGGTCACGTACGACGCGCCGCCGGGCACGCAGCCGACAGCCACCGGAACGTGGAGATTGGCCAGGGAAGGCTGGCGCGGGAAGTACACGGCGCACCTATTGGTGCTGCCGCGCACGAGCGGCCGGCACCCGCGGTGCGTGAGCGTGGTCAGGACTTGCCAGCGCAGCGGGTTGTAGCCGACCTTGACGTCCCCGGGGAGGAACCGGGCCCGCAGGTTGTCCGACGCGGTGCGCCGGATCGAAGCGCCGATTACCGTGCCTGGACCAGGTCCGTGCGCGGTGACGCGCTGGTAGATGAGGCGCGGTGAGGAGCTGCCGCGCGCCGGGGGCGCCAGGCAGAGCTGCCCCGCCACGGTCGAGTTCGAGGCGCGACGGATGATCAGGCACAGGCTCTGCCGCGCCTTGCGCATCGCCGTCGGCGAGAAGGGCCCATGGAGCTGGACCGACCAGACGAGCTGCTGCCCGTCCTGAACCAGAGACGCGGTGTGAACACGCTGAGGCGTGGGCGTCGCCGCTGCAGCCGTGCCTGCCGCAGCTGCAGAGAGGACGCAAGCGACGCAGGCGACGCACGCGACGCACGCGACGAGGACGCCTAAACGCCTATCCACCCCGCCCGCTGACAATCCGCCGCTCGTGCGTGCCGACGCCGATCGTCCGCCCATCCTCTGCCGTGACCTCGACCGTGAACCGCAGCTTGCGGTCATCCACTACCTCCTCTAACCGGGCGCGCACGGTGCACTGCGATCCCTCGAGTGCGGCCGCGACGTGCTTGATGCACACCTCGAACCCGACGGTCGCTTGACCGTCGGCGAGGCGTGGGTACACGAGCTGCGCGGCGGTGCGCTCCATCATCGCGATCATTCCCGGCGTCGAGAGCACCGGAGCCCGCAGCGTGCCGCCGACGTCGGTCAGCAGTCGACCCTCGACGGTGAATTCCTGCGTGCCTTCAAGCCCCTGCTCCAACGACGACCCCATGCCGCGGCAGCGTATCCCAACCCCCGGCGCGTAGAGACAACGTCATACACTCCCGCGCCGTGACGCCCGGAGTCTGCATCGTCGGCGCCTCTGGAGCGCTCGGCTTCGGCCTGGCTCTCCGGCTCGGACGCGAGGGCGTCCCGATCGTGATCGGGTCGCGCGACGCCGACCGAGCCCGGGAGGCCGTGACAAAGGCAAACGAGCGCGTCCCGAACGCCCGCTTCAGCGGTGCAGAGAACGCTGAGGCGGTGAAAGACGCCGAGATCGTGATCCTCAGCGTCCCGTTCCGCAACCAGTCCGAGACGCTGACCAACCTGAAGACCGCGCTGCGACCGGAGCAGCTGCTCGTCGACGCGACGGTGCCGCTGGCCGCGGCAGTCAGCGGGAAGGCGACGCGCACGCTCGGCGTGTGGCAGGGCTCGGCCGCCCAGCAGGCACAGGAAATGGCCCCCGACGGCGTGCGCGTGGTCTCCGCGTTTCACACCGTCAGCGCCGCACTGCTCGCCGACCTGGAACACGAGCTCGACGAGGACGTGCTGATCTGCGGCGATAAGCGTGACGACAAAGCCAAGCTGGCCGAGCTCGTCAACCGGATTCCCGGCCTGCGCGCCGTCGACTGCGGCCCGCTCGAGATGGCTCGCATCGTCGAGCAGCTAACCCCGCTGCTCATCTCGATCAACGTCCGCAACAAGGTCCGGGCCGGGATCAAGGTCACAGGCCTGGGCTCGGCTTGAGCGCGCCCGTCGTCGTTCTCGCCGGCGGCACCGGCGGCGCCAAGCTGGCCCGGGGCATGCTCGACGTGGTCGGCCCCGACGAGCTCGTCGTTATCGCCAATACCGGCGACGACGTCGAGATATACGGCGCGTACGTCTCGCCTGATCCCGATCTGATCACGTTCTGGCTCGCCGACCGCATCGACGAGCGCGGCTGGGGGCTCGCGGACGACACGTTCCACGTCATGAACGGCCTGCGCGAGCTCGGAGTCGAGGTGTGGTTCAACCTGGGAGACCGCGATCTGGCCATCGGGATCGAGCGGGCGCGCCGCCTGGACGCCGGCGAGCGGCTGACCGCGGCCCAGGCCGAGATCGCCCGCGCGCTCGGCGTCAGCGCACGCGTCCTGCCGATGAGCGATCGACCGGTGCGCACCCGCGTGCTCGACGCGACGCGCTGGTGGCCGTTTCAGGAGTTCATGATCAAGGCGGGCGGGCGCGGTCCGGTCAACGGGATCGAGTTCCGCGGCGTGCCGGCGGCCCCGGCCACGCCGGAGGCACTCGAGGCGATCGCCACCGCCAGAACCGTCGTCATCGGCCCGTCGAATCCCGTCATCTCGATCTCTCCCATCCTCGCCACACCCGGGATCAGAGACGCACTGGCCACCACGAAAGCGCCGATCGTGGCCATCAGTCCGCTCGTCGGCGGCGAGGTCCTGAAGGGTCCGACGGCGGTGTTCATGGCCTGGGCCGGCCATCCGCTGACCAGCGACGGGATCGCGGCGGCCTACGAGGGGATCATCGGAGGCCTGGTGGCGGACGAACCGGCCACGCGG
>JBJMLD010000098.1:0-28942 GCA_045805545.1 Solirubrobacteraceae bacterium | reverse complement strand
CGGGCTCGAGATGGCGCCGGCCTCGACGCCCCAGTGAGTGAGGATCGCCTTGTACTGGCCGTTCTTCATCAGTTCCTGCAGTGCGGCCAGGATCGGCTTGTCCAGGCCGCTGCCCTTGGGGATCGCGATCCCGTACGGGGCGTTGGCGAAGCTCTGGCCGACCAGCTTGAACTGCCCACTCGACTTCTTGACCTGGTACTCGGCCACCGGCGAGTCGGCGAAGCCGAGCTGCGCGCGACCGGTCGAGACCGCCAGGTTGGCTCCGTTCTGGTCGGGGAAGGGCAGAATGGTTACGGCGGGCTTGCCGGCCGTCTTGCACTTGCCGCTCTGGGTCTGGGCGTCCGTCAGCTCCGTCGTTCCCTTCTCGACGGCGACGGTGTGCCCGCACAGATCCGCGATCGAGCTGATCGTCGTGCCGCCCTGTGCCTTGGTGTAGAACGACTCGCCGGCGGTCAGGTAGGTCACGAAATCGACCGTCTTCTCGCGTTCCTTGCTGTCGGTGAAGGAGGAGATCCCGACGTCGTACTTCTTCGCCGCGAGGCCGGGGATGATGCTGTCGAAGGTGGCGTTGACGACGTTCACCTTGACGCCCATGAGGCCGCCGATCGCCTTTATCAGGTCGGCGTCCATTCCGATCACCGTGTGTCCGTCGGGCCCGATGAACTCATTCGGCGCGTAGCTCGCGTCGGCGGCGACGGTCAGCGTTCCCTTCGACTTGACCGCAGCCGGCACGAGCGCGGCGACGGCGGAGTTGGAGGCCGGGGCTGCGGACGAGCTGGCCGAGCTGGCCGAAGATGTACTGCTGCTACTGCTGCTGCTGCTGCCACATCCGATCACGCCTGCAGCGCAGATCACGGCCAGCAGCGCGACGAACCAATTCCTGCGAATACTCATCGAACTCCTTCTCCGAGTTGAAACCCCAGTGCGGCACCGGAGGATATGCAACGACGCCCCAGTCGGCTGGATTGTTAACCGCCGCGCAATACACGGCTAGCCTTTCGCACATGCACGTTCAGGTGCGCCTGTTTGCCGTCCTGCGCGAGCGCGCGGGATCAGGAGAGATCGACCTCGAGCTCCCCGATGGTGCGTCGGTCGCTGACGCCTTGGACGAGCTGCACAACATCACCGACGGCGTCCGCGTGGTGATGGCGGTCAATCAGGAGTACGCCGACCCCGAGCTCGCGCTGAATCCGGGTGACGAGCTGGCGTTGATCCCCCCGGTTTCCGGCGGTTCGGTCGGAGCGTTGCACGTGCGCGTCACCGATCAGCCGCTCAGCCTCGATCCGCTCATCGAGCGCGTGCGCGACCCGCGGGCCGGCGCCGTGGTGACGTTCCTCGGCGTCACGCGCGAGGTGGCGCAGCTCGACTACGAGGCCTACGCCGAGATGGCCGAGCGCAAGCTCGAGGAGATCGTCGCCGCCGCCATCAAGCGCCATGGGCTATGCGCCGCGGCGGCCGAGCACCGCATCGGCGTCGTGCCGCTGTCCGAGCCGTCGGTGGCGGTCGCCGCCTCTGCACCGCATCGCGATGCCGCCTTCAGCGGCGCGCGGGAAATCATCGACGAGATCAAAGCCAAGGCCCCGATCTGGAAGAAGGAGGAGGGCACGTGGGTGGCCGGGACGACACCGAAGCCGGCGGGCTGAGATCGCTGCCGGCGGTGCACGAGCTGGCCGCGGCGCTCGACGCGCCCCACGCCCTCGCCGTGGCCGCCGCCCGCGCGGCGATCGATGAGGCCAGGACGGCGATTCGGGCCGGCGGCGATCCAGACGCGGATCTGCGTCGGCGAGCGGGTGAGCTGCTGGCCGAGCTGGAGCGCGAGTCGCTGCGCTCGGTGATCAACGCAACCGGCGTGATCATCCACACCAACCTCGGGCGGGCCCCGCTGGCCGCGGCGGCCCAGGCCGCGGTGGGCGTCGTCGCGGGCGGCTACTCGAGCCTGGAGTTGGAGCTCGGGACCGGCGTCCGGGGCAGCCGGCAGACGCACGTCGAGCACCTGTTGACCGAGCTGAGCGGGGCAGAGGCGGCGCTTGTCGTCAACAACGGCGCCGCTGCCGTCCTGCTCGCCACCGCAGCGCTGGCCGGCCAGGGTGGCTCGGTCGTGGTGTCCCGGGGCCAGCTGGTCGAGATCGGCGGCGGCTTTCGCATTCCGGATGTGGTCGCGCAATCGGGGGCGAAGCTGGTCGAGGTCGGGACGACGAACCGGACGCGGATCGAGGACTACGAGGCCGCGCTGGCCGACGACGCTCGGTGCAGCGTGATCCTCCGCGTGCACCCGTCGAACTTCCGCTCACTCGGGTTCGTCGAGGAGGTGGCGATCGAGGCGCTGTGCGCCCTCGGCCGGCCGGTGATCGACGATGTGGGGTCTGGCGTTCTGGCCGATGCCAACGGCATCCCTGCGCTGGGCGATGAGCCATCGCTGAAGCGCTCGGTGGCGGCGGGAGCGGCGATCGTGTGCTGCTCGGGCGACAAGCTCCTCGGCGGGCCGCAGGCCGGCCTGCTGCTCGGGCGAGACGAGGCGATCGCGGCGGCGGCCCGACATCCGCTGGCCCGTGCCCTGCGGATCGACAAGCTCTCGCTGGCCGCGCTCGAGGCGACGCTCAGGCTGTACCGCGACCCGGCCCTCGCCCGACGCGAGATCCCTGTCCTGGCCATGTTGGACGTTGCGCCGACGGCGCTCGCGCGGCGGGCCGAGCGGCTGCGTGACGGCATCGGGCCGAACTCGGCCGAGGTCGTGAGTGTGAGCGCCAAGGTCGGCGGCGGCGCCCTGCCGCTGCTCGAGCTGGAGGGGCCCGCGGTCGCGTTGACGATCGCTGCTCACCCAGCCGCCACGATGGGTGCGCTGCGCGCGCACGACCCGCCGGTCGTCGCCCGGATCCACGACGGCCGCGTGCTGATCGATCCGAGGACGCTCCGCGACGAGGACCTCGAGGCCGTCATCGCCGCCGCCCGGGCAGCGCTCGCGCAGGCGTGAATCCGCCGGCCCCCTTGACGCTCGGCACCGCGGGCCATATCGACCATGGCAAGACGGCACTGATTCGCGCCCTGACGGGCATCGACACCGATCGCCTACCGCAGGAGCGCGACCGCGGGATCTCGATCGAGCTCGGCTACGCCAGCTTGACGCTCCCGTCGGAGCGGCGCGTTTCGGTTATCGACGTGCCCGGCCACGAGCGGTTCGTGCGCACGATGGTGTCCGGCGCGACCGGGATCGACCTCTACCTGATGACCGTGGCCGCCGACGACGGGGTGATGCCGCAGACGCGCGAGCACGCCGCGGTGCTGCGGGCGCTCGACGTCACGACGGGCGTGATCGCGGTGACGAAGTCGGACCTGGCGGATCCCGACAGGGCCATGCTCGAGGCGTCCGAGCTGCTTCCCCAGGCCGAGGCGATCGCCGTGTCGGCCAAGTCCGGAGCGGGGCTCGATGACCTGCGTGACGCGCTCGACCGCGCGGCGGCCGCGCTGCGCAGCCGGGCCGAGACCGAGCGCGAGCCGCGGCTGCACATCGACCGCGTCTTCACGATCAAAGGCGCCGGAACCGTCGTGACCGGCACGTTGTGGTCGGGCTCGCTGGGCCGAGGCGACGAGCTGGTGGTCCTGCCGGACGGGCGGCGCGTTCGGGTCCGCGGCGTGCAGGTCCACGACGAGCCGGTGGCGAGCGCCGCGGCCGGCCAACGGGTCGCGGTCAACCTGACCGGCGTCGCGGTGTCCGAGATCTCGCGGGGGGACGTGGTGGTGGCGGTCGAGTCGAAGCTTCGCCCCAGCTATCTCCTCGACGCCCGCCTCGAGTTCTCAGGTGCCCGGGAACCCGAGCACGGTGACCGCGTCCAAGTCCACCACGGCACGCGCGAGAGTCCGGCGCGGCTGGCCTGGCTGGGCGGGAGCTTCTGGCAGGTGCGACTCGAGCAGCCGGTGATTGCCGCGGCAGAGGATCGGATCGTGGTGCGCCAGATCGCGCCGCCGGACACGCTCGGCGGGGGCGTCGTGCTCGACGCCGCGCCGCGAAAGCACGGGCCGACGCGGGAGGCGCTGGCCCGGCTGGAGCGGCTGGCCCGGGGCGAGACGAACGAGGAGCCGGCAGCCGCGGCGGCGGGGGCGGCGGCGGACTCGGTCCCGACGGCCGCGGCGGCACCGTCGGCCGAACCCGCGATCCCCGAGCTGAGCGCCTCGGCGCTCGATACCGAACGCCGCCTGCACGAGGCGGGATACGAGCCACCGCCCGACTCCGAGCTCGATCCGGCCGACCTGGCCGCGTTACGCGCTGCTGGACGCGCCGTCCGCGTGACGCGATCGCTGCATTACCACCCCGACGTCCTCCGTCAGGTCCGTGATCGCGTGATCGCGGCCGCCGAGCTGAGCGACGGGGCGGTGACGCTGGGCCAGATCCGTGACGAGCTCGGCACCTCACGCAAGTTCGCTCAGGCGCTGCTCGAGCATCTGGACTCAGAGAAGGTGACGATCCGGCGCGGCGATCAGCACGTGGTACGCGCGCGGGCGCGCTGAACTCCGGTCCGCCCATTAAAACGAACGTTCAATTTAGCCGGGGGTGGATCGCTACAGCCGGAGGCGAATCGCTACAGCGCGCCGCCGGCCGCGGTCGGCGCAGTGGGATCGGTTCCGTCGCCGCTGGAGTGCTCGCGGGCCAAGTAGTCCTCGGCCTGCATGGGGTTCTCGAGCGAGCGTTGCACGACGGCGAGCAGCGAGGACATCGTCGACACTTCCTCGACCTGTTCCTTGAGGAACCACTGCACGAACTGCTCGCTCAGGTAGTCGCCTTCTTCGCGGGCGACGCCGGCCAGCGCGGCGATCTGGTCGCTCACCCGACGCTCTTGGTCGAGCGCCAGCGCCACCGGGGCGACAGCGTCGGCGAACTCCGTCTCGGGCGCGGTGACGCCGGGCACGGTGACCGGGGCATCGGCGTCGAGCAGGTACTGGACCATCATCATCGCGTGGTTGCGTTCCTCGACCGCCTGGGCGTAGAAGAACGCGGCCAGCCGCGGGAGCGTCTGCGCGTCGTAATAGACAGCGTTGGCGATGTACTGCTGCGACGCGGCGAACTCGTAGGCGATCTGCTCGTTCAGACGCGAGACGAAGCGGGCGGCGGCCATCCGTGCACCATATCGGTCGCCCGGATTCGCCCCCCCACGGTAGATTCCGGCCTATGCCCACCTGCCTCGTGACTGGCGGCGCCGGGTTCCTTGGCTCGCACCTGTGCGATGAGCTGCTCCGTCGCGGCCATCGCGTGATCTGCGTCGACAACCTGGAAACCGGCTCGCTCGCCAACATCCACCACATCCGCTCCGATGCCTTCGTTCACCTCAACCTCGACATCATCACGCCGTATTTCGTCGAGGAGCCGATCGACTTCGTCTACCACCTGGCCTCCCCCGCGTCACCGATCGACTATCTGCGGCTGCCGCTGCACACGCTCAAGGTCGGCTCCTACGGGACCCACCACACGCTCGGAGTGGCCAAGCGCCACAGGGCCCGCTTTCTCACCGCCTCGACGAGCGAGGTATACGGCGATCCCAAGGTCCACCCGCAGCCCGAGACCTATTGGGGCCACGTCAACCCGATCGGCCCGCGTGGCGTCTACGACGAGGCCAAGCGCTACGCCGAGGCGCTGACCATGGCCTATCACCGCCAGCAAGGGGTGGACACGGCGATCGTCCGGATCTTCAACACGTATGGCCCCAAGATGCGCCCCCACGATGGGCGCGCGATCCCCACGTTCCTGCGTCAGGCGCTGCAGGACCGGCCGATCACCGTGTTCGGCGACGGCTCGCAGACCCGCTCGTTCTGTTACGTCGACGACCTGATCCGGGGCATCATCGCGCTGGCCGAATCGGGCTACCACAACCCGGTGAACGTCGGCAACCCGAACGAATTCACGCTTCTGGAGCTGGCCAAGGCCGTGATAGAGGTCACCGGATCGCGCTCGGAGATCGTGTTCGAGGCCCTGCCCACGGACGACCCTCAGGTCCGCCAGCCAGACATCACGCTGGCCAAGGAGATCCTTGGCTGGGAACCCGAGATCGACTTGCGCGAGGGACTTCGGCGAACGATCGAGCAGGCCGGTGTCGAGGCCTTGGTCGGCGCTCTGACCTGATCCGCCGGCCGCGCGCGCCGGCCGGGCCGCCTACCTCGTAACTTCGATGTCAAGATTGCGTTACCAGTAGGGGGAGGACCACTGCGCTTGAGCTCACCGTGACAACCGAGCAAAAAGAGGCCGCTGCACGCCAGGCCAGAGTCGACGCCAACGGCGCCCCGCTCGTCCTCCCCTCCCGGGATGTCAGGCGCAAGCGGCCGCCGCTGCTGTCGTTCGTCCTGCGGATGGAGACGCTGCGGCGCGTCACCCGAGTCCTCTCGCTGCTGGCCCTCGACTACCTGGGCGTCGTGGCGGCACTGTTCACCGCGCTCGCCCTGAAGCTGGCCGTCCGCGGAGAATTCGACCTCCGTACCACGTGGCACGACACGAAGCCGTGGATCGCCTTCGCCTACCTGGTCACGGTGCTGATGTTCGCCCGGGTCGATCTGTATGCCGACCGGCCCCGCCGGCCCGGCCTGGGGAAGATCGCCACCGCGCTCTTCCAGGCCACAGTGATCGCCCTCGTGTTCGCGCTGGCCAACGGCCAGCACTTCTCGAGCTACTACATCTTCTACGGATCGCTGATCTTCGGCACCGCCTACATCGGCGCGCTGCGCCAGCTCCATCTCCGGGTGACGGGCCGTCTGCTGCAGAAGGCCGGCTACCAGCGCCACGCCCTGATCGTCGGGTCAGGCAAGCACATCGAGGCGGTCGCCCACGCGCTGGCCGATCGCGCGGGGACTCCGGTGGTGATAGTCGGCTACATCTCGCTCACGCCGCGGCCCCAGAACGGGCTGAAGTCGCTCGGGCAGCTCGATCAGCTGCCGGAGATCCTCGCCCGCGAGCGCGTCCAGGAAGTGATCATCGCCGACCCGGACTTCCCCCAGGAGAAGGCGATCGAGCTCGTCGACCTGTGTCACCGCCGAGGGGTCACCGTCCACGTGGCGCCGTCGACGATGGAGATCCTGTTCGACCGGGCCGAGTTCCTGCCCGGACAGAGCGTGCCGCTGTTCACATTGCGCCCGCCGGTCTTCGAAGGCATCGACTACGCGCTCAAGCGGTCGTTCGACCTGGTCGTCTCGACCATCGGTCTCGTTGTGCTCGCCCCCGTGCTCCTGGCCATCTCCCTGGCGGTCAAGCTGAGCTCGCGCGGGCCGGTGATCTACCGCTCGGTGCGCCCGGGCATGGCGGGTCGGCCGTTCTCCTGCTTCAAGTTCCGGACCATGCGCGAGCGCGCCGACCAGATCCAGGCCGATCTGGAGCCGCTGAACGAGAAATCGGGCGCGCTGTTCAAGATCCGCCACGACCCGCGCCTGACCCCGATCGGCCGCGTCTTGCGCCGCTTCTCGCTCGACGAGCTCCCCCAGCTGGTCAACGTCGTGCGCGGCGAGATGTCGCTCGTTGGGCCCCGGCCGCTGCCGATGCGGGACTTCGAGCGCCTCGAGGAGTGGCACAAGAAGCGCTACCTGGTGCTCCCGGGCATCACCGGCCTGTGGCAGGTCTCGGGTCGGTCCGAGCTCGACTTCGACGACCTGGTCCGGCTCGACTTCCTCTACCTGGAGCGGTGGTCGGTATTCCTCGACCTGATCATCCTGCTCAAGACGATCCCGGCCGTGATCACCCGGCGCGGGGCATTCTGAGCCGCTAAGACAGCCTCTAAGCCGCCGAGCGCCTATGCTCCCGGCCGCCATGCCGCCGACCGATCGCTTCGTCATCACCTTCGCGGCCGAGCCGCCCCAGGAAGCCCTGCCCTACGGGCGCTGGGCGGACACGCTGCGTGGACATTTCATGCTCGCCTGCCGTGAGATCGACACCGAGGGTGACGACATCGGCCAGCCGGGGGAGATCGCCTGGTTCCCGGACCGCACCTACTGCGGACGAACCTACGTCCCGGCCGTAGCCCGCACGACCGAGGGCTACGAGCTGTTCGGCTTCGTCTCGTTCGCTGAGGGCTCCGGCGGTCCGAGCGACTTCGTCGCCCACGCCGATTTCACTTCCGAGCTGGCGGAGAACAACCCGGAGTGGAAGCTCGACCTGAGCGACGAGGTGATCGGCACCTGGCGCGGCGAGCAGGGCAAGACCGCTGACATGACGCTCGTGTGGGGCGTGGCGATGATCGCCGGCGGCGCAATCGTCACCGCCGAGCTGGCCAACCTGGCCGTCGATCAGTGCGAGCTGGTCGACGAGCGCTTCACGATGATCGCCCCGGACAACTACCGCAGCGACTTCATCGAGGTCAAGCTGTGGGGCCGGCGCGGCGAGGAGCTGGCGGTCGAGTCGCTCTACGTCGACGACGACGAGGGCGACGCTGACGAAGAAGGTGAAGCCGAGGAGGAAGGCGAAGTCGCGGAATAGCCCGCGCCGGTCAGTGCCGCGGGTAGCCGCAGCCTGACCTCTTCCTCCGTGAGCGGGAAATGGCAGGCCGCCCGGGTCCCGTTGCCCTTGTCCTCGAGCGGTGGCTCCTCGGTGGCGCACAGCTCCTGCGCCTTGGGGCAGCGGGTGTGGAACCGGCAGGCCGATGGCGGGTTGGCCGGGCTGGGAACGTCGCCGCTCAGCAGCTGACGCTCGCGGCGGCCGCCGACCGGGTCGGGCACCGGAACCGAGGAGAGCAGCGCGCCGGTGTAGGGGTGGCGGGGGAAGCTGTAGAGCGCCTCGCTCGGCGCCACCTCGACCAGCTTGCCCAGGTACATCACGGCGACGCGGTCGCACATGTGCCGCACGACGCTCAGGTCGTGGGCGATGAAGATCAGCGTCAGACCCATCTCGCGCTGGAGACCGCGCAGCAGGTTGAGGACCTGGGCTTGGATCGAGACGTCGAGCGCCGACACCGGCTCGTCGGCCACGAGCAGGCGCGGCTCGAGCGCGATCGCGCGCGCCACGCCGATGCGCTGGCGCTGCCCGCCGGAGAACTCGTGCGGATAGCGGTTGTAGTGCTCGGGGTTCAGCCCGACGCGATCCATAAGATCCTGCACGCGCTTCTTGCGCTCTCCCTCACCCTTGAGCATGCCGTGGATGACGAACGGCTCGGCGATGATCGAGCCGACTGTCTTGCGCGGGTTGAGCGAGGAGTACGGGTCCTGGAAGATCATCTGCATCTCGCGGTGAAGAGCTTTCAAGCTGTCGCGCCTGCGCTGCGCGACGTCCTCGCCGTCGAACAGGATCTGCCCGCTCGTCGGATCGAGCAGGCGCACCAGCAACCGCGCCGTGGTGCTCTTGCCGCAGCCGGTCTCGCCGACGATTCCCAGCGTCTCGCCGGGAAGGACGTCGAAGCTGATGTCGTCGACCGCCTTCACGGCGCCGATCTGGCGCTGGAAGATGATCCCCTGAGTGATGGGGAAGTACTTCTTGAGGTTGCGTACCTGGATGAGTGGGGTCGGGGCCGTGCTCATGGACCGGGGGGTACGCGGGCGGCTGCTTCAACGCCCCGGCGGATCGAAGCCGGCTCGTGCCCGGCCTGCAGTTCTCCCCAGATCCGGCGCCGCTGGGAGGCTTCAAGCAAGCACGCGACCTGATGGTCCCGGTCTTCGGGAACGGGCGTCAGGCGGGGGTCGATGCGCTCGTGGTCGGGCTGCGAGTACGGACAGCGCGGATGGAAGTGGCACCCCGATGGTCGGTTGATCAGGCTGGGCGGCCGGCCGGAGATCGGGATCAGCTCCTCCTCGCGCGGGCTGTCGAGGCGTGGGATCGACTTGAGCAGGCCCCACGTGTACGGGTGCTGAGGGTGGGCGAAGATCAGCTCGGTAGAGGCATGCTCGACGATGCGGCCGGCGTACATGACGACGATCTCGTCCGCGATCTCGGCCACCACGCCGAGGTCGTGCGTGATGATGATGATCGCCATCCCCAGTCGTTTCTGGAGATCCTCCAACAGGGCGAGGATCTGGGCCTGGACTGTCACGTCGAGGGCGGTCGTCGGCTCGTCGGCGATCAGCAGCTTGGGCTCGTTGGCCAGGGCCATGGCGATCATCGCGCGCTGGCGCATTCCGCCTGAGAACTCGTGCGGGTGCTGGCTGACGCGCCGGTGCGGGTCAGGGATGCCAACCAGCTCGAGCAGCTCGACGGCCCGGGCTTGGGCCGCCGACTTGGAGATCGAGCGATGGATCTGCATCGCCTCCACGAGCTGCGCGCCCACCTTGTAGAACGGGTGCAGCGACGAAAGCGGATCCTGGAAGATCATGGCTATCTCGTTGCCGCGGATCCGCCTCAGCTGATCGTCTTTCATCGCCACCAGGTCGTGGCCCTCGAACAGCATCTGGCCATCGATCTGCGCACCCTGCGTTCGCGTCAGGCCGAGCATCGTGAGCGAGTTGACGCTCTTGCCTGAGCCAGACTCGCCGACGATCCCCAGCGTTTTGCCGCTATCGACCGAGTAGGAGACGCCGTCGACCGCGTGCACGATCCCATCCTCGGTCGGGAACTGGACCCGGAGATTCTCGACCTGAAGTAACGCGCTCACGTGTAGCGCACCCGCGGGTCCAGGTACGCATAGGCGATGTCGACGGCGATGTTGGCCACGATGATGAAGATCGCGGCGAGCACGATCGTGCCCTGGATGATCGGGAAGTCTCCGTGCGTGATCGCGTCATAGTTGAGCCGCCCGATCCCGGGAATGTCGAATACGGTCTCGACGAGGACCGCGCCCCCGAGCAGGATCGCGACGTCCAGACCGAGCACCGTCACCAGCGGCGTGATGGCCGAGCGCACGCCGTGCTTCATGACCACGCTGCGCTCGGGTAACCCCTTGGCGCGAGCCGTGCGAATGTAGTCCTCCCCCATCACGTCGATCAGGCTGCCGCGGAGCAGGCGTGCGTAGACCGCCGCCGAGGTGGCGGCGAGGACGAACCACGGCAGGATCAAGGACTCGAACCAATGCAACGGGCTGACCGTGAGCCCGACATAGCTGCCGGAACCGTGGAGGAACGGCACCTTGAAGCGGCCGATGTCCGACGCGAACAGGAACAGCACGAGCAGGCCGAGCCAGTACACGGGCGCCGACACGAACACGAGCGCCGTGCCCATCGAGAAGCGATCGAGAATCGTGCGGCGCTTGATCGCCGAGATGATCCCGACGGGGATGCCCACCATCAGCCAAATCAGCACTCCGCCGACGGTAAGAGAGATCGTGGCCGGGAGGCGATCGAGGATCAGGCTCTTGACCGATGCTCCGCTGTAGTAGCTGAAGCCCAGGTCGAGATGGAACACGAGCCGATCGAGGTAGTGCCAGAACTGTGTGTAGATCGGTTTGTCAGTGCCCAGGTCGTGCGCGATCTCGGCGATGATCTTCGGGTTTGAGTTGCGGCCCGCGCGGAGCACTGCCGGATTCACGTTCGGCAGCAGGTAGAAGAGCAGGAACGTGATCGCGATGACCGCGAGCACGAGCACCACTCCCCACAGGACGCGGCGGATGATGTACTGGACCATGGTTGTTGGGCAAAGAAGGGGTCCCGCGCAGGGCGGGACCCCGGTTTTTGTTTTCTACTTCAGCGACGTGAAGTCGTAGTCGAACGTGGCCTGGTTCCACAGCTGGACGATGCCGCGGACGTCCTTGGACTCGATCGCCGGCTGCTTGGTGAAGTACCACGGCACCGCGACGGCCTGGGAGACGAGCATGTTGCCGATCTTCGCCCACGCCTGCGCGCGGTTCGCGTCGCCGACGGTCTTCTCGGCCGCCTTCATCGCTTGGTCAAGCGGCGTCAGAGGCCCACTCGTGTAGTTGCCGCCGTTTGCTTTCAGCCAATCCTGATAGCTCACCATCGGCCAGTTGGAATTGTTCGTATCGACGATGTTGTAACCGGCGAATGTCGGGTCGATCAGCGTCTGGGGATCTGACCAGTCGCGGATCCAACCGACGTTCGGACAGGCGTCGATCGCTGCCTTTGGATCGCCGCAGTACTTCTGGTACATGACGGACTGGTCGACGAGCGTGAAGTTCGTCTTGAAGCCGAGGCTCTGAATCGCCCGGTTGGCGATCGCTGCCGTCTTGTCGGCTGGGTCACCGGTCGACCCGACGACCTTGACGACAGTGGCGCCGGTGTACTTACCGCTGGGGTAACCGGCCAGCTTCATGTACTTCGCGGCCACGGTCATGTTGCCCGAGGGGTAATTGTTGTAGTCGATGTTCGGTCCGTGGTCTCCGCCGGAGATCTGATAGCCGGCCGAACCGGGATACAGGAAGTGGGTGCCGACCTGCCCGGTGACCTCGCCTCCCGACACCTTGATCATTGCGCTGCGGTCCAGTGCGGCCCAAACGGCCTTGCGGAGGTTGACGTTGGTGAACGGACCTGACTTGTTGTTCAGGGCCACGTAGAAGTCACCCGTGCCCGGGACGGCGAACAGCTGGTTGAAGTAGTGCTGGTAGGCCAGCTTCACGATCGGTCCGGCCGGCGTGTCGTTCTGCACCATGTGCGAGCCCGTCAGTACCTGGCGCCCGATGACGTTCGTGTCACCACCGATGTTGATGTTGACCTGGTCGAGGTAGGCGGGACGGAAATCGGTGCTCGCCTTCCAATTCGGGTTGCGCACGAGCGTGGCCGACTTGCCCGGCTGATAGCCGATCCCGAGGAACTTGCCGTTGGCGTCGGACTTGAGCATGTACGGCCCGGTGGCCACTTCGTAGGCATCGCCGTATTGGGTCGGCTTCTTCTTGTCCAGCGGCGCCGCGAACTCCTTCGGCACCGGCGACGTGATCGGCATCGACAGGGCTCCGGTGAAGAACGTCCCGTACGGGCCCGTGAGATTGAAGACGATCGTGTACTTGCTCGGCGTGGTGATTCCGGCGATCGGACCGCCATCGGCCTTGTCGCCGCCGACCAGGTAACTGAAGTACGAGGGGAAGTACGGGTTGGCCACGTTCGGGTTTGCTCCGCGCTCGATCCCGTAGGCGACGTCGGCTGCTGTCACCTCACGGTTGACCGGTGGGCTGTAATGCACGCCGTGTCGGATGTTCACGGTGACCGTCTTGCCGTCGGAGGAGACCTGCGCCGGCGCAGCCGCGAGGTCCGGGATCGGATGCTCGGGATCGTTGGGCGGGAACTGGAACAGCGGACGCTGGGTCGCGTAGACCGGGCCGTAGTCGAGCGCGAAGTACGCCTGCCCCGGATCGAGGTGCTGGAAGTCCTCGTGCTGGACGACGTTGAGGGCGCCGCCCTTCTTGCCGTCGGTCAGGTTCTGGCCCGAGCCGTTGTTGGCGGGCTTCAGGCCGCTGCTGCTGCCTCCTCCGCTGCCGCTCGAGCTGCTCGAGCTCGAGCCACCGCAGGCCGCTAAGGCCACGGCGAGCCCGCACATAACCCCAGCTAGTGCGAGCCGCTTTGCGAGTACCTTCATCGTGCCTCCTCTTGGCATGTTTTTCGGCCGCTCATCTGTCGGCCTTCGGGTTGAGTGCGTCTTGTAAGCCGTCGCCGACGAGGTTGAACGCCAGCACTGTGAGCAGGAGGGCGATACCGGGGAACAGCATGTACCACCAGACCTGTTGGAAGTTCGATGTGGCGTCGGCGATCATCTGGCCCCAACTCGCGGTCGGCGGCTTGACGCCGACACCGAGGAACGACAGCGCGGCCTCGAACAGGATGTTGACCGGGATCAGCAGGCTGGCGTAGACGATGATCGGCGCGACCAGGTTCGGGAGGATCTCCCGGAACATGATCCGCTTGTTCGACGCCCCTAAGGAGCGTGCCGCCTCCACGAACTCCTTCTCGCGTAACGACAGCACCTGGCCTCGCGTGATCCGGTAGATGTAGGTCCAGCCGGAGATCACGATGATCGCGATGATCACCTGGACTCCGGGCTGGATGATCCCGTTTAGGCAGCCGTTGACCGCGCACGCCGCGGCGACGCCGATGCCGAGCAGCAGGATCGGGAACGACAGCACGATGTCGGCGAAGCGCGAGAGCACGGTGTCGACCCAGCCCCGGTAGAAGCCGGCGAACAGGCCCAAGACGACGCCGACGAACGTGGCCAGGAAGGTGCCGATGATCCCGACCATGAGCGAGACGCGTGCGCCGTAGATCACGCGGGACATCACATCCTCGCCGAGCGGATCGACCCCGAACGGATGCGCGCCCGTCGGCCCGATCGGCGTCCCGAAAGCGTCGGTCAGATCTTGGTTCTGGACCGACGGCCCCGGCAAGCCGAGCAGCTTGACGATCAGCGGCGCGAAGATCGCGACCAGGATGAGCAGGACGATGAAGCCGGCCGAGACCATCGCCACCCGGTCGGAGCGAAACCGGCGCCAGAACAGCGCGCTCGGCGAACGGGCACTGATCTCACCGGAGACCAGCTCGATCGCGTCAACGGTCGCCTCGCCCTCGACGAGGAGCTCTGATGCACCGACGCTCATGGCAGGGCTAACTCGTTCCGCGCGGTAACTCGGATCCCTCCTCCTCCACAGCAGGGGGGAATACCACACGGGCACAGCCTTGTCACGCCCGGTTAACCGGCGGACAACGATGGTCGGAGCCGCCCGGTGGGTAGTTCCTACAGCCGGCGAGGCGGCGGGATACCCTGCTTGGGCCCCGCCCTCGTAGCTCAATGGATAGAGCACGCGCCTCCTAAGCGCGGGATGCAGGTTCGATTCCTGCCGGGGGCATATGCAGGCTTATCAAGCAGCTAACGGCGTGCGCCCGCGCAGCCCCTATATTGTCCGACTGCACGTGCTCAGGGCACTTTGGGGCAAGTTGTTCGACCGGAGCGGCGGCCGTCTACGGCTCGCCCTGCTCGTGCTGCTCGCCTGCGTCAGCGTGGGCGTCGGCGTCGTATCCGCCTCGCAGCGCGGGGGTTCCGCTGCGCCGCCACCCGTCGCGCGTCATGCGCCGGCCCGGGACTCGACTCGGCCGAACATCGTGTTCGTGCTCACCGACGATCTGTCGATGAACCTCTTGCGGTTCATGCCCCACGTCCAGGAGCTGATGCGCCAGGGGATGACGTTCAACAACTACTTCGTCTCGGACTCGCTGTGCTGCCCATCACGCGCCTCGATCTTCACCGGCAACTTCCCGCACGACACGCGGATCTTCGGCAACTTCGGCCGGCAGGGCGGCTTCGCTCTGTTTCACGCGCGCGGTGAGGAGCAAGACACCTTCAACGTGGCCCTGCACCGCGCCGGCTATGAGACGGCGATGATGGGCAAGTACCTGAATGGTTATCTCGAGCGCCCTCAGATCCCCGACACGTACGTCCCGCCGGGCTGGAGCGAGTGGGACGTCGCCGGCTGGGGCTACCCGGAGTTCAACTATCTGCTCAACCGCAACGGATCGCTGTTCGCCTACGGCAACCAGCCGGCCGACTACCTGACCGATGTGATCGCGAACCGCGGCTTGTCGTTCATCGATCGCGCCACGACCGACGACCGTCCGTTCTTCCTGGAGCTGGCGACGTTCGCGCCGCATCAGCCGGCCACGCCCGCGCCCCGCGACGCGAACCGCTTCCCGGACCTGGCCGCGCCGCATCCGCCAAGCTGGAATCTGCTGCCGACCAATGCGCCGCTCTGGCTGGCCGATCACGCGCCGCTTACGCCGATGCAGATCGCGAAGATCGACCGCCTGTTCCGCTTGCGCGCGCAGTCCGTTCAGGCCGTCGACGAGATGATCGGGCGACTCCAGGCCCGGCTGAAGGACGACGGTGTGGCCGACAACACGTACATCGTGTTCAGCTCCGACAACGGCTTCCACACCGGCGAGTACCGGCTGATGCCGGGCAAGATGACGGCCTTCGATACCGACATCAAGGTGCCGCTGGTGGTGGCCGGCCCCGGTGTCCCGCCGGGCACGAGCACTGACGCGATGTCCGAGAACATCGACCTGGCGGAGACGTTCGCGGCCATTGGCGGGACCAAGTTCGCGGGCGATGGCCACAGCTTGCTTGGAGTGCTGAGCACCGGGCACGCCGCAGACTGGCGCAACGCGATCCTGGTCGAGCACCATGGAACCGACGTGCAGGGAGGGGATCCCGACTACCAGCAGCCGGCCAGTGGCAACCCGCGCAGCTACGAGGCTATGCGTACGAGCGACTTCCTCTACGTCGAGTACAACGATGGCGAGACCGAGTTCTACGACGTGACGCGCGACCCGTTCGAGCTGCACAATCTGGCCGGCCGGCTGACGTTCACGCAGCTTGCTCGCCTGCACGAGGAGTTATCCGCGCTGGAGCACTGCCACGGCTCCACCGACTGCTGGGACGCAACCAGGATCGACCGGCCGGTCGTACAGGTCCGCCGGCGCCATCACCGGTAAGTGACCGTCGGCGTCCGCTCGCGGGCGTGGTGGATCGTCGCAGCGGCTACCGCGCTGATCAGCCTCCTGCTCGTCGTTTGGGCGCGAACCCGACCTGGCTTCGATCCGTACGGCTGGCTGGTGTGGGGCCGCCAGACGCTCAGCTGGTCGCTCGACACGAACGCGGCGCCGTCATGGAAGCCTCTGCCCTACCTGTTCACAGTGCCCTACGCCGTGTTCGGGCACCTGCAGGTGTGGCTGTGGATGATCACCGCTGTGGCTATTTCGCTGGCCGGCGTGGTGTTCGCGGGGCGGATCGCGTTTCGCCTCGTCGGGGGTTTCGCGTCGGACGAGCCGCGGGCCCGTTACGCGGCCTGGATCGCCGCCGTGTTCGCCGGGCTTGGCGTCCTGAGCATCCAGGACTACTCGCACTACATCCTCAGCGCGCAGTCCGACCCGATGATCGTGGCCCTGTGCCTGGGCGCGGTCGATTGCCACTTATCGCACCGGCCGCGGTGGTCGTTCGGGCTGTGGCTGCTCGCCTCACTGGGGCGGCCGGAGGTGTGGCCGTTCCTAGGGCTGTACTCGATCTGGGCCTGGCGCGCGGTGCCGCAGATGCGCCGGTGGGTCGCAGCCGGTCTCGTTCTGCTGGTGGCACTGTGGTTCGGGATTCCGGCCATCACCTCGCGCAGCGCGTTCGTGGCCGGCAGCAACGCACTCGGCTCTGGCCGGGCACCCCACGGCAACAAGGTTCTGGGCACACTCAGCCGCTTCGCGCATCTACAGCCGTCGCCGCTTTCCGTCGTGGCATTGCTGTCAGTCGCTTGGGCGGTTGCGCGGCGCGACCGCGTGACACTAGCTGTCGCGGGGGGCGTCGTGCTCTGGGTGCTGGTCGAGATCGCGTTCGCGCTGCACGGATGGGCGGCGCTGCCGCGCTACATGTTCGAGGCGGCCGCGGGCCTGGCCGTGATAGCAGCGGTGGCCGTGGGGCGCGGCTTGGGCGACGCCTCTGCGCCATTGCGCTGGCTGGGCATTGCCTTCGTCGTCGCTGCCGCCGGCAGCCTCGTGCCGTTCGCCATCTCGCGGGTTCGCGCGGAGGGCAAGGACCTGCGGGCGCAGCGGGCGCGCACGGTCGAGATCAACCGACTCGGGCAGGCGGTCTCTGCCGCAGGCGGCGCGTCCCGGGTCCGAGGCTGCGGCGAACCGGTGACGCGGCTGGAATATCAGTCAGTGCTGGCCTGGACGCTGCACGTCAACGTCGGCCGCGTCGGCTGGAAGTACGCGCGCGCGATCCGCAGCGGACGCCCGATCGTGCTGATCACGCCGACGCCGCGGGGGTGGCGCCTGCGCGGGGTGCACCAGGCGACGGCGGCCTGCCGGCGGCTGCGCGTGGCCGTGGGC
Organism: Solirubrobacteraceae bacterium; assembly: GCA_045805545.1. GTDB lineage: Bacteria > Actinomycetota > Thermoleophilia > Solirubrobacterales > Solirubrobacteraceae > Palsa-465. The sequence goes on along the minus strand of JBJMLD010000098.1, from coordinate 11,248 downwards.
GCGTAGTTGGGCGGCCCCGCCGCGCCCGCCTACCGGTCGGGTCGCTCCGGATAGACCTCGTCGATCGTGGTCAGGCTGGCGTACGGCGCGCCTCCGGCGGCCTGGCGGATGGCGTCGGCGCCACCGGCCAGCCGGTCGCAGATGGCCAGCACGCCACATACCTGTAGGCCCTCGTCGCGCACCGCCTCCAGGGCGCGGATCGTCGAGCCGCCGGTGGTGACGACGTCCTCGACGAGCATGCACCGGTCCCCGGCGTCGAGTGGCGGGCCCTCGATCCGGCGCGCGAGACCATGCTGCTTGACCTCCTTGCGCACGAAGAAGGCCTTGACTTCAGCGCCTCCCGCCAGGGCGGCGCAGGCGATCGGGTCGGCGCCCATCGTCATCCCGCCGACCGCCGTGGCGTCCCATTCGCGGGCCTGGGCGCCAACCAGCTCGGCCAGCGCCATGAAGCCCTCCCGGCGCAGGATCGCGCGCTTGGCGTCGACCAGATACTGGGCCGTGCGGCCGCTCGTGAGCACGACCTCGCCAATGACCAGGGCGTGCTCGCGTAGCTCGGTCAGGAGGCGTTGGCGCGCGGTCGTAAGGGCGTCCACGGTCATAGCGCCGGGTCATGCTAAACGCGCGGGCGGCCGATGGCTGTGCCGTGATCCATCGCGCTCTTGTGGTGACCGCTTTCGTCTTGTGCGGGCTCATAGCCGGCTCGTTCGTGATGTTCGCGCGCGATGAGCTCGCGGGCGCCTCCAAGCATCAGCAGAACGAGGTCGCGTCCTCGTCCGTGGCGACCACACCCGCGCCCAAGCCGATCGCGAAGGAGGGGCAGCCGCGGCGCACGATCGACACGGCCGCGCACGCGCTGACCTCGCCGTTCAGCTCGATCGTGCAGAGCGACAGCCAGTGGGTGGAGCGGGGGCTGCCGACGATCTTCGCCCTGCTGATCTACGGCGGCGGAATCGGTTACCTGGCGCGCTACTCGCGCGGCCGGGCCTGACCCACGATCGGGCTGGGACGCTCCGGGGCGACGACAAGGCGCAGCGAGCGGGTCAGGCTGTGGGCGGCCGCGGGCTTTGGGCCGTGGCTCGACCGATCTAGCCGACCGTAAAACTCCACCTTGCTCCAGCCGCCTATGGAGCAAAGCGCGCTTTTACGGGTATAACCCGCACGATCCTTCTTTGCTCACGGGTGGCGTGGAGCAAAGACGAGTTATGCGGGACCTGCCAGCCGGATGGACGGCCGGGCCCAGGATGGACGGCCGGGCCCAGGATGGACGGCCGGTCCTAGAGGCCGCTACTGATAGACGTCGACGGCGTCGTTCATCCGCAACCAGTAGTAGATGAACACCGCGTCGACGATCGGCGTGCGCATGCAGCCGTGGCTGGCCGGATAGTCGGGCGCCGGGTTGTAGCCGTGGATCGCGTAGCCGCCGGTGAAGAAGCTCGAGTAGTACATGCCGTCCGGCAGATAGCCCGTGTCTCGGCGATAGATGTGGAAGTTGCCGAGCACCGTCGGGGTGGACGGCTTGCCCGAGCTGATCGGGAAGATGTACCGGATATTGCTGCCGTCGGCCAGGAACAGCAGCTGCTTGGCCAGCCAGCCCTCGGCGTGATGGCCATCGCCGCCAAAGCGGGCATGGATCCGGCTGCCGCGCCCGTCGAGCAGGGCGCTCATCGTGTTGTAGTCGAGCGACTGCGACGTGCCCCACCCGAGCAGCCGGTGGTAGGCGTCGAGCGCGAGGCCCATGAAGCCGTCATAGACACCGCTCTGGTGCAGGTAGAAGTGCAGCGCGGCCAGGCGCTGCTGGGCCAGCTGGACGAGGCGGCCGAGCGACCCGAAATGGACGTTGGTGTCGAGCGCGTCGTAGTGGCGGCTCGTGCCGAACTTGCCCAGGAGGTCGTTGTGGTCGTGCGTCACGTACACGTTGATGCCGCCCGCTCCCGGGCTGATGAGGTCCCGCTTGAACCAACCAAAGGTCTTGTGCTTCGAGGCCTGGATCGTCAGGTGGACCTGCTTGAACAGGTGGTGTCCCAGATACGCCTGCAACAGCACCTTCTGATGTGCAACGTACGGACGCGTGAATCCCTCGACCGTCACGACGCGGCCCGGAATCGTGACCGCCGAGCTGCCGACCGAGAACGCGCCCGGGAGCGTCAGCTTCAGATGACCCGTCTTCGGCTTCGCCTTCGGCTTGGCCGAGTGCTTGGGCGTCGAGGTCGTCGAGGTGGTCGTGGTGGTGGTCGTCGTCTTGGTCGGCGTCGTCTTAGCGCCACCGACAGCCGCACCACCGTGCGCCACGGCGACCGCGGCGGGGATCAGCAAGAGCGCGGTCAACAGCGTGATCAGGCGGGAGAGCATCCGTGGCATAAGGCGGAAGTAAATCAGTCGCAGGCAACTTCGGGCGCTAGATTTTTCTCACGCCTCCGACGAGCCTCGTCAGGGATACGCCGGCGCGCCCCGCATCCCACTGGAAAGGGGCCCAGTGGTGACGCCGATAGCCAGCAGCGAGCCCGCGACCAGCCCGACGATCCCCCACGCCGGCCAGTGCAGTTGGTTGACCCCGAGCGCGAGTGAGTTGTTGAAGGCGTGAAGCGCCATGCACGGGTAAAGCGAGCCCGTGCGCCACCGGATAAGGCACAGGACGAACCCAAGGAAGCCGAGCGGGACGAGGTATTGGGCCGAGGCCGACCCGGTGTGGGCGAGCCCGAACAGGATCCCCACCACGACGGAGGCCAGCCATGGACCCAGCTCGTGTCCGGCCACCCGCACGTGCCAGCGACGCAGGGCGCCGAACAGGAAGCCACGGAAGAAGAACTCCTCGGCGATCGGCGCGATCACGCAGACGAACAGTGCCGCCGCCACCAGCGCCGCATCGCTGCGGCTGACGCCCAGCTCGCTCGGCAGCTTGTCCTGGCCGTGCAGCTTGAAGATCTGGGCGTAGACCGCGGTCAAGCCGTAGTAACCGACCCCAGCGCTGACGAAGGCGATCACCCCGCGCCGCCACGAGACTCGGCGAAAGCCGAAGTCGGCGGCGCGCAGCGGCGGACGCGAGGCGGCGAAGTACAGGGCGGAGCCGACGAACGCCAGGTCGACGACGACGTTGCCGATGATGCTGACCGCCGGGGTGGGGTGCGCGAAGCTGGAGCCGGCGGCCGAGCCGATGACATCCACGATGATCACCGCGACCTCTCCCAGGGCGAGCCCGAGGACGATCGCGGCCGGCGCCATCCAGAGTCGCCAGTCCGGTAGGTCCTCCGGCGGGTGGACCGGCGGGGGGTCGACGATCTCCGGCTCGGGGACCGGGCGGGGCGGGGGAATGCTCGTCATCGGGCGTGGAGGTTAGGGGTCGGTTAGCGTCAGTTCGCGCAGGCTCGAGATCTGCCGTACGCCGGGTGGCGCCGGGCGTCCGTCACGGGACAACAGCACCGGCTCGATGCCGGCTCGGAGCGCGCCGTGCACGTCCTCGTCCACGCTGTCACCGACGTGCAGCGCCTCGGATGGGGCCGCGCCGGCCAGCCGCAACGCCGACTCGAACACGGCGCCCGCCGGCTTGCGCGCGCCGGACTCGGCCGAGGTGACTATGCCATCGAGAAGCGCTGCCAGCCCGAGACGCTCGAGCACGTCATGCAGTGAGACGTCCCAGTTGCTGGCCACGACGACTCGCAGCCCGGCCGCGCGGGCCGCCTCGATCGCTCCGCGAGCGTCGTCGAAGGCGCCGAAATGCAGGGAGTTCAGCAGCGCGTCGGTCACCGCGTCCAGGCTGAGGCTGGACAGTGCCTCCGACGGCGGCAGCGCCTGGCGCAGCGCCTCGGCGCAGCGCCGGCGCAGGGCAGCGAGCGAAGCCATGTCCCGACCCTCGTCGAGGTGGCTGCGGTAGTAGCGGATCTCGGCGGCAATCGCCTCGGCCGCTTGTGACTCGGTGACCCGCAGGCCGAAGCGCTCGGCCAGCTCGAGGCGTAGCCGTGGGGCCGGGGGGTCGAGACGCACGAGCGTGCCCAACGCGTCCAGGAGCAGGGCTTTATGGGGCGCAGCCACGCATACATCCTGCCGGGATGGAGGAGCGAGAAGCGCCGAGCCGAAACCAGGGTACGGCTACACTGATTTGCCACGTCGGCGCCGGGAGCAGGCGGTCTGCACGCTGCCCTCGCGCTCGCTGACGGTACTCCTGAGATGAGCCGACGCGAACGACAGCGACGCCGCACACGTAACCACGGTCATCCCCTCCGGCGCGTGTTCGTGCTCACCGCGGTGCTGAGCCTGGTGGCGGCGGGCCTGGGCGTGGCGGGCGTCGCCGGCTGGGTGGTGAACGTTGCCGAGTCGGCCCCGAACATCAACCAGCTCAAGCCGCGCGATCCCGGTCAGCTGTCCGAGGTCTACGGCAGCGACGGCAGTCTGCTCGGGTACATCAGCTCGGACACGCTGCGCACGTACGCGTCGGCGCACCGAATCCCGAGCCTGCTCAAGGACGCGACCATCGCGATCGAGGACCGCCGCTTCTACAAGCACGGCGGCATCGACTACGAGGGCATCCTGCGCGCCGGCGTCCAGGATGTGCTCGGCGGCGGCAAGTCGATCCAGGGCGGCTCGACGCTGACCATGCAGCTGGTGCGAAACATCTACCTGCCCTACCAGCTCGCCGACACGCGCTCGATCAAGCGCAAGATCATCGAAGCCAAGCTGGCCGAGGAGCTCGAGCGCAAGCACAGCAAGAACTGGATCTTGACCGCGTACCTGAACGACGTCGACTACGGCACGCTGGGCGGCAAGACGGCGGTCGGGGTGGCCGCGGCTTCGCAGATGTTCTTCGACAAGCCGGTCAGCCGGCTCAGCTTGGCCCAAGCCGCGCTGCTGGCCGGCCTCCCGCAGGCGCCATCCGAGTACAACCCGTTCCTGGCTCCCGACTTGGCGCGGGCGCGGCGTCACGAGGTGCTCAAGGCGATGGTGCAGTCGCACTACATCACCGCCGCCCAGGAGGACGCGGCCGACGCTGCGCCGCTCGAGGTGCACCGCAACAACGCCTACGGGCTCAAACGCGAGCCGTACGTGTTCGACTTCGTCCGCGACCAGTTGATCAAGCAGTTCGGCCTCAAGACGGTCGAGCAGGGCGGGCTCAGGGTCTACACGACGATCGATCTAAAGCGCCAGCAGCAAGCGCGCCAGGCGATCCTCAACAACGAGGGGCAACCCGGCGACCCGGCGGCCGCCGTGGTGACGGTCGATCCGCACAACGGCCACATCCTGGCCATGGCGACCGGGTCCAACTACGACCAGACGAAGTTCGACTACGCGGCGCAGGCGCATCGGCAGACGGGCTCGGCGTTCAAGGTGTTCGCGCTCATGACGCTGATCCACGATTACCACGGGGATCCCGAGCAGACGTACTACACGTCCAAAGAGCTGAGCCCGGGCTGGCTCCCCGCGTATCCGACCTACCACGTTCAGACCGCCGAGCAGAGCTACCAAGGCGACATCAGCGTGGCCAAGGCAACCACGGTGTCGGACAACACCGTGTTCGCCCAGCTCGCCCAGGACCTCGGGATGGACAAGGTTACGGCTATCGCTCATGCCATGGGGATCACCTCCCCCTTGACCAACTTCCCTTCCGAGGTGCTCGGCGCCGTCGCGGTCTCACCGCTCGAGATGGCCGACGCGTACGCAACCCTGGCCAGTGGCGGCGTCCACCACCCAGCCACCGCGATCAGCCGAGTCGTGTTCCCCGACCACAGCGTCAGCAACCTCGGCGACGAGAAGGGCAACCGGGTCTTCAGCCCCGGTGAGGCCTACGCCGCCACGCAGGTGCTGAAGACGGTCATCCAGAGCGGCACGGGCACGGCAGCGGACTACGGCTGCCCGGCTGCCGGGAAGACCGGCACCACGACCAGCTTCACCGACGCGTACTTCGTCGGCTTCACGCCGCAGCTGTCCACCGCGGTGTGGGTCGGCTACCCGAACTCGACGATCTCGATGAACGACGTCAACGGGCTCGGCCCGGGCTTCGGCGGCACGCTGGCGGCACCGATCTGGCACGACTACATGTCGGTAGCCGATAACGGCTACTGCAGCGACTTCACACAGCCCTCGGACACGTTCCACGGGACCGCCTTCTTCGGTCGCTTCGCGTCGACCGGCAACACCAACAACAACTCGGGGTCGGGGAACTCATCCGGCAACGGCGGCGGCAACGGCAATGGCCCGACAACAACGACCCGCGGCGGCAACAGCCCGTACAACAACCCGACGCTCTACGCCCAGCCACCGCAGAAGCCGAGCCACGCCGGCACGGGCACGTCTCACTCTGGAGGCGCCGGCACCGCGCCGGCCGGGTTCGGGAATGGGCACAACGGCAGCGGCGGCGGGAATGGCCACGGCAACGGCGGACATCACTAACTTGACGCTCGCCTGCTGCTAGCTTTCGCGTCCGTCTATGCCGAAGGAAGAAAAGGTCGAGCTGGAGGGAGAGGTCGTCGAGGCGCTCCCGAACGCAATGTTCCGCGTCAAGCTCGACAACATGGATCGGGTCGTGCTCGGGCACGTCGCGGGCAAGATGCGCCGGTTTCGGATCCGCATCCTCCCTGGTGACCGCGTTCGCGTCGAGCTCTCGCCCTACGACCTCGACCGCGCGCGGATCGTCTACCGCCACCGCTGAGCGCTCCGCCGTGCCGGCGCGCTGAGGACCGTTGCGTGAGCTAGAGCTGATCGACGCGCTCGAGTCCGCCCTGCGGCCGGGTGGGGCCCGAATCGTTCGCTGGCTGGGGGACGACGCGGCCGTCGTGCGTGCGCGCGGTTATGCCGTGACCTCGATCGACACGATGCTGGACGGCGTCCACTTCCGGCTCGGGCAGCTCTCCCCGGAGGACGTCGGGTACCGCGCCCTGGCCGGGGCGCTGTCGGATCTGGCCGCGATGGGAGCCGAGCCGGGTGAGGCCTACCTGTCGCTCGGCGTCCCGCGCGAGCTGGCGGAGGTTCCGGCCGTTAGCGAGACGGCCTTGGCGGTCGCCGGCGGGGCGCAGGCGCTGGCCACGGAGTGCGGAGTGACGATCGCCGGCGGCGATGTCACGGCGGCGCCGGCTTTGACCGTGACGTTTGCGGTGGTGGGCTGGTGCGAGGATCCGGGCGAGCTCGTGGGGCGCGACGGAGCCCGCCCAGGGGACCTCGTGCTCGTCACAGGGCGACTGGGTGGATCCGGGGCAGGACTGGCGCTGAGCGAGGGTCGGGTGCCCAGCGGCGGCGTTTCAGAGGCAATCGGTGCGGCTTTGCGCCGACGGTATGCCCGTCCGGTCCCCAGGCTCGCCGCGGGTCGCGCGCTGGCGAGCGCCGGAGCCAGCGCGATGATCGACATCTCCGATGGGCTCGCCACCGACGCGCGACACGTCGCGCGGCGCAGCGGTGCTCGCATCGAGCTCACCCTGCGTGCGCTGCCTCTGGAGGACGGAGTGGCCGAGGTCGCCGCGGCGCTCGGGGAAGATGCGGCGAGCTTTGCCGCCACCGCGGGCGAGGACTACGAGCTTTGCGTCTGCCTACCGGCGCCCGGGCGCAGGGCAGTGGACAGCGCGCTGGCCAGCTTGTCGAGCGCCATGGGACTGACGCCGGTCGGGCGCGTGATCGAGGGATCGCCCGGAGTCGTGTTCACGGATGCCACCGGCGAGCTTTCGGGGTACGAGCACCGCATCTGAAGGCCGTCGTCTTGCGCCCATGCGCGCTCGTGGGCGGCGACGTGCTCGCGCCGGGCCGCCGCCAGGTCTCGCAACCGGCGCAGGATTGCGTCAGCCACCGCCTTCGGCTCAACCCGATATTCCCCCTCCCTTATCTGGTCCCGCATGTCCGCCACCTTCTCGTGATCCTCGTCCATGGGATTCATCTCCTGAATCGGCAATGCCCGCTCACGGCTGGATCCGGTCTGGACCCTATTCGACGAAATACCCGCGAGTAGGGGGATTTATGCAGCGGCCAACGTCTTGGCAGTCGGCTGCACTTGGGAGAGTCGCGCGAACACGATGATCCGCTGTGCGGCGCTGTAAAGCGGGTTGCAAGCCGACAGCACGAGCCGGTCATAGCCGACGTTGTCGGTCACCCAGAGCGCGGTCGGAACCACGATCTTGTGGTATTGCACGATGTAGGTGAATCGGCCGTAGGGCATGTTCACGACGATCCGATCCCCGGCGCCCAACGCGTCGATGTGGCGGAATGGCGCCAGGTACGTCGTGCGGTGCCCGGCTATCGCCACCGTCTGCCCCAGGCCGGGGAACGCCGTGCCTGGGTAGTGCCCCGGACCCTTCTCGAGGCTGGCCGTGTCGGTCCCCTGAACGATGTCGAAGTTCGCGCCGATCTTGTGGATGAGGATGCGGCCGATCGCCGCTCCGGTCGGGATCTGACGCTGCTCGCGCCGAGCCAGGTAGGAGATCCGTTGATCGATCGTGTGCAGGGCACCGAGCGCATGGAGATCCACCTGCGAGAGCGGCGCGCTGTGGTAGTTCAGGTAGCGCTTGTCGATCTGGCTGCGTTTGACCAGCGCCACGACCGCGGTGATCGGCTCCTGCCAGATCAGCGTCACGCCGGCGTCGAGCACGAGCAGCAGCCCGGAGATGATCAAGACGGATGAGATATCCCTGATTAGCCGTCGCATCGCGATGTGTAAGCGGTTAGCGCCTGAGTGCTGACTCGGTGCCCCCGAGTGACCCAGGTCCAGCGTACGTGATCGGACCGCGCACCGTTACCGGTGCCTCGCCGGGGGCCGGAACCTGGAGCTCGCGGCGCACGATCAGCAGCAGGCTAACCAGGCAACCCATGAGCACGCAATATTCAAGCGCGACCACGAGCGTGACGTGTCCGCCGGCAACCAGCAGCATCCCGTTCCACAGCAGCTGGATCGGTCCGAGCGAGATCGCGTGCGCGTAGTAGAGGATCAACAGCACGGGCGCCGCGACGCCGCCCAGGAGGAGCGCGACCGTGGCCGCGCGCGGCATGCGGACCGCGGGATCCACCACCCACATCCACATATGAAGAGCCGGGACGACGAACGCCGCGGCAAACGGATTCCCGGCCCAGATGACGATGGCGGCCACGCACATGACCAGCAGCAACGCGGCCGCCGCGCCCTGTGAGTCACGCGCCGCCGTGGGCGCGGGGAGTACACGCCGGGCCCGGCCCAGCCACAGGACGAGCGGCCGCACGGCGAAGAACGACAGCCCTATCACCGCCGCCAACGCGAGCAGCAGCAGCACGCCCGAGGTATGCATCGGTACGGCGCCGCCGGGCACCGGCTCGGGTGGCACGGCGTCGATCAGGCCGGCCAGGCGGAACGCGACCGCAGCCAGCACGGCGAGGGCGAACGGGACGGCTGCCGCCAGCACCCAGATGACGCCGCGGGTGATCGAGTGCCCCCGACGGCGCACTCGAGCCAGGCCGTCGATCGTGGCCAGCAGCACGGGGAGGATGAAGGCCAGCACGAGCAGCTTCACTGCCCAGGCCGGGATGATCTTGCCCTGGAAGACCACGTAGGCCGAGGCGCTCGGGACCCCGGATCCGTTGTCCAGGGCGTTGACCGTCTGCAGCACGCTGCGCCCGAGCGCCGTGATGCGGTCCTGGCTCGTCGGCTCATCGGCGGCCGGCGCCGCGTCGCCGGCCAGCGACACGAGCACGCTCGGAATCCCGCGGGCGCCGAACGGGCCCTGTTCGGAGAGCGTGAACGGGAAGGCCAGATGCGCGAACTGACCCGCCAGCGTGGTTCCGGCCGAGCGCAGGCCCGCCTGCGAGCCGAGCGCGCCGGCGACCGTGTTGCGCAGCATCGGCGGTGCCAGCTGCTGGCCGTCCGACCATGGCACGACCACCGGCTGGCGGGTGCGCGTCCCGGCCAGATCGCCGAGCGCGACTACCGCGTCGACCGGACCACTCAGGGTACGCGCCAGCTTGACCGCGCCGGCGGCGCCCGCCGAGCCGCTGGTGGACTCGAGCACGAGGGTGCGGTGCTGCGTCTCGCCGGCCAGTACGCGAGCCAATTCGAGCAGCGTGGCCGAGGCCGAGAGCTCGGCGCTGGCCGGAGAGCCCTTAGCGTCGCGGTGGGCCACCACGACGATGCTCCCGGGGACCTCGCCGGCGCGGACGGCAGTGACCGTTTCCAGGGTGCGCGTCCCGTCCGCCGTGCGGGCCTTGAACACCGACGTGTTGACGGCGTAGCCGCCCTGGATGCGGTGTAGCCGGCGTGCCATGTCGGCGGCCAGCGCGTCGTCGCCGTAGGACCCCGGCTGGCGATCCGGGTAGGTCACGGCGAAGGCATTCATCAGGTTGAAGGCGTTCTGGCCGCTGAACGCGTCAGGCGCCAGCGTGGGGCTGAGGCCGCCGGGTTGGTCGGTCAGGGAGAAGGCAAAAACGATCACGGCCAACGCGACCGCGACGAAGCCCGTCCGGTAGATGCGCGGATCCAGCATCGGCCCCTAGAGGTTAACCGCGTACACGGATCGGGCCCATTTACTGGGGCATTACTCTTTGGCCAGAGAAAGGAGACTCTTGTCCGATCACTCAGCGCGCATCCTGCTCGTGGACGATGAGCAGTCGATCCAGACGCTGCTGTCCTATCCGCTGCGCAAAGAGGGCTACGACGTCGTGCAGGCCACCGACGGGCGCCAGGCGCTCGATCGCTTCGACGAGCAGAGCTTCGACCTCGTCGTGCTCGACCTCATGTTGCCCAAGGTGGACGGACTCGAGATCTGCCGGCGCCTGCGCAGCCGCAGCTCGGTCCCGATCATCATGCTCACGGCGAAGTCGGAGGAGATCGACAAGGTCGTGGGGCTCGAGCTCGGCGCCGACGACTACATCACCAAGCCGTTCTCCGTGCGGGAGTTCTCGAGCCGGATCAAGGCGGCGCTACGCCGGGCCGAGATGAGCCGGCCGGTCGAGACGGCGCCGGACGAGGCGCCGCTGCTCGTGCGCGACGTGCGGATCGACTTTCCCAAGCGCACGGTCCGGATACGCGGCGATGAAGCGCAGCTGACATTCGTGGAGTTCGAGATCCTCGCTGCGCTGGCCCGAGCACCGGGGCGTGTGTTCACGCGGGACATGCTGCTCGCCCGCATCTGGGGCGACTCGGCCTACCGCGATCCGCGCACGATCGACGTGCACATCCGCCACCTACGCGAGAAGATCGAGTTCGATCCCAAGGACCCCGAGTACCTGTTCACGGTTCGCGGCGTCGGCTACCGGTCCCGAGATTCCGAGGGCTAGATGGCTAGGGCGGTTGCGGATCGGACGCGGGTGATCCGAT
>JBJMLD010000097.1:0-6565 GCA_045805545.1 Solirubrobacteraceae bacterium | reverse complement strand
GCAGACCCTTCGACAACGCTCCGCACATGTAGTCTGACCGGTCGGAGAGGTGCACCGCGTCCAGAGCGCGCTCGATGCGCTGGCGGGGATCTGCCACCTCGTAGAGCTCGGCGAAGCACTCGAGGTTCTCGCGCACGCTCAACCGGAGATACAGGCCCGGCGACTCCGGCATGATCGCAATGCGACGGCGGATCTCGACCCCGTTCTCAGGCGCCACGGGTATGCCCGCCACGGTGGCCGAGCCGGACGTCGGCGCGATCAGCGTGCCGAGCGTTCTCACCGTGGTCGTCTTGCCGGCGCCGTTCGGCCCGAGGAAGCCGAACACTTCGCCATAGGCGATCTCGAACGAGACATCCTCGAACGCGACGCGCTCGCCGAAGCGCTTGCTCAGAGAGTGGACGGACAGCGCTGGGCCGCTCCGCCTCGGTGTCGATTGCGTCAGGGTGATCACGATGCCACCCCCGCCGAGCGAGTTCAAGCGCGACATGGCCACGCCGGCGTTGGCCTGCAGGCGCTCGGCGATGTATGCAGTCATGCCGCCTCTGGCGGCGGGGCTCCGCGGCTACGGGTGCTGGAGCACGGCCATCATTCGCGGCATATCGTCGGCCAGGTAAGCGTTCCAGCACTGCTGGTCGTGATTGTTGTCGCAGCCCCAGCCGAAGCTCGGGGACGGCTCGTGGTCCTGGCTGTACCAGTAGCTGATGCCTGCCTGCGCCATGCGGCTGGCCATCAGGTCGTTCTGCGGTTTGACGGCGCTCTCGATGAACGCGCCGCCGGGGTTCGACTGCCCATCGCCCGTGCCCACGTAGAGCGCGACAGTGGTGTTGCGCAGGTGCGCGACGTTGGTCGGGTTGACGTCGGCCACGTCGAGCTCGTGCTGGTTGAACGGCGCGTACTCGGGGCCGAAGATCGCCCCCGGCGGGGCAGGTGGTCCCGAGCCCGGGACCAGGCCCGTCTCCTCGCCGCCGATGGCTGACTCGGTGTAGAAGTTGCCGGTGTCCAGGGCGCCCGAGAACGAGGCGGCGTACGAGAACAGATCCGAGCGATCCTCGGCGTAGTGGATCGAGCCGAAGCCGCCCATCGAGAGTCCGGCGACGGCTCGGCCCGAGCGATCGGCGATCGTTCGCAGGTTCGCGTCGATCCAAGGCACGAGCTGCCCCAGATGGAAGTCCTCCCAGTTCTGCGGCGCGTACTGATAGCCGTTGACCCAGTTGGTGTACCACCCCTTCAGTCCGCCGTCCGCGATCACCGTGATGATCGGGTACGGATCGGTGATCTGGGGGGCTGCGCCCGGCGGCACCGTCCATGCCGTGGGCCCGGCGAGCGCGCCGTGGTAGAGGTAGAGGACCGGATAGCGGGTCGCGGTGTTGGCGTCGTAGCCCTCGGGAAGGAGCACGATCACCTGGTGCGTGCCCTGGACGTCGGCCGTGCCCACCTGAAGGTCGATCTCGCGCCCGTTGCTGCTCTGGCCAACCACCGAGATCCCGTTGCCGTTCTGGAGTGTCACGGCCTGGGCCGGCAACGCCGTCACCAGCAACGCCACCGCGGCAGCCGGCACTGCCACGAGCCACCGAAGAACTGCAGCGCGCATGTACACCGTTCCCTCCCGCGTTCGGTTATGTGTACAGAACTGTACACTAGAGGAATCGGCGTGCCGCCGCAAGTGGGGGAGGGTCGACGCGCACCCTCCGTGCGGGCGGACGACGGGGTGGCCCCGTCAGTTCTCAGCCAGCGCCGGCGCGCCCGCGGGGCACCGTTTCCTGGCGCGTTCGGGCGGGCTCGTCGGATGGGCCGGCAGCAGCACGAACGCCATCACCGCTCCCGCGACGGCGACGCCCGCGGCGACGAAGTTGGCCGAGCTGAACCCGTGGAAGAAGGCCGTGCTGGCTGCGTCATGGATGGCTGCCGCCAGGGCGGGGTGGCCGGCATGTCCGATGCCGCCGGCCACGCTCAGCGCCCCGCCGACCGACTCATGCACTTTGTGCACGACGCTGGCGGGAAGCCCGGCCGGCAGCGCGGCGGTCAGCCGGCTGGAGTAGAACGAGGCGAACACGCTGCCGATCACAGCGACACCCAGGGTGCCGCCTAGTAGGCGGGTGGCGTCGTTCACGGCTGAGCCGACACCCGCCTTGGCGGCCGGGACGACGCCCATGATCGCCTCGGTCGCGGGCGCGCTGGTCAGGCCCATGCCGGTGCCGAGCACGACCATCTGCAGGGCGATCGTGAGGTACCCGGTGCTGGCCGATGCGCCGGTGACCCACAGATAGAAACCGGCCATCAGCAGCAGCCCGCTGCCGACGACGAGCTTCGTGCCGACGCGCACGGCGAGCTTCGCCCCGAGCACCGAGGAGATGCCGACGGAGCTGGCCACCGGGAGAAGCCTGATGCCGGTGGAGAGCGGGCCGTAGTTCTTGAAGAACTGGAAGTACTGCGTGACCAGGAAGATGAAGCCGCTGAGGGCGAAGAACGAGATCGCGACCGAGACGCTGGCCGCGCTGAAGCGTGGGTTGCGGAACAGGCTGACGTCGAGCATCGGCGCGTCGGTACGCCGCTCCCAGGCGACGAAGGCGGCCATCAGAACGGCGCTCACCACGAGCCCGGCGATCGTCCGGACGCTACCCCAGCTGTAGTTCGGGGCCTCGATGATCGTGTACACGAGCACGCCGATCGTCGCCGTCGAGAGTGCGAAGCCGGCGCGGTCGGTCCGCTGCGCGTTCGGATCCCGCGAGCCCGGCACGTACCGCGCCACCAGAAAACCGGCGGCGGCCGCGATCGGAGCCATCGCGAAGAAGATGCTGGTCCAGTCGAAGGCCTCGAGCAGCCACCCGCCGACGATCGGGCCGAGCGCGATGGCAGCGCCTGTGACGGCGCCCCACAGCCCGATTGCCCGCGCCCGCTCCGAGCGTCCGGTGAACACATTCGAGATCAGCGACAGCGTGGACGGGAACACCATCGCCGCGCCGAGGCCCATGACGCCGCGCGCGACGATCAGCTGACTAGGGTTGGCGGTGAGCCCCCCGGCGATGCTGGCCAAGCCGAACACCGACAGCCCGGCCAGGAGCATCCCCTTGCGCCCAAATCGGTCCGACAGGCTGCCGGCGGCGAGTACGGATCCGGCGAACAACAGGTTGTAGGCGTCAACCACCCACTGCAGCTGAGTGTTCGATGCGTGCAGCTGCCGGACGAGCGAGGGCAGCGCGACGTTGACGATCGTCGTATCGACGTTGATGACGAATGCGGCGAGCAGCAGCGAGACGAGGATCAGCGGCTTGCGGGACATCGGCTCCTCCTTCGGCGACGGGTTCAAAGCGCGGGGGGGGCGGAGTTCTAAATCATTTAGACAAGAAAGTCAAGTAGATAGACAAGAAGATCAAGTAACTGCTAGAGTTGCTGCCCATGAGGTCATACGACGAGTACTGCGCCGTGGCCCGATCGCTCGACGTCGTCGGTGACCGCTGGACGCTGCTGATCGTCCGTGAGCTGGCGATCAAGGGTGCGAGCCGCTACACCGACCTGCGCACCGGCCTTCCCGGCATCGCGACGAACCTGCTCGCGGATCGATTGCGAGAGCTCGAGCGGGCAGGGGTGATCGCGCGCAGGGAGGCGCCGCCGCCGATCGCCACCACGCTGTTCAGTCTCACGCCCCGCGGCGAGCGGCTGCGCGGTGTGGTCGAGGAGCTCGGGCGCTGGGGCCTGCCGCTGATGCTCGAGGCCAAGCCGGCCGACGCGGTTCGCAGTCATTGGCTCGCCTGGGCACTGGAGCTGGTGCTCAAAGGCCACCAGTCGGACGAGCCGCCGATTACGCTCGAGCTGCGCATCGGAGATGAGCCGATCGCGATCGAAACCGGCACCGACGTTCGCGTTACGGTCGGGCCGGTCGAGAACCCGGACGCGATTGTCACCGGCAAACCCACGCCGGCCCTCGGGCTCGTCCTCGGGCTGCTCGACATCGCCGGCGCCGCCGCCGCCGGCGTCACCTACGAAGGCCCGCCCGAGCTGCTGCACCGGGTCCGCCCGACCCCCGGCGAGCTCGCCGGCCTGATCTGACCCACGTCTGCCCCGGCAGGCGGCTCAAAAAAGCTCAGCGATGGATCTGGCTCGTCGGGTGGCTCTCTATCTGCAAAACGAACCAGGGAGGTTTTGCAGTGAGCTCAGCATCAACCAATTCAAGCCGGCGAACGCGCTGGGTTGTGTTGCTCACGGGCATCGGCTCGCTGATGGCCGCGCTCGACACGCTTGTCGTGGCGACCGCGCTCAGCCGGATCCGCGTGGACCTGGGGGCGACCGTCCAGCAGCTCGAGTGGACGGTCAACGCGTACAACTTGAGCTTTGCCGTCCTGCTCATCACCGCGGCGGCGCTCGGCGACCGGTTTGGCCGGCGCCGTCTCTTCGCAGTTGGACTTGGCGTGTTCGCCGCCGCGTCAGCGCTCAGCGCCGTGGCGCCGAGCATCGGCTGGCTTATCGCGGCTCGCGCGGTGCAGGGCGCCGGGTCGGCGTTGATCACACCGCTCGGTCTGGCGCTGCTGACCTCGGCGTTCCCGCCCGAGCGGCGCGGCGCGGCGATCGGCATGTTCAGCGCCGTCACCGGGATCTCCGTCGCGGCCGGTCCATTGATCGGCGGCGCCGTGGTCGAGGGAATCAACTGGCAGTGGATCTTCTGGCTGAACGTGCCCATCGCGCTCATCTCGATCCCGCTCGTGCTGACCAAGCTGGAAGAAAGCTACGGCTCGGACACGGGTCTCGACTTCCGGGGCCTGGCTCTGGTCACCGGCGGAGCCTTTGGCATCGTCTGGGCGCTGATGCGCGGCAATCAGGTCGGCTGGGGGAGCGTCGAGACGATCGTGTCGCTGTGTGCGGGGGCGGTGCTGATGGTCGCGTTCGTGATGTGGGAACGGCGCGCTCGCGAGCCGATGCTGCCGATCGAGTTCTTCCGCTTGCGCAGCTTCTCGGCCGGTAACGCGGCGATCTTCTTGACCTTCGCGTCGCTGTTCAGCGCCGTGTTCTTCCTGCCCCAGCTGCTTCAGGTCGGGCTTGGCGATGGGCCGCTGCAGGCCGGCCTGAGGCTGATGCCATGGACCGCGACGTTCATCGCCGTGGCGCCGGCCGCCGGCGGGCTCAGCGACCGCATCGGCGAGCGTCCGCTGATGGTCGTCGGCCTCTCGCTGCAGGCGATCGGGATGGTCTGGCTGGCCGTGATCGCCGAGCCGGGGCTGTCCTACTCGCACATGATCGCGCCTTTCATCGTGTCCGGCGTGGGGGTCTCGATGGCGATCCCCGCCGCCCAGAACTCCGTCGTCGGGTCGGCCGGCGAAGGCGCGATCGGCAAGGCCGCCGGAGCGAACAGCATGATGCGCGAGCTCGGCGGCGTGTTCGGCATCGCTATCGCCGTCGCGGTGTTCGCCGGCGCGGGAAGCTACGCCTCCCCGGCGGGCTTCACCGACGGGTTCGGCCCGGCGATGGGTGTGGCCGCTGGTCTTGCCCTGGTCGGCGTGATCGCGGGGCTGTCGCTGCCTGGGCGCCGGCGCAGAGTGACGGTGGCGGCAGTTCCCGCCTTCGAGGCTCAGGGTTGAAAAACGAAAGGAGATCGGTCATGCATCAAGTCATGGTTCGCTACAAGGTCAAGCCGGAGCGAGTCAGCGAGAACGAGGCTCTGGTCCGGGCGGTGTACGAACAGCTCGCGGCGGAGCAGCCCGCCGGCTTTGAGTACTCGACGTACCGCCTCGAGGACGGTGTCAGCTTCGTCCATGTGTCGCGCAGCGAGCAGGACCGCCCGCCGCTCGGCGAGCTCGAAGCGTTCCAGCGCTTCCAGCACGACGTCGCAGAGCGCTGCGACGAGCCGCCGGTGGTCACCCAGCTCGAGACGATCGGCTCATACCGGGCAGGTCCGGCATGAGCACCCAGGGACTCACCAGCGATACGGGGGCCGGCGTCGGCGCCGGCCCCCCGGCCGTCGTCCACCTCGAGCTGCACACACGCCAGCCCCAGCTGGCCAGCGGCTTCTACGCCCAGCTGCTGGACTGGCAGCCCCAGCCGATCGAGACTCGGCACGGCCGCTACCTGGCCCTCGGACTGGGCCGGGAATTCGGGGGTGGCATCGTCGGCTGCGAGACCGAGCGCTCGCTGTGGCTCCCCTATGTGGAGGTCGATAACGTCGCATCGGTGACCGCGCGGGCGTGCCGGCTCGGTGCCGGCATCTTGCTCGCCCCACGCGAGGGTCCGGCTGGTTGGCGCAGCGTCGTCACCGCACCCGACGGAGGCGAGATCGCACTGTGGCAGAGCAAGGAGCACGGCGATGAGTGAGCGCGAGCTGCTGGCCGCGGCCAGGACCGGCACGGACCGAGCCTTCGGCGAGCTGATCGAGCCGTACCACCGCGAGCTCTACGTCCACTGCTACCGGATGCTCGGCTCCTGGACCGATGCCGAGGACGCGCTCCAGGACGCGCTGCTCGATGCCTGGAAGGGACTTGGCGGCTTCCGGGAACGGAGCTCGCTGCGCTCGTGGCTCTACACGGTGACCACGAATGCTTGCCTCAAGGTGATCCGCCGTCGGCCGCGCAAAGTGCTG
>JBJMLD010000096.1:0-28709 GCA_045805545.1 Solirubrobacteraceae bacterium | reverse complement strand
TTGATCGCGGACAGGCCGGCGCGGAAGCTCAGGCCGTTGCCGAAGCCCGAGACGGCGGCTCCCGCCAAGAGCAGGGCCAGCGATTCGGCGGCCAGCGCACCCGCGATCAGCGCCATCCCGACGACCATCAGCCAGCAGCCGATGGGAAACGCGCGCCGGGCTGGAAACCGGTCGAGCTCGATTTGTCCGACCGCGGAAGCGATGAAGCACAGCGACGCGACGGCACCGATCAGCGCGTGGTTGGGCAGGTGTAGGAGCCTGCCGAGGAACGATGGAGAGACCGCCGAGAACAATCCAAGCGTGGCGAACGCGGCAAAGGCCGCCGCGGCGGCGCGCACGAACGTCCCGCGTACCTCGGCCGGCACGCTGAGCCGAAACTCCGGCGCGGGTCCATGGCCGTCCCCACTGGACGCCGACGACACGGTTTCGGGCATGAGCAGAATCGCGGGCACAGCGGGGAGCAGGAGGGCCAGGTGCACGGCATAGGGCAGGCGCAGGGGGTCGGGCCCGACCTCGGCGAGGACGCCGGCCAGCACCGGCCCGATGCCGAGACCGCCGATGTTGACCAGGGTCGCGAGCAACGTCGCGCGCCCGCGCTCCTCCGGCGGGGCGAGCTCGAGCAGCGCCACCGTAGCCGTCACGGTGAACACGCCGGCCGAGAACCCGGACAGGACTCGGCCCAGGAACAGCATGCCCAAGCTGTGGGCGAGCAGGAAGACGATCGAGCTGGCCGCAGCCAGGGCCAGCCCGGGCAGGAGCATGCGGCGCCGGCCGTAGCGGTCAGACAGCGGCCCGATCAGCACGAGCGTCGCGAGCACGGCGAATCCGTAGGCCGCGAACACAACGGTGACGATCAGCGTTGAGAAATGGATCCGGCTCTCGTAGATCGGGTACAGCGGAGTGGGGAGCGTGGTCCCGATCATCGTCACCGCGAAGGCGTACGCGACCCCGAACATCGCTGTACGGCGGCTCAGCACGGCTGATCATGCTGACATGCGCGCGGGCGTCTAACGCGAAAGCCGCCGGCGCCGAGCACGCACAGCGGCGAGGGCGACCAATGCCAACGCGACTCCCACCGCGGCCGGGACGACCCGTCTGAGCACGGCGCCGCGTGAGATCTCGCCGAGGTCGAGCACCTCATCGCTCCGGCGGGGACGTGGTGGGCGCGAGTCCCCCTCCACCTCGCTACCGGCGGAGGCGGAGGCGGCCGCGGCCAGGGCCGCATCGGCTGCAGGCCCCGTCGGCAGACGGCCGACCGGCGTGTCCTCGTAGCCCCCGAGACGTGTGGGCGCGCGGGCGAGCGCCGCATCCGTCCAGTCGATCGCCGGCGCCGTGGCAGCGCTTGTGCTCTGCCCGCCGCGATCGAGGTCGGCCGGTGTCGCCTCGTTGGCACCGAGCGAAGATGCATCCAGCTCCGCGTCTTCCTGCATCTCCTCGGCCAGGCAGGCGGCGAACCTGCTCATCAGCTTCGATGACACCTCCTGCATCACGCCGCGGCCGAATTGGGCGGCCGGGCCCGAGATCTGGATGTCGGTCTGCACCGTGACGAGTGTCCCGTCCGGGTCCTCGCGCATCGAGGTCGTGATCGTGGCCGCGGCTGTGCCGGCGCCGCGGGCGTCTCGCGCCTGCGCACGCATCACAGCCTGCCGTGCGCCGGCATCTGCCTGCTCGAGGCGCACGGTCCCCTGGTAGCGGGTCGTCACCGGCCCGATCTTGATCGTCATCTGCCCCTCGAACTCATGGCCGTCACCGCCGCGGAGCTCGGCGCCCGGCAGGCAAGGTGCCACCCGCTCGAGATCGAGCAGCACGTCCCACGCACGCTCGACCGAGGCCGGGACCGAGAACTCGTTACGCAGCTTCACGAGGCGTCGTCGTCCTGGGTCATCCCGACAGGCCGCCCCGGTCGTCGCCGATCGTCGTGTAGAAGGCGCGCTCGCGGTCGGCCAGGAGCTCGGGGATCGCCTCCTGCTTTACCAGTCGCGTGAAATGCTCGGAATCCATGTGCGCCTCGTAGCCCGCCTCATCGGCGTACTGCTCGTAGAGGAAGAACAGGTCAGGGTCCTCCTCCGAGCGCTGCGCCTGGTAGAAGCGGCAGGCCGGCTCGGCCCGCGACGGCGGGGTCATCTCCTGGATCACCTCCAGCAGGCGCTCCGCCTTGCCGGGATGGGCCCGCCACTTCGCTGCCACCACGTAGGCCATGGTCACTGCACCTTTCGTCCGATGGTGTTGCGTAACACGCCAATGCCCTCGATCTCGAGCTCGATCACATCTCCTTCCTGCACCCAGCGGTCGAGCTCGAGCCCGGAGCCTCCGGCCGCGGTTCCCGAGCCGAACACCTCGCCGGGATACAGGGTCAGGCCGCGGGAGGCGTAGACGATCATGTCGGCGAAGCTGTGGTGCATCTCGGCGGTGGAGCTCTCGCCCCAGAGCTCGCCGTTGACGCGCACCGCCATTCGCGCCGCCGAGGCGTCGAACTCATCGGCGGTGACGAGGCATGGCCCGAGCACATTCGAGCCGTCCCAGTCCTTTGCCTTGCCGGGGCCGAGGCCGATCGGGACCTCTTGCCGCTGCACGTCGCGCGCGGAGAGGTCGTTCCAGATCGTGTAGCCGAAGACGCACTCCGCTGCGGACTCGGCGGTGACGTCCCGCACGCGGCGGCCGATCACTACCGCCAGCTCGAGCTCGTGGTCGAGTTGGTCGGTAAAAGCCGGCCACGGGATCTCGGCGTTCGGGCCGATGACCGTGTCCGGCAGGCCCTTGTAGTAGGCCGGCACCTCGTACCACTCGGCGGGGATCTCGCGGCCCAGCCCGCGGTAGGCGCCCTTGAGGTGGCCCTCGAAGGCGAGGAAGTCCCGCAGTGAGCGTGGGCGCAGGGGCGCGAGCAGCCGGGCTCCCGAAACCGCCCGGTCGGCTTGCACGACGGGCGCGCCGCGCTCGATGAACGACACCATGTCGCCCTCGAAACCCGCGTCGACAATGCCCTCGTCCGCCAGCACGCCCACGCGGGGGCCCAACCCGGCGTCGTAGGTCACGAGCTTCACCGCGAGCCGCCGGACTCGGCCGCGGCAGCGCGCACCGCGTCGACGATCTTCACGTAGGACCCGCAACGGCACAGATTCCCGCCGAGCGCATCGACGACCTCCGCCTCGGTCGGATCCGGCGTCTCGGCCAGCAGCGCCGTGGCCGTGAGCACGAATCCGGGCGTGCACCACCCGCACTGGAACGCGTGGGCATCGACGAACGCCCGCGGCACCGGATCGGTGTCGGCGAGGCCCTCGACCGTCGTCAGCTCATGCCCCTGGACGGACACCGCCAATGTGAGACAACCCGACACCGGTCGACCGTCGAGCAGGACCGTGCAGACGCCGCACACGCCGATGCCGCAAGTGGCGCGAGCCGACCCCAGTCCCTCACGGCGCAGCACGTCGATGAGCATCTCGTCAGCCCGGCAGTCAAGCTCGGCCGGCTGCCCGTTCAGCCGAAGCTCGATCCTCACGCCGCTCCTCGCGCGTCGACGGCGGCGAGTACGCGCTCGGGCGTGATCGGGAGCTCGTGCACGTCGAGCCCAAGCGAGTACAGAGCGTTGCCGACCGCGGCGGGCACCGGAGGGAGCGCCGTCTCGCCGAGGCCATGCACCTCAGCGCCCTCGCGCTCGATGATCTCGTGGGTGAAGCGCCTGGGTAGATCGCCGATCGCCGGGACGTTGTAATCGGACAGGTTGGCGTTGCTCACTTGGCCGTCGGCGAACTCGATCGCCTCGAACAGCGCCGTGCCGAGGCCCATGGTCAGCGAACCCTCGTTCTGCAGCTCCGCTCCCTGGGAGTTGACCACGCGGCCGGCGTACGCGACGCCGTGCAGGTTGTCGATCGTCAGCTTGCCCGTCTCCTCGTCGACGCTGACCTGCGCCGCCGCGGCACCCTGGTGCCAGTGGGTCGAGGCGGTTCCCTGACCCGTGTCCGGGTCCAGGCCGCCCTCGTTTCGCACCTCGCCGTAGCCACGCTCGCCACCGCTGTGACGGAGGTCCCGCACGGCCGCGGCCAGGGCCCGGCCCATCATGTGCGTCGTCCGACTCGATGTGGTGCGCGTGTCGAACGGCGAGACGTCGGTGTCGGGCGGCGGCACCTCGATCTGGCCGGGCTCGCAGCCGAGCATCTCGGCGCCCATCAGCTGCAACGAGCGGCGAACTCCCTGTCCCATCTCGCACGCGGCCGAGCGGATCACGTAGCCGACCGGCGTGCGCTCCACCGCGAGCGCCGCCCGGCTTGGGGTCTGCATGCCCTTGAGCAGGACGCACAGTCCCTTGCCCCGGGGATCCTCCTCGTAGCCGACGGCGTCGGCGGCGGCTTGCAGACAGCGCTCGAACTGCACGTCGTGCATCACCTCGCCGGTGGCAAACACATCACCGTCGCGCAGCAGGTTCTTGCGACGCAGCTCGAGCGGGCTCATATCAAGCCGGTTCGCGAGCGTGTCCATGGTGCGCTCGGAGGCCCAGATCGACTGCATCGCGCCGTAGCCCCGGAACGCCCCGTTCGGCGGCAGGTTCGTGTAGATCGCCAGCGCATCCAGCCGGACGTGTGGGATCCGGTAGGGGCCGACGCCGGCGTAACCGAGCTTCGTCGCCACGCCGGGACCGCAGTCCGCGTAGGCGCCGGTGTCGACCCAGCAGTCGAGCTCCTTGGCGACGAGCGTGCCGTCGTGCTTGGCGGCGATTCGCACCCGGATCACCGAGGGATGGCGGTTGAGGGTCAGGAACTCCTCGGTGCGGTCGAGCACGATCTTCACGGGACGCTGCGCCTTTCGCGCCAGCGCGGCCAACGTCGCCTCGTGGCGCACGAACGTCTTGGCGCCGAACGATCCGCCCATCAGCTCGGCGATGATCCGGATGCGCTCCTCGTCGATACCAAAGACGACCGCCAGGTCGGCGCGCAGGTTGAACGGGGTTTGCGTTCCCGTCCAGATCGTCAGACGCTCGCCCTCCCATTCAGCTACCGCGGCATGAGGCTCCATCGGGGCGTGGGCGGCACTCGGGGTGCGGAAGGCCTGTTGCACGACCACATCGGCCTCGGCGAACCCGGCGGCGACGTCGCCGTGGACGAGCCGGAAGCGATGGCACACGTTCGTCGCGCGCAGCGGTCGTACGCCGATGGACACCGCCTCGCCCGCGGATTGGGCGCCATCGGGGTGCAGCAGCGGCGCTCCCGCCGCCACCGCCTCGACCGGGTCGAACACCGCCGGCAGCTCGTCGTACTCGACCTCCACCAGACGCGCGGCCTCGCGCGCCGCTTCACGCGTCGGCGCCGCGACGGCCGCGACTACGTCGCCCGCGTACCGGGCCACGCGCGCCAGCACGTGCTGGTCGTGCACTTGGCAGCCGTAGAGCTGGAGGTCGTCGACATCGGCGGGCTCGAGCGTGACGCATCCGGCGGGGACGGCTGATGTGTCGACGGAGAGAACGCCCGCGTGCGGGTGCGGGCTGCGCACGAACGCCGCGTGGAGCATTCCCGGCCGATCTACGTCGACCGAATAGCGCTGGGCCCCCGTGACGCGGGGATCTAGCCCGATCGCGCTCATCCGTCGGGGGCCCCGGCCTCGATCGCGCCCAGTTCCTCGAGCCCGCGCCGGACCTCGACGGCGACCACGCGCCGGCGATAGTCGGCGCTGCCGCGCGAGTCGCTCAGCGGCTCCAGGCGCTCGGCGTAGTGCTCGCCGATGTCCCGCGCCAGCGCGGCGTCGATCGTCTGATCGCGCGCCTGGGCGCAGATGTCCCGGTAGTGCTGGGGCACCTCGGCGCAGGCGCCGACGACGACGCGCAGGGCACCGCCCGCGCGCGCCACAGCCACCGCCACACAGGGCCGATCCTCGCTCGAACGCGAGCGGAACTTCCGATACCTCGCCGCCTCGGTACCGCCCGGAAGGCGCACCTCCGTCAGCAGCTCGTCCGCTGCGATACAGGTCTCGTAGAAGCCGAGGATCAGCTCCTCGATCGCGACCGTGCGCTCGCCGCGCGATGAGCGCAGGACGGCGCGAGCGTCCAGCGCGGCCAGCGCCGCCGGCGGGTCGGACGCGTAGTCGGCATCGGCCAGCACGCCGCCGACCGTCGCCTGGTTGCGCACCCGCGGGCTGGCCACCAGACCGAAGGCGTCGGCCAGCATGGGCCAGCCACGGCGCGCGGCGTCGCTGCGTTCCACCTCGCGGTGGGTGACCATCGCCCCGAGGCGAAGGTCACCGTCCTGTGAGACGTCGATGCCGCGCAGCTCGTCGACGTGGCCGAGCGAGAGCAGGGCGCTCGGCTGAATGAATCCCTGGTTCATCAGGATCCCGAGGAAGCTGCCGCCGGCCAGGACGGTCGCTTCCTCGCCTCGCTCGGCACGGATCGACAGCGCCTCGGAGAGCGAGCGGGGGGCGAGCCACTCGACCGAGGGTGGGCTAGGCATGCCTCGAACGATAATAAATCATCGATTATCGGGCGCGGGGCGGCTGGGGTCTGGCGCGCGGCGGCTGGGGTCTGGTGCGGGGCGGTGGGGGTCTTCCGCGGGCCGGCCGCCGGCGCTCAGAGCCTTGAACCGGCGCACGGTGTCGGTGATCGCGCGTTCGGCCGGCAGGCGCTCGATGCTGGAGGCGCCGAAGAACCCGTGCACGCCGTGCGTGCGCTCGAGCACGTACGCGGCGTCGTCGGGTTCGGCCAGCGGGCCGCCGTGGCAGAGCACGAGCACGTCCGGGTCCACCGCGGCGGCGGCATCGCGGATGGCCTGGACCTCCTCGACGCACTCGTCGAGGGTCTTCGCGGTGTGAGCGCCGACTGAGCCGGCAGTCGTCAGCCCCATGTGGGCGACGACGAGGTCGGCGCCGGCGCGCGCCATCTCGCTCGCCTGCGCCGGCGTGAACACGTAGGGCGCTGTAAGCAGCCCGAGCCTCGCCGCGTCGCGAATCATCTCCACCTCCAGGTGGTACCCCATTCCGGTCTCCTCGAGATGGGCTCGGAACGTGCCGTCGATGAGACCGACCGTGGGGAAGTTCTGCACCCCGGCGAAGCCGGCGTCGCTCAGCTCGCCCAAGAGGCGGGGCATGAGCCGAAACGGGTCGGTGCCGCACACGCCGGCCAGCACGGGCACCTCGCGCGCCACCGGCAGCACCTCACGGCCCATCTCGAGGACGATCGCGTTGGCATCGCCGTAGGGCATCATCCCGGCGAGCGACCCGCGCCCGGCCATGCGAAAGCGCCCGGAGTTGTAGACGATGATCAGGTCGGCGCCTCCGGCCTGGGCGCACTTCGCCGACAGGCCGGTGCCGGCGCCCGCGCCGATCACCACGCTCCCGGCCGCGGCCGTGGCCCGGATGCGCGCTCGCGCTTCGGCGCCGGTCACGAGCGCGTCCGCGCGGCCGGATCGATCCGCGACTCCGGCGCCACCGGCTCATGGCTCGACCGTTCATAGCGCTCGGCGACGAGGTCGGGATCGCCGGTGCTGAACATGAGATCGGCGGCGGGATAGCCGAGCTCGTGAAACCGCGCGTCGGCGGCGGCAACGTCGTACGACGTGTGCATCAGCTGCACGTCCGGTCCGAGCCGCGCCCAGTACGCGCCGGGCTGGTGCTCGTACGGCCGGCCGACGCTGCCCGCATTGATCATCCGACGTCCGCCTGCCGTGCGGTCGAACTGGCGATGCGTGTGGCCGCCCACGAGCACCTCGGCGCCCGCCTCGGCGAGGATCCGCGCCAACCGCGCCGGCGGCGTGGCCGTGGTCACCCGCTCCTCGTCGCTGCGAGCCGTTCCGTGGCAGAACAGGACTTCGCCCAGCCCGTCGATCTCAAGCGCCAACAGCGGCGGGAGGGAATCGAGGAAGTCGCGTTCGGCGCGGGTGATGAACGTCGCCGCCCATGCGTCCCCCTGGAACAACGGATGCTTCAGCAGCTCGGCCGGGATCGTCCAGTCATAGCCCATCACGACGGCGCGGTCGGCGTTCCCCCGCAGCCAGTGCGTCGGCCAGGCTAGGTCGCGCAATCGGGCCAGTACCTGGCTCGGCATCGGCCCGGCGACGACATCGCCGCCTATCACCACGGCATCCGGCGGATCTGCCTCCAGCTCGGCAAGTACCGCGTCGAGAGCCGGCAGATTGCCGTGAATGTCGTAGAGCGCGGCGACGCTGCTCAGGCCCGCCGGAATCATTGATCGATTATCTATGATCGTACGACGCGCGCGCCACGACGAGGGAGGACACGATGCGCTCGGCTCGGACACTGCGACTCGAAACACCAGCGTGAGCTGATGCGAGCACTGGTCGTCGACGCCCCCAACGAGTTCGCCGTGCGCGACGTCGAGCGGCCTCGCCCGGGCCGCTTCGAGGTGCTCTGCCGGGTCAGGACGGTGGCGATCTGCGGCACCGACCCGCACATCATTCAGGGCCACTATCCGGGCTTCTGGCCGAAGCGCTGGCCGCTCGTGCCGGGTCACGAATGGTGCGGCGAGGTGGTCGAGCTTGGCGAGGGCGCCGCCGCTCTCGGATGGGAGACAGGCGTGCGCGTAGCCGGCACCTCGCACGCCCCGTGCGGCTACTGCCGGCGCTGCATCGAAGGCCGGTACAACATCTGCGAGAACTTCGGCGTCGACGGCCTGCACGACCAGTACGGCCACAACGCGCCGGGCGCCTACGCCGAGTACGTGGTCCATTCCGTCCGCAGCGTGTTCCGCGTGCCCGACGCGCTCAGCGACGAGGAGGCGGCGATGCTCGATCCGACCGCGATCGCGCTGCACACCGTTTTGCGCGGCGGGCACCGGCCCGGCGACACGGTAGCGGTGGTCGGACCGGGCGTGATGGGGCTGCTCGTGGCCGAATGCGCCCGCGCGCTGGGCGCCGGCCACGTCATCGTGATCGGTCGGGGGCCGCGGCTGGAGAAGGCACGAGCGCTCGGCCATGAGACGATCGACTTCTCCTCCGAGGAGCCCGTGGCGCGGGTACAGGCGCTGACCAGCGATACCGGCGCTGACGTGGCGTTGGAGTGCTCGGGCGCACCCGAGGCGGTGGGCCAGTGCGTCGAGATGGTGCGCAAGGGCGGGCGCGTGGCGGTGATCGGGATACCGCTCGAGGATGCGCGGCTGCCGATGCCGCGCGCCGTGCTCGATGAGATCGACGTAGTCGGCGTGCGGGCCACGGCGGGCGAGATGCCCCGGGCGATCGAGCTGGCGGCGAGCGGGAGGATCCGGCTGAAGGAACTCATCACGCACCGTTTCGCTCTCGAGGACTTCGCCGACGCCTACGCCACGTTCACGGAACGCCGCGACGGCGCGCTCAAGGTGATAGTCGCGCCCCAGGCGGCATGAGCGACGCCCGGGTCTTTTGCTCTTGCGCCGTTACCGGCGGAATGAGCGTGCCGGGCCAGAGTCCCGCCATTCCCGTCACGCCGGAGCAGATCATCGACTCCGCGGTGGCCGCCCATGCCGCCGGAGCGGCGATCGTGCACATCCACGTTCGGGAACCCGATAGCGGCCGGCCATCAGCCGACCTAGGTCTGTTCAAGGAGGTCCTGTCGGGAATTGTCGATCGCTGCGACGCGATCGTTCAGCCGACGACCGGTGGCGGGGTTGGCATGACGATCGAGGAGCGGGCCCGCGTCCTCACCGAATGCCGGCCAGAGATGGCCACGTTCAACTGCGGGTCGTTCAACTTCGGGATCTTCCAGGTCAGGCCGCGGCCCGAGATGGCGCCCTGGGAGACGGAGTACCTGCAGTCCACTCGCGAGTACGTCTTCCGCAACACGTTCGCCGACATGTACCGGCTCTCCGAGCTGTTTCGTGAGGCGGGCAGCAAGCCGGAATACGAGGTGTACGACGTCGGACACCTCTACAACCTGCGCCACCTGGCTGATCAGGGGCTCGTCGACTTCCCGCTGCACGTTCAGTTCGTCCTCGGTGTTCTCGGCGCCAACGCGGCGACTCTGCCGCAGTTGATGCACGTGCACGCGACGGCCGTCTCGCTGTTCGGGGCTGAGAACTTCACCTGGTCGGCCGCCGGCGTCGGCTACCCGGCGCAATTTCACCTCGCGGCCACGTCGCTGCTGCTCGGTGGTCACGTCCGCGTCGGGCTCGAGGACAACCTGCGGGTGACGAGCGAGCGCAGGGCGGGGTCAAATGCGGAGCTCGTGGAGAAGGCGATGACACTCGCCCCGCTGCTCGATCGCCAGCCGGCCGGCGCAGTTGAGGCCCGCCAATTGCTCGGCCTGACTCGAGCATCACCACTCGCCGAGAAATGATCGATTATCTAGCGAACACCAAAACCGGAGGGGAGAAGTAAGCGCATGGCCGTGACGACACAGCCCGAGGAGGTCCTGGGCACGAATTTCGGGACAGAGTCCTTCCCAGTGCAGTGGCAGGAGGGCGAGAAGGAGCTCTTCTGGATCCATGACGACCTGCACATCCCCAACCCGGTCTCACCACTGTTCTTTGACATCGGCGGCTGGTGGTTGACCTGCGACCACATGTTTCGCCGCTTCGGCACGCCCTTTGCCTGCGACTGGATCGCCAAGCAGGTCGGCGGCTACGTCTACACCGCCGCGATCCCCTGTGAGCCGTCGCTGCATGCCGAGGCCACGGAGTATGAGAACCGCTACGTGCCGCGCGTCCCGCGCGATCCGCAGTACGCCGGCCAGATCGGTGCGTATCTCGGCGGCGTCCTGCCGATCTACGCGTCGAACTTCATGCAGTGGTGGAAGACCCGCCTGCGGCCGGAGATCGAGCGCAACTTCGAGTATCTGGACGGCTTCGACCACGCGGGCGCATCGCTGCTCGAGCTGGCCGTGCTGCTCGAGGACGCGATCGACATCCACGACCGGCACTGGAAGATCCACTGGATGCTGAACTTCGCGCAGTTCGCCTCGACGCAGAATCTCAACTCCGTGATCGAGGAGGTCGGCGCCGACACGGCCCTGATGGGCCGCCTGCAGTCGAGCGTGGAGGACCGCAACTGGGACGCGATCGAGGACCTTTGGCGCTCCAAGGAGGAGATTAAGTCCGATCCTGAGGTGGCCAAGGCGTTCGAGCAGCCCACGGCGGGCGAGGTGATGGCGGCGCTCTCGCAAACCGAGTCCGGCCGGCGGTTCATCGCCGAGCGGATCGAGACCCATCAGAGGACGTTCGGCTACAAGGCGATGTGGTCACACGAGTTCATGTACAAGCTGTGGGTCGAGGACCCGGCGCCGATCATCGAGGCGATCCGCGGCTACGTCGCGACGGACTACGACTACCCGAGCAACCTGCAGGCCGTGCGGGATGACCTCGAGGCGGCGACACGCGAGGTCGTGGAAGGGATCGAGGGCGAGAACCGGGAGAAGCTCAGCCAGGCGCTCGAGTTGTCGCTGGGAATGAACCCGCTCACGCCGGATCACCATTTCTTCGTCGATCAGGGCACGAACGCCCGCCTGCGCATCGTCGCGATCGCGATCGGCCGCAAGCTCGCCGACGCCGGCGCGCTGAGCGACCCCGAGGACGTCGTCTTCCTCCGCTACAACGAGCTGCGTCGGCTGATGGCCGACCCGAACGCGTTCGACGCCAAGGACGTCGTCTCCGACCGACGCGACGACCACGAGGAGGCCTTCGAGCGACGCCCGCCGGCTTGGCTGGGGACCGCCACCAAATCCGCGATCGAGTTCCCCTACGGCGGGCTCTGGGGCTTCCCGGATCGCTTCTACGCGGGCGAGCCGGCCACCAGCGGCGAGGTCAAGGGCCTGCCGGCCTCGCCGGGCGTGGTCGAGGGGACGGCGCGATTCGTCGCCTCGCTGGAGGAGTTCGACCAGGTCCAGGAGGGCGACATCCTCGTCTGCCGGATGACAAATCCCGCCTGGGTCGTGCTGTTCACCAAGGTCAAGGGCCTGGTCACCGAAGCCGGTGGCACGACCTCGCATCCCGCCGTCGTGGCGCGAGAGTTCGGGATCCCCGCGGTCGTCGGCACCGGCAACGCGGGCGAGCGGATCAGCACGGGTGACCGCATCCGGGTCAACGGTGCCACTGGCGTCGTCGAGCTCCTCGGCGCAGCATCGCAATGACCCGGGTCCTGCCATTCGCCGAGCCGGAGTGTCTCGAGGTCGGCCGGGCCGGCGGAAAGGGCGCCTCGCTGGCTCGGATGGCCGCGCTCGGCCTTCCTGTGCCGCCCGGTTTCACCGTGCCCGCAGATGCGCTCGCCGCGGCGCTGCCAGACGGCGGCGCCGAGCTGCGTGCGCTGGCTGAGCGCGCGGACGCCGAGCGAGCCCAGGAGCTGATCAAAACGGTCGAGCTGGATCCGGGGCTGCGCGAGGCCGTGCTCGCCGCCTACAAGGCGCTGGGGGCCGACGACGTGCCGGTCGCGGTCCGTTCGAGTGCGTGCGCTGAGGACTCCGAGGCGGCCAGCTTCGCGGGGCAGCAGGAGACCTACCTGCACGTGCGCGGCGGCGATGAGCTGCGCGCCCGGATCCGGGATTGCTGGGCCTCGTTCTTCTCGGAGCGCGCGCTGTTCTACCGCTCGCAGAAGGGCTCCCTGTCGGACCTGAGCATCGCGGTCGTGGTTCAGCGGATGGTGCACGCCGACGTGTCGGGCGTTCTGTTCACGTGCGACCCGGTTCGCAAGCGACACGATCGGATGGTCGTTGAGGCCGTCATCGGGCTCGGCGAGGCCGCGGTCTCCGGGGCGGTCACGCCCGACCACTACATCCTCAAGCGCGACGGCCGCGTGCGCAAGGCTCACGTGCACCAGCAGCCATACGCGATCGTCGCCGGCGAGGCCGGCGGCGTGACCGAGCGAGCGCTCGACCCCGCTGAGGGCGCCGCGCGCAAGGCCGGCGATGAGCTGCTGGCGGAGCTGGCGCGGCTCGGCGGGGAGTTGGAGGAGCGCGTGGGTGTCCCGCAGGACATCGAATGGGCGGTGCAGGGCGGCCAGCTGTACGTGCTGCAGGCCCGTCCGGTGACCGCGTGAGCGATCTGCCGGCTGCCGCGTCCCGTGAGCCGGTGGGCGATTTGCTCGCCGGGGCTCGAGCCTGGGTGCAGGAGGTGCACCCGCACGCGCGGCATCTTCTGCGCACCGAGGATTGGGCGCTGGAGCTCGATCCGGCTGCCGGCGAGCGGCTGCGCCTCGCCTGCGTGCTTCACGACATCGAGCGAGCGTTCCCCGATCCTGACGTCGATTGGGATTCCGCCCGCGACTGGGACAACCCGGTCTACAACCGCTGGCACCAGGACCGCTGCGCCGAGATCGCCTCGACCTGGCTACGCGAACAGCGAGCGCCGGACGAGCTCGTGGGCGGTGTGGATCGCCTGATCCGGGTGCACGAGGACGGCGGATGGCCGGAGGCGGACGTCCTCCAAGCGGCTGATTCGCTCTCGTTTCTGGAGACGCTGGTGTGGCTCGTGCTCGAGTGGGTGCGATCGGGACGCGCGTCCCGCGAGCGAGCCGCGGCCAAGCTGCGCAGCTCGCTCGACCGGATAAAGCCGGAGCTTCAGCGAGCCCGCGAGCTGGCGCAGCCGCTGCTCGAGGACTCGCTCCGCGCGCTCGACGGGGCGGATGCCGCCGCGCCCGCGCCCGAGCGCGTCTCGGCCGCGGCGGATGCCGCCGCGCCAACGCCGGAACACATCCTCGCCGGGGCCAAGCTGATTCGCGAAGGGCGCATGTTCCGCCTGGCCCGCGAGCGCTTCCCGAAGATGCCGCTGTTCCCGGGTCACCCCACGTTCGAGGTCGTCACCTATCGCACGCCTCACGGCAGCCGCGTAATGGACGAGCATCACTGGGGGCTGCCGAACGACGCCTGCCTCGGGTACATGAGCGAGCTGGTGATCGGCACCACGCACACGGGAGCACACATCGACGCGCATGCCCACATGACCGTGGGCGAGGACGATCACTGGTACGGCGGCTCGGCGCGGCGCGACCTCGGCGACTTCGGCCCACTGACCGGTGACGCGACCGAGATCCCTCCGCTCTGGCGCCGGGGCGTCCTCTACGACGTTCCGGGGCACAGGGGGATCGAGGCCCTAACCGCCGGCGAGCCGGTCACCGCGGATGAGCTGCTGGCGATCGAGCGCTCGAGCGCCGTAGCGGCGGGAGCAGGCGACGTGGCGCTGGTCCGCACCGGCTACCTCTCCGGCTGGCCGGATCCGGACCGGCTCGCCGCGAGCCGGGGCGCCGGCCCGGATGTCTCGGCAGCCAGGCTGCTGCTCGAGCGCGGGGTGATCGCTACCGGATCGGATACCGAGACCTACGAGGTCCAGCCGGCGCCCGATCGAGGAGAGCCGGCCAACCCGCAGCCGGTGCACACGCTGTTGCTGATCGAGCATGGGGTGTACCTGATGGAGAGCCTCGATCTGGAAGGCCTCGCCGCGGCCGGGGTGCACGAGTTCCTGTTCGTCGCGCTGCCATTGGCGATCCGCGGCGCGACCGGATCGATGATCGATCCAGTGGCGATCGTGTGAGCCCGCTCGGTGCGAAAAAGCGGCCTCCGGCCGGATCGCCTGGAAAGATGTAAGCCCATGGCCGCGAGCAACAACCGCGCCTCTGCCCGGACTGACCAAGACCCCGTCACGCCACTCGGCGTCCGCAGGACGGTCCTGCGCGAGGAGGTCAAGAACGTGCTGCTCGAGCGCATCCTGTCGGGCCACTACGCCCCGGGGGAGCGGCTCGTGGAGACGCGGATCGCACAGGAGCTCGGCGTTAGCCAGGCCCCCGTGCGGGAGGCGCTGCGTGACCTGCAGTCGGTGCGCTTCGTGGAGACGATCCCGTTCCGCGGTGCGCGCGTGCGCGCAGTCAGCGACGAGGAGTTGATCGAGGTGTACCCGATCCGCGGGGCGCTCGAGGAGGTCGCCGCGCGCGAGGCCGCGAAGCGCCTCAAGGGGGACGTGAGCGCACTCGAGACGGAGCTACGGGGGATGAAGAATGCGCGCGACCTAAACCAGCAGGTCGAGCACGATGTGCGCTTTCACCAGCTGATCGTCGAGGCCTCGGGCAACTCTCGGCTGATCGAGATGTGGGCGTCGCTGGAGGTCGAGGCCCGCACCGCGATCACCGCGTTGCGCACAGGCCTGACCCCGCGTGCTGCCGCGGAGATGCACGAGCCGATCATCGAGGCGCTGCGCCGGCGCGACTCGCGCGGCGCGGGCCGGGCGATCCGAAGCCACGTCGAGCACTTCGGGCGGATGCTGGCGAAGTCTCACGGCTCCGCCCACGGCTAGTGCGGTGACCGTCTCGCTCAGTCGTCGATGATCGCAATGGCACGGACGGGGGCGGCGGTCGTTCCGACCCACTTGATCGGGAGCACGCACAGCTGAAAGCCGTGCGGCCGGCCGATCTGCTCGAGGTTCATGAGGTTCTCCAGGTGCCAGTACTCCTCGTCCCACATGACCCGGTGGGCCTCCCAGAACAGCTTCTTCTCGAACATCGCCCACACGGGCGGGTCGTAGGTGATGGCATCGCAGCCCATCAATCGCACGCCCTGTGAGATCAGCCAGCGGGTGGCGTCCGCGCTCATCCCGGGATGGTCGGTGCGGTAGCGCTCCTCCGTGTTGTACGCGCCCGCCCCCGTGTGGTTGAGCACGATGTCGCGCTCCTTGGGCGTGTACTCGATGCGATCGAGCTCGCGTCGCACGTCGTCCTCGCTGATCACATCACCGGGCTCCTTGGCGGTGAAGTCGAGCAGCACGCCGTCGGACATGCAGTACTCGAGCGGGATCGTCTCGGGTCCTCCGGCATCCGGGACGATGTGCTTGCGGGCGTCGAGGTGCGTGCCGACATGGTCGTTCTGAACGATCAGGTAGCTGGCGGTCAGCGAGTCCACGCCGTATTCGGCGGCGCCGATCCGCTTGGCGAAGTCGGTGTGGCTTTCGTACACGGTCAGCGCGGGCGGCGGCACGCGCGGGAAGGTGAGCATGTCCATGTGAACCGGCATGCTGAGGTCGACGATCCGCCTCATGGTTCTTCTCCTGGTTCGGGTTCGTGGAATGTCACTGACAAGCGGTCAGCCCTCCGTCGAGTGTCAGCACCTGACCGGTGATGAACGCGGACGCGTCGCTGCAGAGCAACAGCGTCGCCCCGACCACGTCGTCAGGATCCGCGATGCGATGGAGCGGAATCCTCGCCTCAAGCCCGGCGCGGAACGACTCATCGGCGAGCAGGGCGGCCACCTGCGGCGTGGACACGAAGGTGGGGGAGATGGCGTTGACGGTGATCGCGTGCTTGGCCCACTCGGTCGCCTGCTGGCGCGTCAGCGCGTCGAGCGCACCTTTGGCGGCCACGTAGGCCGAGAAGCCGCTATCGATCCCGAGCTGACCGCGGACCGAGGAGAAGTGCAGGACCCGGCCGCCGCGCCCGCCTGAGATCATCGCGCGGGCGGCAGCCTGCGTCGCCAGCACGGCGGAGCGCAGGTTGAGGTCCATGATCCGGTCCCACTCGGGCTCGGGATAGGACTCGGCGGGATAGACGGCTGTGCCCGCGCCGCCCCCCACGGTGGTGACGATGATGTCGACGCGCCCGAACGCCTCGAGCGCCCCATCGATCAGCCGATCGGCGTCGGCTCGCTGCGTCAGATCGCCTGTCACGGTGGCGGCCTCGGCGTTCTCGTCGCGCAGCCTCTGGGCCAGCTCGTCCGCCTTGCCCTGGTCGCGGCCGTGGACCACGATCCGCGCCCCGACGCGGGCGAGGGCTGCGCTTACCCGGCTCCCGATCCCACCGGTCGCGCCGGTGACCACCGCCACCCGGCCATCCAAGCGGAAGCGCTGAAGCTCGTCGGCGATCACGGCGGTGTCTGTCATGCGCTTTGCTCCTGGTATCTGGTGTCGATATCTGGTGCCGACGGGCCCCCGGGGGACGGCCGGGCCCATGAACGGCCGTCCCCACGGACCTCGAGTTGCGTCCGCCTAGCCGGTCGTGGCCCAGCTCGGCAGCGGCCCCTTCTTGCATGTCGGCGCGGTGCGGCTCGGAGCCGGCCCGCTTGCGGAGAACACGCCGCCGAAGTCCTGGTTGACGGAGTTGACCGTCCGCAGGACCTTGAAGCCGAGTCCGCCGCTATTCGCGACTTGCACGACGTACGCCGGCTGGACGGAGTTCCGATTTGCGTCCAGCTTGACTTGCCCGTTGGGGAACGTCGGGGTCGCCTTGGCCAACGCGGCCTTGAGCGCCTGCTCGTTGTTCGAGACCTGGCCCTTGACCTGCGTGAGCCCTTCGATGGCCGCCTTCATCGCGTTGTAATACAGGACCGTGAACAGGCTCTGGGCGAGCGACTTGTCATAGACCTGCGAGAAACCGCTGACGTAGCCGGTCCACGCCGCGTCGGTGCCGCCCAGCGGCACCGGTGAGCCGCCGGTCAGTCCCGCCAGCTGGCTGCCGACCGTGAATGCGGTCGGGTCGAGCACCGAAGAGCCACCGAGGACGTGACCCTTGATCTGCTGACCCAGCGACAGATACGACTTGAGCGCGTTGACCGTGTTCGTGCCCCCGGTGAGGAGCACGATGCCGTCGACGTCGCGCGGCAACTGAGCGACGTAGGAGGACCAGTCGGTGGTGGTCAGCGGCGCCCACACGCGCTTGGTGACCGAGCCGCCGAGCCCGCAGAACTCGGCCAGGAACCCCGCGGCCTGCGTGTAGGGATAGGAGTAATCCTCGCCGAGGATCGCCGCCTTGCGCCAGCCGAGCTTCTTGTAGGCGTAGCTCCCGAGACCGGCCATCCACTGCGCTCCGTCGCCGCCGAAGCGGAAGAAGTTGGGCGCGTGGACGGTCAGCGTCGTGGCCTGCGCGCCCGAGGTTCCGTTGACGAACGTGACCTGCGGCTGCGTCTTGGCGTAGTTGGCCACCGCGATGCCCTCGTCGCCTGACAGCGGGCCGATCAACACGTTGACCTTCTGGCTCTCGACCAGGCGCCGCGCCTCGGCAACCGCCTTATCTGGTGTCGCGTCCGAGCAGCCGAAGGAGAGACTGACGGGCCGCCCCGAGATCGTCGCGCCAGATACGCCCGCCTGCGGCCCCTTCCCGGTCGCCTTGCCGCCCGCGTTCTTGATCAGCGCGTACTTCGCGCCGGAGAATGCTTCAGCCTCGAACAGAGCGAACGGCCCGCCGCACGTCGCCAACACGCCGATCTTGATCGCGTTGGCGCTGTTCGAGCTGCCCGGCGCGGGCGCGGCTGCGGCCGTTGTCTGCGCCGGAGCCGAGCTCGACGAGCTGCTCTTCGATCCGCACCCGGCCACCAGCAGCACCGCCAACGCCGCGATCGCGGACGCCGCCGCGCGGCTCGCGCCACGCCGGCGACCCCACATCTGAACTGACATCGACCTCTCCTCCTACCTAGTCGGACACGCGACGCGACCGTCGCCGGCCGGTCACCGCACTGCGATATCTAACCACAAAGAATCAATAATCGATTCTCGTTGCTCGTTTTCTCTTCCCTTGTTAAAGTCGCGCGGCATGAGTGGGAGAAGGGCGGCCAGGCTGCTGTCGCGCCACCGCGCCGCCACGCTCGGCTGGCTGCTGCTGACCTTCGCTGTCGCGTGGGTGGGGGTGAAGGCTTTCGGCTCAGGTTTCAGCCAGAGCGGGAACGCCCCGCAGTTCGTGATCGTCGCCCTGAATGGGTTAAGCCTGGCCGGGCTGTACTTCATCACCGCCAGCGGGTTCACACTGATCTTCGGGCTGATGCGCGTGGTCAACATGGCGCACGGCTCGCTGTATCTGCTCGGCGGCTACCTGGCGCTCGATCTGACGCAGCACGGGATGGGTTGGTGGCCGGCCGCATTGCTGGCCGCGCTGATCGTCGGGGCGGTTGGGCTGCTCCTGCATCAGGCCCTGCTGCGCTGGAACCAGGGTCAGGACCTGCGCCAGGCGCTGATCACGATCGCGGTCGCCACGATCCTCGCCGACCAGATGATCGTGCGCTTCGGTGGGACGCCCCAGACGCTCACCCCGCCGAGCGCGCTGGCCGGCTCGGTCAGCCTCGGGATCTACCACCTTCAGTATCCGGCGTTCCGCGTGTTCATCATGGGCGCGGCGCTGGCCGTCGGCCTGCTGCTGTGGCTGATGATCCACCGCACCCGCTTCGGCATGATCGTGCGCGCCGGTGTCGATGACCGCTCGATGACGGCCGCGCTCGGGATCAACGTGCCGCTCGTCTTCGGCGGCGCGTTCTTCATCGGGGCGCTGCTAGCCGGACTGGGCGGCGCGATGGGCGGCACCACGTTGTCGCTGGCGCCCGGCCAGGATGATCAGTTCCTGCTCAGCTCCCTGGTGGTGGTGATCGTCGGCGGGTTGGGGAGCTTGCCCGGAGCCGCCGTGGGCGCGGTGGCGCTCGGTCTGATCGAGCAGCTCTCTGCCGTGTACCTCCCCTCTCAGTACACGAACTACTCGATCCTGCTCACGTTCATTCTGCTCGTCGTGGTGCTGGCCGTAAGGCCGGCCGGGTTCTTCGGACGGCGCACATGAAGCTCGCCTCGGCCCGCCTGACCCGCCCGGCGATGGCGCTCGTCGTCGTCGTCGCGCTGGCGCTGGTTCCGGCCATCTTCACCACATACTTCACCGGCGCCGTCGCCGTGCGGACCCTGATCCTGGGGCTGGCGGCGGCCAGCCTCACGTTCCTGGCCGCGTACGGCGGGATCGTCTCGCTGGCCCAGACGGGTCTGTACGGGATCGCCGGCTTCGTGATGGCGCGCTTCATCGTCCACTTCGGCGTCGATCCGGTCCTGGCCGCGCTGCTGGCGCTGGCCATCACCGTGGCTGTAGGACTCGTTTTCGGCATGATCGTCAGCGGCAGCGAGGGGATCTACCTGCTGATGATCACGCTCGCGCTGGGGGTGATCACTTACTACTTCTTCTCGCAGGTGGACACGTTTGGTGGGCACGAAGGCATCAACGGCGTCTCGGCGCCGGGTTTCATCGGCGATCCGGTGCGCCATCCGGCGTCGATCTACGAGTTGGTGCTGGTCTGTTGCGTGCTCGGCTACGCCGCGATCCGCTATGTGGCTCGCACCCCGTTTGGTCTCGCCATGCAGGGCGTGCGGGATGACCCCGTGCGGATGCGAGCGCTCGGCTTCAATCCGCGCCTGCACCGCACGCTCGCGTTCACCGCCGGCGCGCTGATCGCCGGCGTGGCGGGCGTGCTCGGCACCTGGAGCAACACGCGCATCTCGCCCGGCACGATCGACGTCTCGCAGACGATTCAGCTGATGACGATCGCAGTCATCGGCGGGCTCTACCGGATCGAGGGGGCGTGGATCGGATCGCTGGTGTTCACATTGCTCGACACCTACACCCGAGGGCTCACCGACCGGTTTGAGACCTGGATCGGGATCGTGCTCCTGGCGATACTGGTTCTCAGCCCCGACGGCATCACCGGCCTGGCCGAGCGGAGCGTGCGCGAGCTCAGGCGTGGTGCGCTGCGCGGGCGCCGCGCGGAGGCCGCGAACGGACCCCGGGCGGCGGCGCCCCTCGACCCCGGACAGGTGCGGTGATGAGCGCGACGGCCCCGTTAGCCGCTCCGTCGGCTGCGCCGCTTCTGCGGGTGAGGAGGCTGACCCGGTACTTCGGCGCCGTGGCCGCTGTGGACAACGTCGATTTCGAGGTCGTGCCCGGCGAGCGGCGAGCCGTGCTCG
This sequence comes from Solirubrobacteraceae bacterium, assembly GCA_045805545.1. Classification (GTDB taxonomy): domain Bacteria; phylum Actinomycetota; class Thermoleophilia; order Solirubrobacterales; family Solirubrobacteraceae; genus Palsa-465. Next base: position 8,134 of record JBJMLD010000096.1, on the reverse strand, counting down.
GCCCCAACGGAGCGGGCAAGACGACGTTCTTCAACTTGATCGCGGGCGATCTCGCCCCGAGCAGCGGGGAGATCGAGCTGTTCGGGCGCGACGTCACCGGCTTGGCCGTGGCGCGCCGCGCGCGGCTCGGGCTCGGTCGGACCTACCAGACCTCACGCGTGCTAGGTGGGCTGAGCGTGGCGGACAACCTCTACCTGGCCGTGCTCGGGGCGGGCGGTGGGCATCTGCGGGTCCTGCGCGGCCGTCAGACGGATGCGCGGCGCGTCCAAGCAGGCGAGGTGGCCGAGCGCGTCGGGCTGAGCGACCGCCTTGATGCGCTGGCCGGCTCGCTCTCGCATGGCGAGCAGCGCCAGCTCGAGATCGGTCTGGCGCTGGCTCCCTCACCGCGTCTGCTGATGCTCGACGAGCCGGCCGCTGGGCTGGCTCGCGCCGAGCGGCTGAGGCTGACCGAGATGCTCGTCGGGCTCGAACCCGAGGTCACCTTGATCATCATCGAACACGACATGGACGTGGCCCTGACGGTCGCGCGCAGGGTGACGATGCTGCATCAAGGCCAGCTCCTGCTCGAGGGGAGCGCGCAAGAGATACGCGCCAGCAAGCTGGTGCATGACCTGTACCTGGGGAGCGGCTATGGCGAGCGCTGAGCCGCTGCTCGAAGTGCGCGGGCTGCGCGCCTATTACGGCAATGCGCTCGCTGTCGAAGACGCGGAGTTCTCAGTCGGGAGCGAGTCGGTGGCGCTGATCGGCCGCAACGGGATGGGCAAGACCAGCTTGTGCAAGGCGATCGCCGGGGTGGCACCGCCGAGCGTGCGCGGCTCGATCCGGTTCGCCGGCCAGGAGTTGGCGGGCCGCGCTTCGTACAAGATCTGCCGGGCGGGGATCGGCTACGTGCCGCAAGGTCGACGCTTGTTCGGGTCCCTGAGCGTCGATGAGCATCTGCAGATGATCGGCCGCGGTTTGGTGCGCCGCGGCCGGTGGTCCCGGGAAGCGGTGTACGAGCTGTTCCCCAGGCTGGCCGAACGCCGCAAGATCAGCGGTACGCAGCTCTCCGGGGGCGAGCAGCAGATGCTCGCCATCGGCCGCGCGCTGATCACCAACCCGCGTCTGCTGGTGATGGACGAGCCGTCAGAGGGACTCGCGCCGAGGATCGTCGAGGAGCTGATCGAGACGTGCCGGTCGCTCGTGGCCGAGGGGATCGGGCTGTTGCTCGTGGAGCAGAACCTCGGTATGGCCACCGCCGTGGCCGATCGGATTCTGGTCATGGTTTCCGGACGGATCGCGCATGAGACGACCGCGGCCCAGCTGGTCGGAGACGAGGATGCGCAACGGCGCTACCTCGGGGTCGAGCCCCTGCGGACCCCGGCGTAAGGGGTGGCCGCTGTTCAGAACGGGTATTAGTGCGGCGTCCGAGGACGCCGGGAGCCCATGAGCGAAGACCCATTGATCTGCATCGTCGAGATCCCCAAGGGGAGCCGAAACAAGTACGAGTACGACCCTGACCTGGGCGGCATCAAGCTGGATCGGTTCGTGTCCGCCTCGGTCGTGTACCCGACCGACTACGGCTACGTGCCGCATACGCTGGCGCCGGACGGTGATCCGCTCGACGTCCTGGTGTGCGTGTCCGAGCCGACGTTCCCCGGCTGCATCGTGCCGAGCAAGGTGATCGGGCTGTTCAAGATGGCCGACGAGAAAGGTCCCGACGACCACGTCATCTGCGTGCCGTGCAACGACCCGGGCTGGAATTCGCTGCAGGACATCGACGACCTGCCGGGGCAGCTCAAGGCCGAGATCGGGCACTACTTCGAGGTCTACAAGGATCTCGACCCCGACCGGCATTCCGAGGTGAACGGCTGGGACGACCGGGACGCGGCCATTGCGACGATTGAGCGTGCGCGGGAGGAGTACCGGTCGCGCGACGGGGCCGGGCAGACCTAGGAGCCGCCCCGTGGCACGCTACGCGGCGTGTTCCATATCCAGCTGCGTCAGTTCCCGAACGTCTCGCGCGAGTTCAACCTGAGTCAAGAGGAGCTGGAGACGCGGATCCTCCGCCCGTGGCGAGCCGGCCAGATGGTCCGCTCCGGCGACCGGCGCTGGGCGCCCGAGCGGGCCAAGCTGACGATCTACGAGGGGCCGGAGCTGGCGTCGGAGGACATCGGCATGGGGCGGGGCTGGCCGAACGTGACCCGGACGGCGATCGACGTGACGGCCAAGCTGCTGGCCGTCGCGGTGCAGCCGCAGCCGGAGCAGGCCGCGGCGGCGGCTCCGGCGGTGAGCGACGAGCTCGAGCGCTGCAAGCAGCTGATCCTGGCCCGGGCAGCCAACGGGAGCTTCGAAATCAGCGAATGCGTCCGGCTGGCCGAGGCGATCCGGCTCGGGACGCGCGCCAGCGAGCGGCTGGCGCTGGCCGAGCAGGCCGTGTGGGAGCTGCTGCATACCGGTGGGGTGGAGCTGGTGTCCGAGACCGACGCCGTGCTCGACCGCAGTGCGTGGCAGGAGGCGCTGCTCGACTGGGAGGCGTGGGGTGGCGAGCGGCAGGTCTACGTGCGGCGCGCCGGCCCCGGGGGTGAGACAGCCGCTTAGGCCACGACCTCGGCAATCAGACGCTCCCGCTCCTCGGCTGAGGCGAACAGGTAGGCGTGCAGCCGGAGCAGGCCCTCGACGTCGTGCACGTCGCTGTCCAGGTGCGGGATCACGAGCAGCGGCGCTTTTTTGCCGAGCGCCTTGCGCAGGCGTCTCAGATTGAGCTCGTCCCGGCGGGCCAGCACGTGGTAGTCGTGGAGGTTCTCCGCCACGCGCTCGGCGAGGTCGGCCGACAACACGCGGGACAGAGCACGGGTGACGTCGCCCGGGTCGCCGTCGCTGTCGCCGAGGAGGTCGTGGTGGACGCGGTTGACGACGACGCCGCAGAACGGCAGGCCGCTGTCGGCCAGCGTGCGCCGGAACCAGATCGCCTCGTCGATCGCCTCGGGCTGGGCCGAGGTCACGAGCATGAACGCGGTCGTGTCGGCGCGGAGCATCTGCTCCACCTGGGCCGCGCGCAGGCTGAAGTCGTTGGTCATGTCGCCGAGCAGGCCGAAGAACGTCGAGAGGTCGGTCAGCAGGTCGATTCCCGTGATGCGGCGAAGCGCACCCAGCAGCGGCGTGGCGCCCCGCCCGAGCACCTTCATGCCGAGGCCGGTGGGGCGGATGAACGCCTTCCCCGCGCGGCCCTCCAGGAACGAGGTCAGCCGGCCCGGGGCGTCGAGGAAGTCGAGCGCATTGCGCGACGGCGGGGTGTCGAGCACGAGCAGGTCGAAGCGGTGCTCCTGGTCGAGCTCGTAGAGCTTGGCGATCGCCGTGAACTCCTGCGAGCCGGACACCGCCGTCGACAGCTCGCGGTAGACACGGTTGGCCTTGATCTCCTCGGCGCGACCGGGGTCGGGCGCCACCCGCTCGATCAGCTCATCGAACGTCCGCTTGGGGTCGAGCATCATCGCCCACAGCTCACCCTGGATCTCGAGGCCGGCGCCGGCCAGGCGCTCGGCCGCGACCAGGCGGGGCTCGTTGTGGAGCTCCTCGAGCCCCAGCGCGTTCGCCAGTCTCTTGGCCGGGTCGATCGTCACGACCGCGACCTTGGCCCCGCGCGCCGCCATTCCCAGAGCGATCGCCGCCGAGGTCGTCGTCTTGCCGACCCCGCCGGATCCGCCGCACACGCAGACGCGCTTGCCTTCAAGCAGCTCGGCGATGCTCACGTTGGCCAGTCTAGGACCGGCATTGAGGAGGAGGGGATGGGCGGTTCCGGTCGTCCTGGTCAGCGCTCATGGCCCGGAACGCCAAAAACGTAAGTGAGCGAGCCCCGGTTGGGCCGCTTGCATGCGCTGTGGGCGAATATCGCCAAGAATGCATGACGGCGGTCTGATCGGCCGTCGCTTGCATACGTTATTGGCGCGGGTACTAGACGGCCTAGTACCGAAGGCAATCCGCGCCGGGTTCCCAACGGCCGCCGGGCCTTTCGCGCTCAGCCGCTGACGGCCGCTTGGGTCAGCGCCACCGCGTCAAGCGCTGTCTCGAGCTCGTCGGCCAGCGTCTCCAGCTGGGACGGGCCGATCCGCTCGGCGAACAGGAACGGCAGCTCGATCAGATCCATCCCCAGTCCCTCGCCCAGCCGCGCCAGCTGCTCGCGCTGAACGCCGGCCCGGGCGTTCTCGGAGATGGCGGCGCGCAGCGCCACGCGGCTGGTCGCCGAGCGCACGCGACGCAGGGCGGCGTCGAGCTCGTCCGCCTCGTCGGCCTCGAAGCGCTCGGGATACAGCGCGTTGACGATCACGGCGTCGAGCGCCAGCTCGTCGCGGGACAGCGCGTCCTGAAGGGCCAGGGTCTCGTTGACCGGCATCTCCTCGGGCGTCGCCACGGCAACTATGCCGGTGAACTCGCGGTCGACGATCGTCGCCGCGATCTTCCGCCCCTGGCGCGCGATCGGTCCGACCCGCGCGATCTCGGCGAACGTCCGCGGTGTCCGCAGGATGCCGACGCCGTGACCGGTAGCCGGCGCGTCGACGACGACGAAGTCGTACGGCGCGGCGCCGCGCGTGTGCCGCTGGAGCTGCGCCAGCTCCCACACCTTGCCGATGCTGAGGAGCTCGCGCATGCCCGGCGTGGCCATGGCGAAGGCGTGGAACAGCCGGCTCGTACTCAGCGCGTGCCCGAGCGCCCCGACCTTGATCTTCAGGTACTCCTCCATCGCGTGCTGCGGATCTATCGAGATCGTGAACAAGCCGGGCGCCAGCTGGATCTCCCTGAACGGCTTGACCTGGCGGTCGAAGGCGCGCGATATCCGTTCCTGGGCCGACAGCTCGGCCACGATCGTGCGCAATCCGTGCCGCGCAGCCAGCATTCCCAGCGCGGTCGCGACTGTCGATTTGCCGACGCCGCCCTTGCCGGTGACGAACACGAGCCGTCGGTCGAGCAGATGGGACACCGGGGCTGAAAATACTGCCCTCGCGGCCATAGGCGCCCCTTTACCCCGTAACGGCAGAGGATTCCGGTCTCCGCGTGCGAATACACCCGCGTATGAGTACCGACCTCCCGGAGGCAATGCTGTGAAGGCCACCGCCAAGGTGATCGCGTTCGCCAACCAGAAGGGCGGCGTCGCCAAGACTACGACCACGCTAAATCTCGCCGTGGCTTTCGCCGAGGAGGGCCATCGCGTGATGTGCTGCGACATGGACCCCCAGGGCAACCTGACGATGTCGCAGGGGATCGACCCGGACACGCTCGACAAGTCGATGTACGACGTGCTTGTGCACGGGATCTCGCTCCGCGAGGTGATCCGCAAGCGCGAGGTCGACGTGGCCTGCGCGTCGATCGACCTGGCCGGGGCCGAGATCGCCATGTCGACGATGATCGGTCGCGAGCGCAAGCTACAGAAGGCGCTGGCCGAGGTCGACGAGGACTACGACTTCGTCTTCATCGACACGCCACCGAGCCTCGGACTGCTCACGATCAACGCGCTGACGGCCGCCCACAAGGTGATCGTCCCCGTCCAATGCGAATATCTGTCAATGCGCGGCCTGATCCAGCTCCAGAACACGCTGGCCATGATCAGGGAGAACCTGAACCCGGATGTCGAGATCGAGGGGATCCTGCCCACGCTCGTCGACACCCGGACGCTCCACGCCAAGGAGGCGATCGAGCTGCTCGAAGAAAACTTCGGCGATCGAGTGTTTGCTTCCAGGATCCGCAAAACGGTACGTTTCGCAGAAGCTCCGGTAAAGGGGATGTCCGTACTCAAGTACGACCCGGACGGGGTGGCAGCACACGCCTATAGGCAGCTCGCGAAGGAGGTCCTCTCAAATGCCAAACGCTAAGCGCGCGAGCATGCGTGAAGGGCCGCTCGCGGCCCTGTTCCGCAAGACCGCGGAAGACACGGGTGCTCCTGGGACCGAGCCGGCCTCTGGGACCGAGCCGGCCGCCCAGCCAGAAGAGCCGACCGCGCCTCCGGCGCCGGAGCCGCAGGCCGAGGTCACACGGGCCGAGGCCGCACCGTCCGAGGCCGCGCCGCCCGAGGAGCATCGCGTGCCCTCTCCCCAGGAGCGGCTGCGCCACGCGTTCTCGGCCGACATCCCGGAGAACTTCATGGACCGCCCACGGCGCGAGCCCGACGCGCCGGCCGCGCGACCGGCGGCTCGGACCGTGTCTGAGCCGGACGTCTACGCCCGCAGCGAGCGCGAGGCCGATTCGTTCGCCGCGCCCAAGCCGGTGGGCACGCCCGTGCTCCGCGTGGTCGGCGTCGGTGGGGCCGGCGTCAACGCGATCAACCGGATGGTCGAGGCCGAGATCGAGGGCGTCGAGTTCCTGGCCATCAACACCGACTTGCAGTCGCTGCAGCAGTCCGACGCGCATCAGACGCTGCACATCGGCGACTCGATCACCCGCGGCCTCGGCTCGGGATCGAACCCCGACCTCGGCCGTCAGGCCGCGCACGACGAGCACGACCGGATCAAGGCGCTGCTGCGCAACTCCGACATGGTGTTCATCGCGGCCGGCGCGGGTGGCGGCACCGGCACGGGCGCGGCGCCCGTGGTGGCAAAGATCGCCCGCGAGCTCGGCGCGCTGACCGTCGGCATCGTCACACGACCCTTCCAGTTCGAGGGCTCGCGCCGCCGTGAGCAGGCCGAGGACGGCATCAAGGCATTGGCCGCCGAGGTCGACACGCTGATCGTCGTGCCGAACAACCGCCTGCTGACCGTGCTCGATCGCAACACGTCGATGGTCGACGCGTTCCGCGTAGCCGACGACGTGCTGCGCCAGGGCGTCCAGGGCGTCTCCGACCTCGTGACGCTGCCGGGGCTGATCAACCTCGACTTCGCCGACGTGCGCACAATCATGTGCGACGCCGGCAACGCGCTGCTCGGGATCGGCATGGGCGCCGGCGAGCGTCGCGCGATCGACGCGGCAGAGGCGGCCGTGGCCTCGCCGCTGCTCGAGACGAGCATGGAAGGCGCACGCTCGATCCTGCTCTCGATCACCGGCGGGCGCGACCTCTCGCTGTGGGAGGTCAACGAGGCCGCCAAGGCGGTGGCCGAGGCGGCACACCCGGACGCCAACATCATCTTCGGCGCCATGGTCGACGAGAAGCTGACCGACCAGGTCTGGGTCACGGTCGTGGCCACGGGCTACGGCAACGGAAGCGTCCGGCCGCAGCGGAGCGCGCCGGGCGAGCGCGAGCTGGTGGGGAGCGGCCAGGTGCGTGAGCCACGCGGTGAGCCACGGGTCAGCCGGACGCGTGAGCCGCGGCGCTCAGACGACACGCGGCGCTCGGTCGATCGGCCGGCGCCGGTTCGGCGCTCCGGCGCCCTGCCCGGAGAGCTAGACGTACCGGAATTCATTCCGCGACGCTGACGGCCAGGTAGCTGCGCCTGCCGGCGTCCTCGGTCGCTCGCGTGCAGAGCACGCCACGCTCCCTGCGTCCTTGGCATGCTTGCTTCCTGACCGTCAGGCGGCCTGGATATGCGTAGTGGCGCCTCGGAGCTTGGCGTCATCGCCGCCGGCCACCCCACGACCGCCGGGGCGGGAGCCGATGTGCTGCGCGCCGGCGGGAACGCAGTCGATGCCGCCGTCGGCGCGATGCTGGCGTCGTTCGCCTGCGAGCCGCTGCTCAACGCGCTCGGAGCCGGCGGCTACATGCTGGTTGTGCCCCCGGACCGCGATCCGGTCCTGCTCGACTTCTTCGTCGAGGCGCCGGGGCGGGGCGCGGATCCGGGCACGCGGGCCGAGCTGATCCCGATCAGCGTCTCCTTCGGGGATGCGATCCAGATCTTCAATATCGGAGCCGCGTCGGTCGGGGCGTTCGGGCTCCCGTTGGGGCTGTGCGAGGCCTCGGAGCGTTTCGGGCGGCTTGCGCTGGGCGATCTGGTCGGTCCGGCGGCGGCGCTGGCGCGCGAAGGCGTGGCCCTCAACGCCCAGCAGGCCTACGTGGTCAAGATCCTGGGCGACATCGTCACCTCGACGCCGGAGTCGCGTGCGCTGTTCGCGCCATCCGGCCAGCTAGTCGGCGAGGGCGAGACCGTCCGCCAGCCAGAGCTAGCTGATGCGCTCGAGCGCCTGGGCGCCGAGGGCGCTGATCCGTTCTACAGCGGGGACATCGCGGCGGCCA
>JBJMLD010000095.1:0-20482 GCA_045805545.1 Solirubrobacteraceae bacterium | reverse complement strand
GGACCCGATCACGTTGCGCAGCGTCGTGACCGTGATCTGCTCGATCGCCTGCAGCGGATTGGCGACCTCGTAGGTGGCGGACTTGGCGTCGTTGACCGTGAAGTAGAGAACCGTGTCGATCTGCACCACCAGGTTGTCCGATGTGATCACCGGCTGGGGCGGGAACGAGACGACCTGCTCGCGCAGATCGATCAGCGGCTTCAGCCGGTCGACGAACGGCATCAGGATTGTCAGTCCTGGCATCAGTGTGCGGTGGTAGCGCCCAAGGCGCTCGACGATCCCTGCCCGCGCCTGCGGAACGATTCGCACGGTGCGCGCAAACAGGATCAGCAGGAAGACGACCACCACGATCGCGACGATTGCTCCAGCCATTGCCCCACTCCTTCTGGTTATTCGCTAACGAGCGCCGTGGCGCCCCGGATCTCTATTACGTCTACGCGGGTGCCCTGGTCGATCACCTGATCATCGTCGAACGCACGCGCAGTCCAAACCTCACCATCGATCTTGACGCATCCGACACCTTCGTGGTTGGCGATCCGCTCGAGCACGATCGCCTGCTTGCCGATTAGGGCGGCGGTGCCCGTCCGCAGCGACGGCGGCATCTTCATGTGCGAGCGGGCGATCGGCCGCGCTACGACCAACGCCAGCACCGAGACCACCACGAACACGATCCACGCCGCCAGCTCGCCTGCGCCGGCGACATCGACGATCGCCGCGGCGCCCGCGCCCGCGGCGAACGGCGCCAGGAAGAAGCTCGTGGTCAGCATTTCGCCGATCCCGAACAGCCCCGCGGCAATCACCCACAGCACCCATCCTGACATGTCATCGCGAGCTTACCGCCCGGACGGGTCAGCTCACCAGCGCTCGCGCGAACTCCTCCGGCTCGAATGGCCGCAGATCCTCGAGCTTTTCCCCCACTCCGATGAGCTTCACCGGGATGCCCAGCTCGTGCGCGATGGCCAGCGCGATGCCGCCCTTGGCCGTTCCGTCGAGCTTGGTCAAGACGAGCCCGCTGACGTCGATCGCCTCGGAGAACAGGCGGGCCTGGCGCAGGCCGTTCTGCCCGGTGGTGGCATCGACCGTGAGTAGTGTCTCGTGCGGAGCATCGGGCAGCTGCTTCGAGATCACCCGGCGCACCTTGGCCAGCTCGGCCATCAGATCGTCTTGGGTATGCAGCCGGCCGGCGGTGTCGATGATCACGACGTCGGCGCCATCGCGGCGCGCGCTGGCGATCGCGTCGTAGGCGACCGCGCCCGGATCGGCGTCGGCCGAGCCGCTGACGAACCCCACGCCGGCCCGCTTCGCCCACTGCTCTAGCTGCTCGACGCCCGCAGCGCGGAACGTGTCGCCCGCGCCGAGCACGACCGAGCGTCCGAATTCCCGGCTCAGATGCCAGGCCAGCTTGCCCACGGTGGTGGTCTTGCCGGTGCCGTTGACGCCGGCCATCAGGATCACGGTCGGGCTGGGTCGCAGATCGATCTTGTCCTCGCCGGTCTTGGCGATCTCGGCCAGCAGCGCCACGAGCCGGTCGGTGAGCGCCTGGCCGCCCGAGATGTCGCCATCCGTCGCCTCACGCTCCAGCTGCTCGACCACCTGCGCCGTCGTGCGCGCGCCGACGTCGGCGTAGATCAGCGCCTCCTCGAGCCGTTCCCATGTCTCGTCGCTGAGATCCTCGAACAGGGTGGCCTGGATCTCGCTGGTGAGCGCGTGGCGGGTCTTCCGCAGGCTTTCGCGCAGGCGGCGAAAGCGGCCCACGCGCTGCTCCTCGGGCTCGTCGGTGCTTGTCGCCACAGCCGCCGACGCACCGTCGACGATGAACAGGTCCTGCCATTCGCGCGCCATCAGCGGCGAAGGTAACAGCCGGCCGACCGCAACCGGCGCCCGACTCTAGGCGGCGAGCTCCTGTTGCGCCAGGCGCCGCGAGATGACCTTGGAGATCCCGTCGCCGCCCATCGACACGCCGTAGAGCGAGTCCGCCGCCTCCATCGTCCGCTTCTGGTGCGTGACCACGACGAATTGCGCGCGCTTGGAGTACTGGCGCAGGAGCGCTAGGAAGCGGTCGATGTTGAGGTCGTCGAGCGCAGCCTCAACCTCGTCGAGGATGTAGAACGGGCACGGCTTGGCCAGGAAAACGGAGAACAGGAAGGCGAGCGCGGTCATCGACTTCTCGCCGCCCGAGAGCAGCGACAGCCGCTTCATCGCCTTGCCGGCCGGCGTGATCTCGATCTCCACGCCGAGCACGTCCTCCTCCGGCTCGTGCTCGTCGGGCTCGTCGAGCTCGGCCGCGCCCGGACCAGCGCCGGCGCCTTCGCCTTGGCCATGGCCTGGTCCGCCCGGCGCGCCGCCGTTAGCCGGCACCGATTGACCGCCGAGCACTCGCGCGGGACCCTCGCGCTCGGCCACCAGCCGCAGCCGTCCGCGGCCGCCGGGGAACAGCTGCTCGGCGAGCTCCTCGAAGTTGCGCGCGGCGGCTTCGAAGGTCTCCTCGAACGTCTCCCGGATCTGGCGGTCGGTGTCTGAGATCAGCTTCTCGAGCTCGCGCAGCGCGGTCTCGAGGTCCGAGCGCTGACGCTCGAGCTCCTCGACGTGTTCGAGCGCGTCGGCGTATTCGTCCTGAGCCAGCGGGTTGACCGGCCCGAGCTGTTCACGCCGGCGGGCCAGCCGCTCGAGCCGCGTGCTCAGCGCCTCGCGCTCCTCGTCAGCCAGCGGCTCCTCGGCCGGCGCGGCCTCGAGTCCGAGGCGCTCGGCCACCTGCTCGACCTCGTGCTCGGCCTCGGCCACCTGGTCGCGCAGCCGCTGGGCTCGTACCTCGAGGGCGGTTAGCGCCTCGTTCTCGGCGTGCAGCTGTGCGTGCAGCGCGGCCTCCTGCTGGGCGCAGCTGCGCAGCTCGGCGGCGACGTGCTCCCCCGCCGCGCGATCGGCCGCCAGCGCCTCCTCGAACACCGCCCGCCGCTCGGCTATCGCCCCGGCAAGATCGCTCAGTGCTTCGATCATGCGCGCCACCACGGGTTGCAGCGCCTCGTCATGCTCTATCCCGGCTCGAAGGCGCTCGACGCGCGCCGCGCGCTCGCGGCGCTCGCGTTCAGCCCGGTCGAGCATCGCGCGCTCGGCCGCAAGCTCGGCGTTCAGCTGGGCCCGACGTCCGGCGTTCGGGCCGTCGTCCGGGGCAGCGCGCCGGCGCTCGATCAGGGCCTCGATCCGCCGCTGCTCCTCTGCCGCCTCGTCGCGGCCGCGCGCGGCGGCCCGGTGGGCAGCGATCGCCGCTTCGCAGGCCGTGTCGGCATCGGCGGCGGCCTCGGCGGCGCGCGAGAGCTCGGCGCCCGCCTGCTGCTCGGCCTGGACGGCCTGCTCGCTCTCCTGCACGAGTGCCTGGCGGCGGTTGCGCTCGGCGAGCACACGCTCCTCCCCGACCGCCGGAGCCTGCCTCAGCTCGCGCGTCCGAGGGGACCACACGCGGCCATCGCGGGTGACCGCTACGCCTCGGAAATCGGCCGGCAGCGAGTCGAGCGCCTCGACCACCCACGCGTCCTCGAGCAGGATGCCCGCCACATCGAGCGCCGCGGCGGCGCCACGAACGTGGTCGATGAGCCGTTCGCCTCCTGGTGGAGGCGGGCCGGAAGCCGCGACCGGCGTCGATGCCGGCGCCACCAAGGCCCGTGCGCCGTCCGCCCCGGCCTGGTCGAGCAACTGTCCGGCGGCGTCACGATCCGCCACCACCGCCGCCCGCAGACGACCGTCGAGCGCCGCAGAGAGCGCGAGCTCGTAGCCGCTCTGCACCTCGAGCTCGTCCGCCAACGTGGGCGCGCCGCCGGGGGATGTCTGCTGGCCGCGCAGGAAGTGGTTGACCGCCGCGAGCTCTCCTCCCACGCTCGCCGCCCGGCGCCGCGCCGATTCGACGGCGCGCTCGGCGTCACGCACGCCCTGCCGGGCCCGCTCGAGCTCGGCCTCGCTGCGGGTGCGCGCGTGGGCCGCCTGTTCTACTTCTTCTGTACGTGCCGCCACCGCGGATCGGGCATCGGCGAGTTCCTGCTCGAGTGTGGCCAGCTGCCGGGTGAGCTCGGCTTCGCGGTCGCGATCGAGGGCGGCCAGCGCTTCCTCGAGGCCGGCGATCCGCCCGGCCGCTTCGGCGTCGGGCGCGTCGGCATCGGCCTGCGCTGCGAGCGCGGCGAGCACCTGTCGCTGGCGCGCCACGCGAGCTTCGACTGTGGCCGCGGCGGCGCGCGCGCCCTCGACGCGGTAGGCGATGCGATCGCCGGCCGACTGGGCGACGAAGCAGCGGCGCGAGAGCTCCTCACGCTGGGCGCTGCGCGCGGCCAGCGCCTGCTCGGCCTCATCACGGCGCTTGGAGACGACCGCCAACTCGCGCTCGAGTTGCGCGCGCCGCTCGCGCGCCTGGGTCACCTCGCCCTGCGCCTGCTCCAGCGTCGCGAGCAGACCTCGCAGGTCGTCACGGGCGAGCTCCCACCGCGCCTCGAAAGTCTGTCGTTCCAGGCGGGCGTGAAGCTCGGCCGCCTCGGCCTGGCGCTTGAGCGGGCGCAGGCGTGAACGGGCCTCGCGCTCGACATCGAGCGCTCGATCGAGGTTGTCCTGCGTGCGCTGGAGCTTGAGCTGCGCGCGGCGCCGGCGCTTGCGGTGCTTGCCGAGCCCGGCCGCCTCCTCGATCAGCAGCCGGCGATCGCGTGGCTTGGATGTGACGATCGATTCGACCCGGCCCTGTGAGATCACCGAGTGCATCTCCTTGCCGAGCCCGGTGTCGGACAGCAGCTCGATCACGTCGACCAGCCGGCAGCGCGCGCCGGCGAGGCGGTATTCGCCGTCGCCCGTGCGGTCGAGCCGGCGGACGATCGACACCTCGGGCATGCCGAGCCCGAGCACCCCCTCGCTGTCATCGAGGACGAGCTCGACTTCGGCCTGCTTGCCGGCTTGACGTCCCGGGGCGCCGCCGAAGATCACGTCCTGCATCGACTGGCCGCGGACGGCGACCGGCGACTGCTCGCCCAGCGCCCACAGCACGGCGTCGGTGACGTTCGACTTGCCGGACCCATTCGGCCCGACGATCACGCTCACGCCTGGACCGAACTCGAGCCGCGTGCGGTCGGGGAACGACTTGAAGCCCTTCAGCGTGATCGACTTCAGATACACGGTGTCACCCCTCCATCGCCTCGAGCGCGGCCTGGGCTGCCTCCTGCTCGGCGTCCTTTTTGCTTCGCCCCGAGCCGCGGCCCACCTCGACGCCGGCCACGGTGGCGCTGATCGAGAACATCCGGTCGTGCGGTGGGCCCTGCTCGTCGATCACCGCGTAGGACACGAGCTCGCCGCGCCGGGCCAGGCGCTCTTGGAGCGCCGACTTGTAGTCGACCGGATGCTCGAGCGCGTCCTCCATCTCGGGGGCGAAGGCATCCACCACCGCCTCGGCCGTCGGTTCGTAGCCGAAGTTCAGGTAGCAGGCGCCGATCACGGCCTCGATCACAGAAGCCAGCACGCGCTCGGTGTGGATCAGCGCCTCCACGCCGCTCGCCGCCTCCGCCGGCACCGCTGCCCGGAGCCGGTCGGGCACACCGAGGCGCTCGGCCACGGCCCGACACGAGCGACCGGACACTGCCTGGGCGCGGATCTTGGTCAGCCGGCCGGCGCCGTAGTGCTCCGCCTCCAGGCGTGGGTACAGATAGGCCGTAACCGCCAGCGCCAGAACGCTGTCGCCAAGGAAGGCCAACCGCTCGTAGGAATCCGCCCGGCGTGACGTCCACGACGAGTGCGTGAACGTGGCTTTCGCGAGCTCCGGAGGGAGCTCGTCGAGCAACGCGCGCAACCTGTCGATGCTCACTCAGCGTCTGGGCCTTGGCTCGCCGTCGCGGACGCCGCTCCGGCGCCCGACGCGAGCACGAAATCGACCGCCTGGCCGACGGTCAGGATCTTCGCCGCCTCCTCATCGGAGATCTTCACGCCGTAGGAGTCTTCGAGCTCCTGGACGAGCGTGTAGAGATCAAGAGAATCGGCTTCGAGATCCTCGCGGAAGCGCGTCACCTCCTGGATCCTGTCCGGCTCCACCTCGAGCTCGTCGGCCAGATGCGCGCGGATCAGCGAGAAAACCTGCTCGCGTTTCATGGGCTGGACACCGTAGCCTGCGCCCCGGACGCGGCCCCTTCCTGCGCCGGTTGGTCTGGATCCATCCGCGGTGAGCGCAGCGCGCCGGCGCGCTCCAGGGCGCTCCGCGTGCGCCCGATCACATCCTGCTCGACCCCCTGGGCGGCGACCTCGATCGCGCGGGCGAAGCCGCGGCGCGTGAACCGGCCGTGGGCTACCACCCCGAGCTGGCGCAGGCCGAGCATGTAGGCGCCGCCGGGTCCCTCGGGATCGATCTGGTCACGCAGCGTTTGCACCGCCGGCCGCAGCAGAACTCCGCCCAGCTTGGCGCGCCAGGAGCTCATCGCCGCCTCGCGCACGGCGCGCAGCACGCGGCCGGATACGCCCTCGATCAGCTTGAGCGTGATGTTGCCCGTGAAGCCGTCCATCACCACGACATCCGTGACGCCGTCGGTCACCTGCGTGCCCTCGACGTTGCCGATGAAGTTGAGCCCAGTCCCGCCCTCGCCGCTCAGACTCTCATGCACGGTGACCAGCTCGGGCGTCCCCTTGGCCGGTTCCTCGCCGTTGGAGAGCAGCGCGACACGCGGATTCTCGAGTCCCATCACCGCCTGGGCGAAGGCCGAGCCCATGTGCGCGAACTGGACCAGGTGCTCGGGTCGGCAGTTGACGTTGGCGCCGACATCTAGGAGCAGAACCGGCGTTGAGGCCGGCATCGGGATCGGCAGGGCCAGCGCGGGCCGATAGATGCCGCGATCGCGGCGCATGTTGAACAGCCCGGCGGCCAGCGCCGAGCCGGTCGAGCCTCCGGAAACGAGGGCCTGGGCGCGGCCGTCGGCGACCGCTTTGGCCGCCTGGACGATCGACGCCTCCGGCGTGGAGCGGACGGCGAATGCAGGATCGGCGGCCTTGGCGATCGATATCGGCGCGTCGACCACCTCGACGCCGCTGGGAACCGGGCCGAGCTCGGCCGCCGGCCCGAACAGGATCACGCCAATGCCTTTCTCCGCGGCGCGCGCGGCGCCTGCGGCTACTTCGCTGGGGCCGAGATCGGCTCCGCCCGCGTCAACCGCGACGATGACCATGTGCGGGGCTAGCTGGCCGGTTCGTCGGCGCTCGGCGCAATTACCTCGCGGCCCTTGTAGCTGCCGCAGACCGGGCACACGCGGTGCGGGATCCGCGGGCTGTGGCATGTCGGGCATGCGTTGTAGGCCGGCGCGCCGATCTTGTGCTGCGCGCGCCGCTGCGAGGTCCTGGCGTGGGACTGCTTCTGCTTTGGTACGGCCATGGCAGCAGCAGGCTAGCAGGGCTAGGCGGACGTCCTGGAGGCGGGATTGTCCCGGTCGCGTCGCCGCCGCGGGGCCTAGGTCAGTTGTCGAAGCGCAGCTCTGAGAGCTTGGCCCAGCGGGGATCGGGCTCGGCTTCGTGGACGTGTTCCGGTCCGGCGACGTTCAGGTCAGTCCCGCAGTGCGGGCACAGCCCGGCGCAGTCGGATCGGCAGAGCACCCTCGCGGGCAGCGCCAGGCCGAGCGCGTCGCGCGCCCAAGCGCGCAGATCGAGGATGCCGTGGCGGATGTACGGCGAGTCGAGCTCGTCGCCCTCCCCGGGTTGGGAGACCTCCCGAGCGTCGATCTCGAACCCGGGCGATGCCTCCTCCAGACAGCGCATGCACGGGCCGTCGAGGCTTGCGCTGAAGCGCACACGCAGGGCGTAGCCGTCGCCGGTCATGCGGGAGATGTCAAGTCGGACCGGCACCAGCGCCGGCTCGACCGCGTAGCGCTCGCCGCCAAGATCGAAGGGATCGATCGACACACACAGCTCCAGACGACGTCCCTCGCCGGCGGTCAGGCGCAGCCCACCCAGATCAAATGTGTCAGTGCGGAGCGCCATGAAATCGAGGATAGTGCGGCTTGCCGGCTGCTCCGGGCGTCGCGGTCAGTCGCGAGCCAATTCGCGCTTGAGCACCTTCCCGGTGGCGTTGCGCGGGAGCACGTCGACGAATACGACGTCGCGCGGGACCTTGTAGCGGGCGAGGTTGTCGCGCACGTGCTCCTTGAGATCCGCCTCTGAAAGCGTCACCCCGTCCTGCGGCACGACGAAGGCACGCAAGCGCTGTCCGAACTCCTCGTCCGGCACCCCGATGACGGCGGCCTCCTTGACGCCCGCGACGCGCGCGAGCCGATCCTCGACCTCTCCGGGGAACACGTTCTCCCCGCCGGAGACGATCATGTCGTCGTCGCGTCCATCGACGAACAGCCGCCCGGCCGCGTCGAAATGGCCGACGTCACCGGTTGACATCAGCGAGCCGATCCGCGCCTTGTCCTCGCCGCCGGTGTAGCCCTCGAACAGGAGCTCGCTGCCGACGAAGATGCGGCCGGGCTGCCCGTCCGGCAGTGGGCGCCCGTGCTCGTCGAGGACCCGAGCCACTGTGCCGCGCGGGATCCTGCCCGCCGTGCCCGGGGCGGCGCGCAGGTCCTCCGGGGTGGCGATCGCGGCCCAGGCGACCTCGGTCGATCCATAGAGGTTGTAGAGCCGATCGCCGAAGGCGTCCATCACCCGCTGCGCCAACGGCCCTGGTAGCGCCGAGCCGCTGGAGGCGATCACGCGTAGTTCGGACACGTCGTAGCGGCCGCGCGCCTCGTCGGGCAACTCGAGCATCCGCTGGAGCATCACCGGAACGACGATGAGCGCCGTGGCGTGCTGCTCGGCGACGGCCCGGAGCGTGTCCTCGGGGTCGAACCGGCGCCGCAGCACGAGCGTCGAGCCCAGCGCCGTGCTGAGGAAGAAGTGGGCGAAGCCCCAAGAGTGAAACAGTGGCGCCGCGATCATCGTCGGCTCGCGAGCCCGCAGCGGGATGCGATCAAGCAGGGCCGCGGCCGGCTGCAGCGAGTCGGGGCTGGCGCGGTTCGCGCCCTTGGGCGTCCCGGTTGTGCCTGAGGTGAGGATCACGGTCCGGCCGGGGTTTTCCGGTGGCGGGAGGGGTGTGGTCGGGCTGTGGTCGATCAGCTGCTGCAGCGTTTCGTCGCCGCCGGACGCCGTGGCGGGGCCGGCGCTGGCGGGTGGGGTTGCGGCGTTCGCCCCGGTGCCGGCGGCCCCGGCGCCACCGTCCACCCAGGCCATGAGCCCGGTCCGGCCGGTGCCGACAGCCTCGGCCACCTCGCCGGCGAACTCGTCGTCGTAGATGATCATGGCCGGCGCCTCGCGCTCGACAACCTCGGTCACCTGCGGGCGCGCGAACGCCGTGTTCAGATAGACGGCGTGGGCGCCGAGCTTGGAGCACGCGATGCTCGCCTCGATGAACCCGCGGTGGTTGCGGCACATAATCGCCACCCGGTCGCCCGCCCGCAGCCCGCGGGCCGCCAGCCCGTGCGCGAGCGCGTTCGTACGGGCGTCGACCTCGGCGAAGGTCAACGTCCCGCCCTCATCGATGATCGCGGAACGCTCGGGATAGCGGGCGGCGCAGCCGCGGTAACCGGCCGCCAGCGTCGGGCCGTACCGCCGCAGCGCGGTGACGGCGCGGACGACGCGATCGGGTCGGGATGGCCGGACAATGCCGGCGCGCGTGAACACGCGCGCGGCGAATACGACATCGGCAAGTCCACCAGTCACGCGCCGTATGCAAGCAAGCTCGGGCGGGGCGTGCGGATCGGCGATTACGCTAGTCCTAAGGCCGACCCGCGATCATTGCCCGTCGATGTCGAACTGGTTTCGCACTTACGGCTTCGCCGACATCCTCGACGACCTGCTGATCGGCGCCTACCCGTTGGACGCCGGCGACGTCTCCATGCTCGACTGGCTAGGCGTCAGAGGCGTGGTCAACCTGGTCGAGGACACCGAATACCGCCCCGGCGAGCGCGAGACCGTGGCAGCCGCCATGCAATCGGAGGGGATCGAGGAGTATCGGGTCGGCCTGACCGACTACGGCGGCCTTCCCCCCGACGAGCTCGAGACCGCGGTCAGGGACGTGATCGAGCTGCTCGACCAGGGA
This sequence comes from Solirubrobacteraceae bacterium, assembly GCA_045805545.1. Taxonomy (GTDB): domain Bacteria; phylum Actinomycetota; class Thermoleophilia; order Solirubrobacterales; family Solirubrobacteraceae; genus Palsa-465. The sequence goes on along the minus strand of JBJMLD010000095.1, from coordinate 10,410 downwards.
GTGCGCACCTACCTGCACTGCCGGGCAGGCTGGCAGCGCTCAGCCGCCGTGGCGGCCGGCGTGGTGGCGTTGCGCGAAGGGCTCGACATCGACGATGCGCTCGACTTCGTGCGGCGGCGTAAGCCGTCAGCTGACCCGCTGCCGCACCAGCGCGAGGACCTGCGGCAGTGGTGGCTCGGCCGGCGGGAGGCAGCGCGGGACTGAGCGCCGCCGGCGGCGGCCGCGGCACCGCGGCTACTCCGCCGCGAACAGCCGGCGTGGCGCGGCCAGCTCTTCGGCCGGCGGCGGTGGCTCGTCTGGCTCGGTGTCGACTTCGGCCAGCTGCACGCGGCGGGCGCTTACCGTGACGTGCTCGAGCTGGGGTAGCTCGCGCCCCTCGGCGACCGCGCCATGCTCGGCGAAACGGCGGGCGCCTGGCATCACGCGAGCCTCGTAGGACCCGACGGTTTCGTTGAACGCCCGGACGGTCCCGTTCAGCCGGTTGCCCAGCGTGGCGAGCAGCGAGGACAGCTTGGCCAGCCGCCCGTGCAGCTCACGCCCGAGTTCGGAGATGGCCTGGGCCGACTCTGCGACGCGCTCCTGCTGCCAGCCGTAAGCGACGGCTCTGAGGATGGCGAGCAGCGTTGTAGGCGTCGCGATCAGCACGCGCCGCGCCATCGCGTCCTCGATCAATGATGGATCGGCCTCGAGCGCCGCGCCGTAGAGGTGCTCGCCGGGCAGGAACATCACGACGAAGTCCGGCGTCGAGTCGAGGCCCGACCAGTACGTCTTGTCGGCAAGTGCCTTGACGTGCTTGCGCAGTAGGCGCGCGTGATCCTTCAGATGCCGCTCGCGCTCCTCCTCGTTCGGGGCCTCGTAGGCGTCGAGGACGCCTTGAAGTGGCGCCTTGGCGTCGACCACCACGTGCTTGCCGCCGGGCAGGTTGACGAGGAGGTCTGGCCGCAGCGTGGTCTCCGAGCCCGGGTACGACGTTTGCTCGCAGAAGTCGCAGTGGCGGAGCATGCCGGCGAGCTCGACCACATTTCGCAGCTGCATCTGGCCCCACTGCCCGCGCGCATTCGGCTTGCGCAGCGCGGTGACCAGCGCACCTGTCTCGCTGCGCAGCCGCTCGCCCGTCTCGTTCAGGTTGCGCAGTTGCGCCTCGAGGCGGCCGCGCGATTCGCGTCGCTCCTGGTCGAGGCGCAGCAGCTGGGCGTCGACCCGTCCGAGCTGCTCGCGCAGCGGCGCCACCAGCTGCTCGACCGCTTGGTGGCGCTTCTCCAGGTCGCCCTTGGCCTCGGCCTGCGTCGCCTGGAGCTGCGACCGGGACAGCTCGGCCAGCTGGGCCATGCTCGACTGCAGCGCCTCGGCGCTCAGGGCCTTGAACGATGTCGATAAGCGCTCCTGGGCATCGGACAGCGTGGCCAGCCGTTCCTGGCCCAACGTGCGCTCGTGGTCGAGATCGGCCGTCGTCTTGACCAGCTCTCGTTCGAGTTGGGCGGCGCGCGCCGAATGCTCTGCCGCGTCCGACGCCTGAGCGCTCAGCGCCCGAAGGCGCGGACGCAGCGCCAGCAGCGCCGCCGCAGCGCCGGCGAGAAGACCGACAATTAGCCAGATCGCGCTCATCGACGATCCAGAATGGCGGGGGGTGCGGACGGAACCGGCCGGTTGCAAGAATTCCTGCCATGCAGAGCGAGCGCGTTCGCCGCCGGGTGGTGGTTCATGGCCGTGTGCAGGGAGTCTTCTTCCGCGACTCGGTCCGCGAGCGCGCGCAAGCGCATGGCGTCGACGGCTGGGTGAGCAATCGCTCCGATGGCGCGGTCGAGGCAGTCTTGGAGGGCGAGCCGGATGCCGTCGAGCGCGTGGAGCGCTTCCTCCGGACCGGGCCATCGCAGGCCGACGTCAAGGACGTCGACGTGACCGACGAGGAGCCCGAGGGCGCCAGCGGGTTCGAGGTCCGCTAGCCCGATTAGCCGGGACGTCCCGGCTAAGAATGTGCGCTCGTGGCTTGCGGGCTCCAGGCCGAAATCGCGCCGGCAGCGCCGCCTGCGGGCTCCGGCCCGGTGGCCACGGGCAAAAATCGCACAATTCGCGCCACCGGCACCGCGCGGGTGCGCAAATTGCCCGCCACGGGACATTTCGCACCAAACTCGGCTGCCACCGCGCGATTTGTTCGATTATTGTCGCGGCTGAGGTCGGTACCGTACCGTTCAGTACGGGGGTGGGGCGGTGGGTGGTAAGGGCGGCGGGTGGTAGACGGGCGGCGTGCACCAAATCGAAGGCCGGCCGTGGCGGAAGAGGCCGCCGGCCTGGCAGCGCCGGCGGACCACCTGGGACCTACGCCGCTGCGCGACCCCGCGCGGCTGGCAGGCGCCGGCGGCGCGCCATGGCGTCGAAGCGCAGGCGCTTCCAGCGGGGTACTGACTCCGGCGGTTCGATGTCGAATGAGATCACGGTGGCCAATCGGGGCCCGATTCGGTCGCGCATCAGGCGGCGCGCTATTGCCAGCCGCGCCGGCGTGGGCGCGAACAGCCACAGCTCGTCGTCGTAGGGCTCGAAATTGACCTCGGCCAGGTAGGGCACGTCGGCGGCGTCCTCGTCGCACAACTCAAACCGGACGCCGGGCTCGGCGACTGGTGGCCGCGGGGCCGGCGTGTCCCAGCGCCAGCGCCAGCGCAGCGCGCCGTCGTAGTCCGACTCACCGAGCCAGATCAGCTCTGGGTCATCGGCGAGGTGGGCCCGCACCTCGTCGGGCTCGGACACCAGGTAGCGCACGCACGCCTCCTCGACGACCTCGCCGTCGATCGTGACCTCGCGCTCCTCGGGCCAGGCCCAGGCGGCTGCGGCCACGACGCCGCCGTGCACGCGCCACTCTTCGCCGCGCGGCGCGTCGAGCGAGGCCAGCAGCGCCCCGAACTCCGCGCTCACTTCCGGCTCGACGACGCGCGCGGTGCCGATCAAGACCCAGCGCTCCGGGCCGAGTGGTACCGATCGGCCCACGACGATCGCGCCGCGGCGCAGCTCGCCGGACACACCAGAGACCGCGTCGATCCGGGCGCGCCCGGTTCCCAGCGCGCAGAGCCCGGTGAACCCGCTGCCGGGTCCGACCGAGGCCACGCGCCAGGCGCGCAGCTCCGAGCGAGCGAGCATCTCCGTTTTCCGGCCCGGATCCTGCGGGCGCCGCAGCGCGACCGGCGTCTCGCCGCTGGGCAGCGGGCAGTCGAGCAGGAACCACAGCTCGGCGGTGAGCAGTTCGTCGCGCGTTGGCCCGCGAATCCCAAAGGCGTCGAGACCGCGGTCGTAGAACTCCGCCATCTGCTCGGCGACCCACTCAGGGTCGCGGTCGTAGGTCTCATCACCAATGTCCTCGACGATCCGCTCGAGCCCGACCAGCAAGCGCTGCAGCTCCACTTCCCTGTCGAGGCAGCAGCGCTTGTACTTCGCGCCGCTCCCGCACGGACAAGGATCGTTTCGCTGGGCCGTCACCTCTGGCCAGCAACCTAGAGCCAGCCGCGGACGGACGGCTCAACCGAGGCTCAGCTCAGACCCCCGAATCGTCGAGCGCGCGCTGGAACGCCTCACGCGCTTCGGCACCGCGCACCGCGAACACGATCCGCTCCAGGGCGCTCTGCCCCGCGGCCAGGTGTGAGCGCACCTCCTCGACCTCGATCGCGGCAGCCTGGTCGAGGGGGAACCCACCGACGCCCGTGCCGAACGCGACCAGGGCCAACGACCGAGCTCCGAGCGACTCCGCCACCTGCAGCGTCGATGCAGTGGCGCGCCGGATGATCGACGCGGAGGTAGGGCCGTCGAGCTCCATCGTCGCCGCGTGGATGACCCATTTGCAGGGCATCTCTCCCCCACTCGTGGAGACCGCCTCGCCGAGACCGATCGGCGCAGCCGCACGGCTCTCGGATTCCACGGCTGACCCGCCGGCACGGCGAATCGCACCGGCGACGCCGCCGCCATGCATCATCTGCGTGTTCGCGGCATTCGCGATCGCGTCAACGTCCAACGCGGTGATGTCGGCGTCGAGGACTTCGAGACGCGCCACTAAAACACTGAGCCGCTAAGACACTTCGGCCGGCTCGTCCTTACCGGCGAGCCGATCGCGCCCGCGCTGCACGGCGGCGATGAACTTCGAGAGATTGATCTCGAGCGTGTTGAGGATCTCGTCGGCGTAGTCCTCGGCGCCGAGGCGGATCTCGCGCTCGCGTCCTCGCGCGTCCTCGATGATGTCCTCGGCGGCGCGCTCGGCCTGCCGGGTGATCTCCTCCTCGGAGATCAGCCGCTCTTGGCGCTCGCGGGCCTCTTTGACGATCCGCTCGGCCTCGCGCTTGGCTTCGGCCAGCATCTCCTGGCGCTCCTTGACGATCCACCGCGCCTGCTTGATCTCCTCGGGGATCGTGGCGCGCATCTGGTCCAGGATGTCGTAGATCTCTTCCTTGTCGACACGGACCTGATCGGTCAGCGGGACCGGCTTGGCGTTGTGGACCAAGTCATCCAGCTTGTCGATCAATACCAAGACGTCCATGAAGCAACCTCTGTTTCGTCAGCGGCCGAGCCGTTCCTTCAAGGCCGCCACCACCTCGGGGGGCACCATGTCGTCGACGTTCCCACCGAAAGTGGCCAGCTCTTTTACGCCACTAGATCTAACAAAACTGTACTTTGCCGACGCCATCAAGTACACCGACTCGACGTCAGGCGCCTGTCGGTGGTTGAGCTGATTCATCTCCAGCTCGTACTCGAAGTCCGAGATCGCCCGTAGCCCCTTGACTATCGCCTTCGCGCCGCGTTGGTGCGCGAATTCGACGACCAGGTTGCGGAAGGGCTCGACCGTGACGTTGCCGAGGTCACGCGTGGCGTTCTCGACGAAGGCAACTCGCTCCTCGGCTGTGAACAGCGTGTTCCCCTTGCGGACCGGCAGGTTGACGACCGCGACTATGACCTTGTCGAACATCGCCGCCGCCCGCGAAATCACGTCGATGTGCCCGTAAGTGACCGGGTCATACGAGCCGGGGCAGATCGCGATGCGGTTGTCAGGGGCCATGGATCCGGATCAGGGTGTCCCCGTATCGCCGCTCGTCCAGGAGCGGGAGGACGAGCTCAAGCGGCGCTCGCCGGTCGCTCTCGGCTATTACCCGGGAGTCCGGTGCCAGGACCGGTCCGAGTGCCGTCGAGAGGCGCCCGCCGAGGGCGCTCGCGTGGCGGTATGGGGGATCGAGGAACACGAGATCGTATTGGGCGCGCGCGGCGCGTGCCCGCTCGAGGAAGTCCAAGGCCCGCGCGCGGCGCACGTCGGCGTCGAGATCAAGCGATCCGAGATTGCGGCGGATCGCAGCAATCGCGGCCGCCGATGAGTCGACCAGCGTGGCGGAAAACGCGCCCCGGGAGAGCGCCTCGATGGCCAATGCACCGGAGCCGGCGAACAGGTCCAAGACGTTCACGCCATCCAGCGGCCCGAGGATCGAGAACAGGGCCTCTCGCACTCGATCAGAGGTGGGTCGCACCGACTTACCGCGCGGCGCCACGAGCCGCGCACCCCGCCGCGACCCGGCGATCACGCGCACGAGACGATCACCCGCACGACGCCATCACGCGCGGATCGGCGCCGCCGCCTCATCGCCGTACACCCGCGCCAGGGCGTCAGCCAGCAGCGCGTGCTCGGGCAGCGCCAGCTCGAAATCCACGCCCGCGATCCCCTCGGCATGCATCCGCGCCCGCTCGAGCAGCTCGGCGTCGCGCGGCAGCTCGGCCACCTTGTAGTGCGCAAGACCGCTCTGCCGCGTCCCGATCAGCTCCCCTTCGCCCCGCAGGCCCAGATCGACCTCGGCCAGCTCGAACCCGTCCGACCCTGAAGCCAGCGCCCGCAGCCGCGGCGAGTCCTTGGGCCCGAACAGCAAACACAGCGAGGCGTGGGAACCCCGGCCGATCCGCCCGCGCAGCTGGTGCAGCTGCGAGATCCCGTAGCGCTCGGCGTTCTCGACGAGCATCACTGTGGCGTTGGGGACATCGATCCCGACCTCGATCACCGACGTCGCGACGAGCACATGCGCTGAGCCTGAGGAAAATGACGCCATCGCCGCCTGCTTGTCCCCCGGGCGCATCTGTCCGTGCAGAAGCACGACCTCGAAACCCCGTAGCTCACCGACCCGCAGCCGCTCGTACTCGGCCGTGGCGGCCCGCGCCTGTAGCACCTCCGATTCCTCCACGAGGGGACAGACGACAAACGCCTGACGTCCGGCGCGCAGCTCCTCGCGGATCCGGTCGTAGGCGCGCGAGCGCTCGCGTTCGGTCGAGCACACGAACGTCTGGATCGGCTGGCGGCCGCGTGGGAGCTCGCGCAGAACGGTGAAGTCGAGGTCGCCGTAATTCGACAAAGCGAGCGTGCGCGGAATCGGCGTGGCCGTCATGTGCAGGACATGAGGGCTCCCGCCGTCGTAGCCCTTGGCGTCGAGCGCGGCGCGCTGGCGGACGCCGAAGCGATGCTGCTCATCCACGACAGCGACGGCCAATCGCGCGAAGCGCACGCCCTCCTCGATCAGGGCGTGCGTGCCGACGATCAAAGACAGCTCGCCGGACGACAGCTTGGCCAACAGATCAGCGCGCCGCCGGGCCGGCGTCGAGCCGGTGAGCAGGCCGACGCGGACGAGCTCGCCCGGCAGCAGTGACTGGATCGTCGCGAAGTGCTGCTCGGCCAGCGTCTCGGTCGGCGCCATCATCGCCGCCTGCAGATCGTGCTCGACGGCGCGCAGCATGGCGTAGAGCGCCACCACGGTCTTGCCCGACCCCACTTCGCCCATGAGCAGGCGCTGCATCGGCACCGGCCGCGCGATATCGGCGTCGATCGCGTCCAGGGCGGCCCGCTGATCAAGAGTGAGCTGGAAGGGCAGCATCGAGCTCAACCAACGCGCCGTCAGCTCGCGCACCCCATCGAGCTCGGGCGCCCTCGCCCCCGCCCGCCGGAGCCGCCGGCGGCGGAGCAGCGCCAGCTGTACGAGCAGCAGCTCGTCGAAGGCGAGCCGGCGCAGGGCTCCGTCCTGATCGGCTTCCCGCGCCGGGAAGTGCGCGGCTCGCAGCGCCGCCGCACGATCCACCAGTCGCTCACGCGTGCGAAGCGACGCCGGAAGCGGTTCCGCGACGTCACCGATCGCGTCCGCGTGCTTGCGCACCAGGGCGAGGATCTGCGTGGAGGACAGGCCCTCGGTGGCGGGGTAATGGGCCACGGAATCGGCACCGGCAGCCGCCTCGCTCGTGCGCGCGTGTGCCTGTACCGAGAAGCGGTTGCGCGCCTGGTACTTGCCGTGCAGCACGAGCCGGGTTCCGGCCGGGTACTTCTGCGCCAGCCATGGCTGGTTGAAGAACGCCACTTTCATCGCGCCCGTGCCGTCGGCCACGGTTGCCTCGACGAGCGGGCGCATGCCGCGCCGGCGCACCGAGCGGGACGCGATCGAGCGCACCTCGACTATCACCGTCGCCGTCTCCCCGGCCACGAGATCAGCCACGGCCCGGGCGTCGCGGCGGTCGCGCGGGAGGTGCTCGAGCAGATCGCCGACCGTGTGCAGCCCCAGCGTCGCGGCGGCGTGCTCGGCCTTAGGCCCGTCGAGCGACAACGGCAAGGCGAGGCGCGAGGGTCGCGGGTAGCGGACGGGCGCAGCCGCGACCGACTCCGCATCAAGCGGATCGGCACTCGCAAATCCGAGCGGCACCATCTTCCGCTCGATGATGACTGCCCTCGCGGTCGCTACTCAGCGGAGAGCAGCCACCAGTAGCTCTGCTGACCACCGTTGGAGAGTTCGAACTCGACCTCGCCGGCCGCCAGCGCGTGCACGGTCTCATCGTCAAGCGGCGCCTCGGCACCACGCAGGCAGGTGATCAGCTCCGCATTGGGGGCGAGCTGCTCGAGCACATCGCGCAGCGTGTCCCGCGGCCGGCCCCAGGCCACGATCTGCTCCTCGACGAATCCGACCGCGTCGCCCTCGCGGAACCGGCCCTGGACATCGTCCCGGGCGGCCGGCGCCACCGCGCCCGTGCGTATGCGCTGAAGCGTCTCGGCCATCGCGGCGGCGTTGTCGGCGGCGCCGCGCCCGGGGTCGAGGCTGACCGCGGCGGCCAGCCCGGCCTGCTGTGAGCGCGAGGAGACCACATGCACCCGCTTGTCGGACAGCTCGGCGGCGCGCTCGGCGGCCATGATCACGTTCGGGCTGTTGGGGAGCACGACGACCTCCTCGGCGCCGATCGCGTGGATCGCGGCCAACAGGTCGTAGGTCGAGGGGTTGAGCGTCGGCCCGCCGTCGAGCACACGCACGCCGAGGCTCTCGAACAGCGCCCGCATCCCTTCGCCGCTGATCACGGCCAGCGCGCCGGTGCGCGCCTGGGCGACCTCGCCGGTGAGCCGCTCGTCGCGCTGGCGGACCTGCGCACGCATGTCGGCCACGTCGAGATGAGACACCGTCCCGGACTCCGCGAACAGCGCCGTGGCCGTGTTGGGGTCGTCGGTGTGGACGTGGACCTTGAGCGTGGTCGGATCGCCCACGACCAGCACCGAGTCGCCGATCCGCTCGAGCGCCTGCACGAAGCGTCGCTGCTCGAGTCCGCTGCCGGTGACCGCGAAGTTCGTGCAGTAGCGGTACGTCGTCGAGGAGTGCTGCGGGTGGGTCACGCGCGCCGCGGCGTGATGATCGAGCGCCGGCGGATCGGTGCCGCGCAGCGCGCCGACGATCCCGGCGAGCAGGACCGTGAGCGCGTAGCCGCCGGCGTCGACGACACCGGCTTCGCGCAGCACGGGAAGCAGATCGGGACCGCGCTTGACCGAATCCTGCCCGGCGGAGAGCGCCTTCTCGATGACCTCAGCGATCATCGCGTTCTGCTCGGCGTCGCCGGCGTCGGGCTGGAGGCGGCCGTTCTGCATGTGCGCGAGCTCTGAGGCCACGCGCACGGCCATCTCGCGCACGACGGTGAGGATCGTTCCCTCGGCCGGTTCGCGTACCGAGCCGTAGGCCTGGTCGGCGGCCCGGGCCAGCGCGGCGCTGATCAGCACGGGATCGACGAGCTCGCCCGGCCGGCTGGCCAACTCCTCGGCGGCGCCGCGGATGAGCTGAGACAGGATGACGCCGGAGTTGCCGCGCGCGCCGAGCAGGGCCGCGCGCGCCACCGAGCTGACGATCTCGTCGCGGCCGATGTCATCGATCGTCCGATCCTCGGATGCATTCGAGAGGCGGTCGAGCTCCTGGAGCACCGCGCGCAGCGTGAGCACCATGTTGTCGCCGGTGTCGCCGTCGGCGACGGGGAAGACGTTGAGGTCGTTGACCTCCTCGCGTCGCGCTTCGAGCGACGCAAGGGCGGCCTCCACGACGGCGCGGAAGCGGACGATGCTGGGGTCAGACAAGGGCCCCGGCTACCTCATGTGCCCGCGGGAGCACGTGCTCAGCGCGCTTTGATGACCTTGCCGGCCTTCAGGCACCGGGTGCAGACGTACACGCGGCGTGGCGTGCCGTTGTCGTCGATGCGCACCCGCTGGAGGTTGGGCTCGAAGCGCCGCTTGGTGGCGACCATCGAGTGGCTCCGGCTGTGTCCGAAACTCGGACCTTTGGCGCAGGTGTGACATACCTTCGGCATGGCGGGCGAGTATAGACGTACGTCTGTGAGTGGAACCGGCGCCCGTAGGTTCAGATCCGCTCAGACGGGTACTGAACGCTGTCAATGGGTGTTCGGACCCAAACGATTCCGCGTGCGCTGGCGGACGCGGGCCTGCCAGATCGTTACCGTCTGATCCGGCTCATCGCGCGGGGCGGGATGGCGACCGTTTGGTGCGCGGAAGACCTCATGCTCGGGCGTCGCGTGGCGCTGAAGCTGCTGGCCGACCAGTTCGTCGACGATGACCGGGCGGTGCGCCGATTCATGCGCGAGGCGCGCACGGCCGGGCGTCTGTCCGGCCATCCGAACATCATCACGATCTTCGACGTCGGGCGGACGAATCCGGACGCCGAGGGCACGCCAAGCCGTCCGTTCATCGTCATGGAGCATCTCCCCGGCGGCTCGGTGGCGGATGCCATCCGCGTGCACGCGGTGCGAGGCGACGATCCGGTTCGCTGGCTGCGCGATGCGGCGGCCGCGCTCGACTACGCGCACGAGCAGGGCGTCATCCATCGCGACATCAAGCCGGGCAACATGCTGCTCGATAGCCAGCGCGGTCTGCACGTGGGCGACTTCGGGATCGCCCGGATCGCGACCGAGGACACGATCACTCGGGGCGGCACCGTGTTCGGCACCGCGGCATACGTCGCGCCCGAACAGGCGCTCGGCCAGCGCGCCACCGAGGCGAGCGACCGCTACGCGCTCGCCGTCGTGGCGTTCGAGCTGCTCACGGGCGAGCGGCCGTTCAGAGGCGTGCCCTTCGCCGCCCAGGCGCGCCAGCACATCGTAGAGGAG